>DATLDA010000131.1:0-11572 GCA_035526135.1 Flavitalea sp.
AAGCCACTCTGTGGGCAAAAACTGAAATGACGAAGCCGGCTTCTAAACAACCAGAGATGCGCACTGCAAAACAATGGAAAGAGGATAGGAAGATGACTTACTCCATGTATGCCGATACCTACGCATATATTCTTTACAAAACGCAAGATTATAAAACCGGAATGGAATATGCGAAAGATGCAGCGACCATCAGGAAAATGAAAGACGCTGAATACAACGACAGGTACGCATTGTTATTAGAAAAAACTGCACCTCCTGCACAAGTGAAAAAAGAACTCGAGCAGCTTGCCAAAGAAGGCGTTGCCGGTAAGGAAGCAAAAGAGGTTTTAAAAAGAACTTATATAAAAACAAAAGGATCAGAAGCCGGTTATGATGAATATATAACCGCATTGAACAGGTATGGCATTGAAAAATTGAAAGCTGAACTTGCAAAAAAAATGATCAACGAACCGGCTCCGAAATTCCGACTCGTAAATCTTCAGGGGAATGATGTTGACCTGAATGAGTTGAAAGGTAAAGTGGTTATCCTTGATTTCTGGGCAACGTGGTGTGGACCTTGCAAAGCCTCTTTCCCCGCTATGCAGAAAGCACAGGATAAATATAAAAATGATCCCAATGTTGCTTTTCTGTTCATTGACACGTGGGAAGGTGGGGATGATAAAACAAAACGTGAGAAAACAGTTGCAGAATTCATTCAAAAAAACAAGTACAGTTTCAATGTGCTGTATGACGTCCCGGATAAAGAAGACCCAAATGCTTTTGTAGTGGTAAATGAATATAAAGTGAATGGCATTCCTACAAAATTCGTACTTGATCACGAAGGCAGGATCCGGTTCAAAAGTGTTGGTTTTGGTGGCAACGAAGACGGCCTGGTTCAGGAATTATCGCTGATGATAGAAATGGCCGGAGCACCCTCAACGAGTGGAACGGGAAGTGGAAAAAAAGCTTTCAAATAAGTTCAACGTTTTTAGTTTAAAGTTCTTAGAAAGGATCAGGGCCTTTCTAAGAACTTTTTTCTTTATTACCCCTTATGCATTTCAAGCTGCAATGAATTTACAAAGTCACTGATACTCTGATCCAGTGCTTTATTATATATCATACCAAGATTCGCAGCAGTTTTTTCTGTCTGGAACCGGTAAAAGCGAATCAAATGATTTAAGGCAGTCCAGTTTTCAGTGAGATCGTAGGCGGAAAAACATTCTGACAACTGTTCCATTTGATCGGCATCAAGCCATGTCTGCAATCCTCTTCCTTCCTGTTTGGGACTGAACTGCCAATTGGATTTTAAGCCCTGGCCCCACTCCAGCACTTTTAATAAACACACTTTAGCGTGGCCTTCCCTCGATTTAGCGGCCCAAACATCATTTCTTTTTAGATATTTTGCTATATGGTAAATTTCAAACCAGAATTCATTTTCATTTTTTTTGAATTGCGCTGCATCGGGCATTAACAATCGAAATCCTTTTAAATCAGGTTCGGGCAAATTGTTTGTGAGACCTGTTTTATCAAGTAATATTTTATAGCCGTTGTTGTAATCGTTTGGTAGATATCCGTTTTCTACCATGCGTTCAATAATTTCCAGTGGATGAAAAGAAAAATCAATTTTTAATCCCTTTGAAAAAATTGTGAGGCGTGAAGGAATTGTGTGCTGCTCAAAATTAAAGTGATCATGAATGCAAACACAAGGGGACCCGATTTCCGAAAGCCACTGATCATTTTCAATGAAATTGAAATCATATCCGAAAACGGCGAGATCGATATCAGATAAGTCGTCGGCGCGTACCGCATTAGCAAGGGAACCAGACAGCAATAGCACCTGTATGTTTTCACGTTGCGAAGCCCAGGAAATAATTTTTGTAATGGCATCTTCTTTTTTCATTGGAAATTTTTCAGCAAAAGATTGAGGTTGAATTGAAGACGAATGGTGCCTGAACGAAGGATTATTTAAAATCCAGAATATTAATTCTTTCCTTACAAAAGTTATATTCCCTTTCTTCATTCGAGCTGACGATGACAAGTCGGCCACTGCAATATTTTTTTATCAGTTGATGATATAATTCGACTCCAGGTTCATCAAGGTTCGTACAGGGCTCGTCGAGCAGCACACAAACTGTATCAGCAAAAAATGCCAGCAGAAGTTTTACTCTTTGTTTCATCCCCGATGAGAAATATCTTATTTGTTTTTGCGCGGCTGGTTGCAGGTTGAAATGTTGAAGCATTTCTGATTGCGATATTCCATTCAGGAAGGGTTTGAACTTTTGCTGGAAAGTTAGCAATTCAGTTAGCGTCATTTCTTCGATAAGTTCGAGGTAAGGTGCTGCAAAAGAAAGGTACTGATATGCGCTTTCAGCATCTTTTTCAATATCATCAATGCTGTATATTATTTTTCCTGTGGATGGAGCGATCGCTCCGCCGATCACCTGTAGAAGCGTTGATTTGCCGGAACCATTAGGTCCTGTGATTGCATATGATTGACCTGTATGGAATTTGTAAGAAAATCTGCGGAAGATCCATTCACGGTTGAAACGCTTCGCGATGTCAGAAAGTGAAATCGTCATCACTGGCGGTTTTTGATTGTCGCTTGATGATGCCGGCTTTCGATGTTTTGATAAAATCAACAATGCTGTCCTTCAGCCCGTTTGAATAATTTTTTTCAATAAGTGTTAATGCGGCGGATGTAGTATGTTTTTCGACAAACAGAATATGATAGATGTCGGATATTTCCCGGATATTTTCTTTTGAGAAATTGCAGCGTTGCAGACCTACCAGATTGATGCCCATAAAACTTAAAGGTTCACGCGCTGCTTTTATATAGGGGGGAATATCTTTCCGGATTGCAGAATTACCGCCTACATATGCGTGAGCGCCGATGCGCGTAAACTGGTGCGCGCCGGAAAGGCCGCCGATAATCGCATAATCGTCGACCCGTACATGCCCTGCAAGTTGCACGCAGTTTGCAAGTATCACATGATTGCCGACAATACAATCGTGTGCAACATGCGCATAGGCCATCAGGAGGCAATGACTTCCTACTACCGTTTTGAATTTATCTTTTGTTCCCCGGTGTATGGTAACGTACTCGCGGATATTCGTGTAATCACCAATTTCAACAGTGGTCTTCTCACCGACAAACTTCAGGTCTTGGGGAATCGCTCCGATCACAGCCCCTGGAAAAATAGTGCAATTCTTTCCAATTGAGGTACCAATTGCGATAGTCACATGTGACATGATATGGGTGTTGTCCCCAATCGATACTTCATCTTCAACAACTGTGAATGGATCTATTGTCACGTTGTTCCCGATTCTAGCATTAGGATGTACATGTGCTAAGGGACTGATCATATTTACGCTTTAGGTCTTTTTACAATTTGTGCTACAAGATCGGCCTCGGTTACCACTTTGTCACCAACAAAGATTGTCCCTTTCATTTCACATATTCCCCGGCGAATCGGGTTTGACAGTTCCATCTTCAGGATCATAGTATCCCCCGGTACTACTTTCTGTTTGAATTTACAATTTTCAATTTTCAGGAAATAGGTATCATACTGATCTTCCGTGTTTCTTGGAATCGCCAGCAAACCACCGGCCTGTGCAAGCGCCTCTACCTGAAGTACTCCCGGCATCACGCAATTACCGGGAAAATGACCCTGAAAAAACGGTTCGTTATAGGTAACATTTTTTATGGCAATCACCAGTTTCTCAGTAAGCTCGATCACTTTATCGACAAGTAAAAAAGGGTATCGGTGAGGTAAAACTTTTTCTATCGCGTGAATATCGAGTAGCGGTGGTTGCGATGTGTCGTATTTCGGGATATCCTGACGGTGCTTATTCTTCCTGATATGTTCTTTGATTTTCTTTGCAAATTTTACGTTCGAAGAATGGCCGGGACGGTTAGCAATAATATGCGCACGGAACGGAAAACCGACCAATGCCAGGTCGCCTACCACATCCAGCAATTTGTGTCTCGCCGGTTCATTCGGAAAACGTAGTTTAAGATTGTTAAGGATTCCCTCCTCACTTACATGGACGTCGGTTTTCTTGAAAACTTTTGAAATCCTTGCCACCTGGTCAGGAGTGACAGGCTTATCGACAACGACAATGGCATTATTTATATCTCCGCCTTTGATAAGGTTATTTGCAAGCAGGGCTTCGAGTTCGTGAAAAAAACAGAAGGTGCGGCACGGAGCAATTTCTGAATTAAAATCAGTGATGTTCTTCAATGCCGCATGCTGGGTTCCTAAAATGGGGGAGTTAAAATCGATCAGTGTGTTGATGCGGTAGTCATCATAAGGAAGGGCTACCATTTCTACTTTTTTATCCTCATCAATGAAGCTGATATTATGTTCGATGTTGTAGTAAACCTTTTTGACTTTCTGGTTTGTCGTACCTGTTTTCTCCAGAATTTCAACAAATGGCTCTGCACTGCCATCAAGGATCGGTACTTCGTCTCCGTCAATTTCAATCTTTACATTATCAACCTGCATGCCTACGAGCGAAGCCATCAGGTGCTCAATAGTACTTACCCTCGCTCCATGAGATTCAATGGTGGTGCTGCGATTCGTTTCGATCACGTTGTCTACATCTGCTTTAATAAGGGGTTTACCCGGGAGATCGATCCTTTGAAAGACGATACCTGTATTGGGTTCCGCAGGTTTCAACCGCATTGTAACTGATTGTCCGGTATGAATACCTGCTCCTGAAATGCTGATCTCTTCCTTAATCGTATGTTGATACGAAGGCCCATTACAATTCGTCCGATCCATAGCCACGAAAGTACGGAATTTTACATTTTAGGTCTTGTGAATTGAATCACAACAATGTATCAAAAGGAAGGGCTGAAAAGTTTAATGGAGATACAGTAAACAATCCCTCATGTGTAACCGAAAATTATACTCTTTCGGTCAGAAGTTGTTTGACCATATTTTCGAGGTCGATGATGCGCTTTTCCAACTCAGGCAAATTACGTGTTACTGCCTGGCTTCGCAGTGCACTTGTATAATCAAAGGCAGGGCTGCCTGTTACTGCTGTATTAGGTATTTTTAACGACTTCGAAACACCACTCTGCGCATTGATTTTGCTACCATCTGCAATTTGAATATGACCAACGATTCCAGCCTGTCCTCCAATCATTACATTGTTTCCGATTTTCGTACTGCCACTAACACCGGCCTGAGCAGCAATAACGGTATTATGACCTACTTCGACATTATGAGCCACCTGAATGAGATTGTCAAGTTTTGCCCCTGATTTGATCAGTGTGGATCCCATGGTAGCTCTGTCAATGGTAGCATTGGCACCAATTTCTACATTGTCTTCTATGATAACATTACCGATCTGTGGCACTTTTTTAAAACTTCCATCCGATTGAGGGGCAAAACCAAATCCGTCGCTTCCTATAACAGTTCCGGCATGAACAGTGACCTGACGTCCAAGGATGCAATCCTTATAAATCTTGACGCCCGGATGTAGTATCGTATGGTCACCGATGCTTACCTGATCGCCAATATAAACATTTGGGAAAACCTTCACATGGTTGCCGATCGTAACATTTTCACCGATATATGCGAAAGCACCAATGAAAATATTCTCACCCAAAGTAGCTGTTTTGCAAATGTAAGATGGCTGTTGGATCCCCGATAACTGCTGCGTGACATACTCCTGGTATTTGGATAAAAGGATGGCGAATGCAGAATACGCATCATTTACCCGGATAAGGGTCGCTTCTATGGATTGCCGGAGGTCCTGAGACTGGTTGACGATGATCACAGAGGCACCTGTGGAATATAGGTATTCCTCATATTTTGGATTCGCTAAGAAGGCAAGTTGCCCATCTCCTGCTTCTTCAATTTTGCCAAAAGAATTTATAGTTCGATCCGGATTTCCTTCAATTTTTCCATTGACCAGCAGGGCTATTTGTGCTGCAGTAAAATTCATAATTCAGAACATTAGGCTTTAGAGAATGTCATTGGCTGGTACGGAATATCCGGCAATCATTGTGGCAGACCATCATCCAAGATAACAAATATAGAATTTTTTTATAGGGCTGGAGAGGGTTTGCTGAATCAGGGCATTGTCCACACGCGCGATATCCTTCACTGAATCATCCTTAAACAAGATGTGTATTCTTTCTTCATGCAGATCATAAGTGGTATTTACTGCTTCTCCGGTAAAAAGAAAGTAACGGCTTTCTTCTTCTGTTATGTGAAGTGTGTGACAAATTCTATTCCTCATTTGCTCGAACTCGCTTTGATCAATTGAAGTTGCCTGTAATTTAACTTTTAATAAACGTCTTTCGACGAGCATCCGACTCAGCATCGAAAGAATCTTGTCATCATGCAGCATCCAGTTCTTCATCGTTGCGAACACATCATGATCGTCGAGTGAACAGAATTTTTCAATATTATTTTTTACCTGCGCGGCATCTACATCCTCATGAACAAAAAAATCAAAAGCCTTTGATGTGGTGCTGACAGGAATGCCTTTCTTCACAAGCTCTTTTGCTCTTTCCATAATCTTGACGAGCATCATTTCACCAACCAGTACAGTTTTGTGAAGGTATACCTGCCAGTACATTAATCTTCTTGAAACAAGAAATTTTTCAATGGAATAGATTGCTTTTTCCTCGACCATCAGTTCGCCGTTGAAAACCGTCAACATCTTGATAATTCTGTCATGACCTATTACACCTTCCGAAACACCGGTGAAAAAACTATCCCTTGTAAGGTAGTCGAGTCTGTCAACATCCAGCTGTCCGGATACCAGTTGATGAAGAAATCGTTTCGGATAAGTATCAGTAAAAATTTCAATTGCAATTTTCAATTTTCCATCCAGTTGTTGATTCAGAACCTGCATAATATGTAACGATATTTCTTCATGTTGCATATTTTTTACGAGCACCTGTTCAAGCGCATGTGAATAGGGCCCGTGGCCAATATCATGAAGAAGGATCGCAGCTTTCGCGCCGGCTTCTTCTTCAGCGGAAATCTCAACACCCTTACTCTTTAATTCTGTCAGTGCATTGCACATCAGGTGATATGCGCCAAGTGAGTGATGCAATCTTGTATGTACAGCTCCCGGATAAACAAGATGTGCAAACGCCATCTGGCAGATCCTTCTCAGGCGCTGATAATAAGGATGTGCAACCAATTGCAAGATGAGCGGATGATCAAGTGTAATGAAGCCATGAACAGGATCATTGATGATCTTTCGAAATCGTTTCTGCATGACTGTTGATGATTTGTTAAAACAATGGAAGCCGCAATGGCACAAATTTACAAATGCCTGATTGATAAAATAATTTTGTTAGCTTTCGAGAATTGGTCAAATAATTTTTCAATCACAACATGGCATTAGGAAAGATACTCTGGGTAGATGATGAAATGGAAAGTTTACAGTCGCAAATCCTGTTTTTACAAAGTAAAGGATATGAAGTAAGTGCATTGACAAACGGATTTGATGCAATTGATTTTGTGAAGGATAATCAGGTGGATGTCATTTTGCTGGATGAAACCATGCCTGGAATTTCCGGCCTGGAAACACTTGCCAAAATCAAAGAAGCCAATTCGAGTGTACCGGTTGTGCTGATTACTAAAAATGAAACAGAAAACCTGATGGATGAAGCGATAGGTAGTCAGATAACTGACTATCTTATCAAACCTGTCAATCCAAATCAGGTTTTGCTGAGCCTGAAAAAAATCATCGACAATAAAAGGCTGGTTGCGGAAAGAACAACAACGGCCTATCAACAACAATTCCGTAACCTGTTTATGGCGCTGAATAGCAGTCCAGACCATAACGAGTGGATGGATATTTATAAAAAACTTGTTTATTGGGAGCTGGAGATGGAAAAAAGTGATAGCCCTGAAATGCGCGAAGTATTGCAATCGCAGAAAAGTGAAGCAAACACAGAATTTTTCAAATTTGTTTCACGCAATTATGCGAAATGGGTAAATCCGAAAAGTGACGACGGCCCTATCATGTCGCATACACTTCTGCGGTTTAAAGTGCTACCCCATGTCGAAAAAGGCACTTCGACGTTCTTCATCCTGCTTGATAACTTACGCTTTGACCAATGGAAAGCTATCCAGCCAATTTTTGCGGAAAGTTTCAGGATACTTGAAGAAGATACTTTTTACAGCATTCTTCCCACTGCAACTCAATACAGCCGCAATGCAATTTTTAGTGGTCTGATGCCTATGGATATTGAAAAGCAGTTTTCCTCTCAATGGAAGAATGACGATGATGAGGGAGGCAAAAATCTGCATGAAGAGGAATTTCTGCGCTCGCATTTGAAAAGAATCAAAAGAGAAGATCTTAAATTTTCTTATACCAAAGTTTTGAATTACCAGGCCGGCCAGGATCTGGTAAATAATATTCACAACCTCCTTGGAAACGACCTGAATATAATAGTCTATAATTTTGTTGATATGATGAGTCATGCTCGTACAGAGCTGGAAGTGCTTAAAGAATTAGCAGGAGATGAGATCAGTTATCGTTCTGTAACAAAAAGTTGGTTTGAACATTCTCCGCTCCACCAGGCCCTTAAAAAAGTGGCTGATAAAAAAATCAACCTGATACTGGCAACCGATCATGGTAGCGTACGAGTGAAAACTCCCGCGAAGGTGATCGGCGATAAGCAAACCACCACTAACCTGAGGTATAAACACGGACGAAACCTGAATTACGATAATAAAGAAGTATTATCATTTCGCGACCCCAAAGAAGCAGGTCTTCCGGTTCCCACTGTCAATTCCTCCTACATTTTTGCGAAGGAAGACATCTTTCTATGCTATCCGAACAATTACAATTATTACGTGAATTACTACAAGAATACTTTTCAACACGGGGGTCTGAGTCTTGAGGAGATGGTGGTGCCGGTAATAAAGATGACAAGTAAAACCACCTGACCTTTTTTGTACGCTTATGTTTTTAAGGAAAAGGTGGGAAGATTGTGTGGATAAGTGAAATCATTCCACGGGCATAATCAGTACATGAAGAAGTAGATTTGTAATCAGCATGAAATATACACAGGCCACGCTCGAGAAAATTGAAAAGGTGATTGATGAAGCCGCCTACGTTCTTCGCTATGAGAGAGGAACCTTTCAAAGCGGCTATTGCATTCTGGAAGAACGTAAGGTTGTTGTACTTAATAAATTCCTGCAGCTGGAAGGCCGCATCAATACATTATACGATCTGATCCCCCAATTGAACATCCATCCTGAAAGTTTTACTCCCGATAGTAAAAAAGTATATGAGGAAGTAATGCAAAAATTTCAGCAGGCCGCTGATGGAAGGATATAACTGATTCCTTCAATTTCTTTAGCTTTAAGGGTGACCTGTCCGCCACTTACAATAACCTTTCTTGGAACCGGAACAAGCAGCGGTATCCCGATGGTGGGATGCGATTGCGAGGTTTGTTTATCAACAGATAAAAAAGATAACCGGTTACGTTCTAGTATCCTGGTACAATCCGCGTCTACCACATTGGTCGTGGACAGCGGACCTGATTTCAGGTACCAGATGTTGCGGGCGGGCGTGAGGCATCTCGATGGAATTTTGTTTACCCACCCGCATAAAGATCATGTCGCGGGACTCGATGATGTAAGAGGATATAATTTTTTTTCAGGTCAGCCAATGCACGTGTTCGCGAATGAAATGACGCAGGAAGTTCTGATACGGGAATTTCCTTATGCATTTACAGATATGAGGTACCCGGGTGTTCCTGAAATTACACTCAACACAATCGATCTTGAACCATTTAAAGTCGGAGATATTCCGGTAATACCCCTGCAGGTATGGCACCTGAAAATGCCCGTATTAGGATTTCGTTTCGGAAACTTTACATACATCACCGATGCTAATAAAATTGACGATGTTGAAAGAATAAAAGCAATGAACAGCCATGTGCTCATACTGAACACGCTCAGAAAGGAAAGACACATTTCGCACTTCACACTCGAGGAAGGAATACAGATGTCAAAAGAGCTGAAAGCAAAACAGGTTTATTTTACTCACCTGAGCCACCAGATGGGATTACATGAGAAAGTAAGCAAAGAACTTCCCGAAGATATCTTTCTGGCCTATGACCAGCTCGTTATAAAACTTCCTGCATACCGCTGAAACACGATTTCTGAAGTCAACCCCACTGGTAACTTTCATTTAAAATGGCAGTCAAATGGAAGGATTATTTCATATTTACTAAAAAAGAAAGAACTGGAATTTTTGTTTTATTTGTGCTACTGATCATCCTGTATGTAACACCTTCTTTTTTTCCCGAAAAGAAAATATTTTCTCTGGAGAATTCCGATGATTCATTGCGAGCCCTTGTTCGATCGCATGAGTATAGCAGTGATTCACCCGTTGAAAAAAACTATTCAAATTACAGCAACAAAATTCCTGTCAAAAGATCTTCCGGCAGCGTCTTTCCCTTTGATCCAAATACGCTGAATGCAGAAGGTTGGCAACAATTAGGAATTCGGGAACGAACCATTTCAACGATCCTGAAATACCGTACAAAAGGCGGAGTTTTCCGGCATCCGGATGATCTGAAGAAAATTTTTGGATTGAGTCGATCGGATGTAACCAGGCTTTTGCCTTTTGTCCGCATAAAGCAGCAGGAAGTCCCCATAGAGGAGAAAAAAAAGGCATGGTTCAAAAAAGAAACAAAGGTTGACAGGCCTGTACCTGAAATTGAATTGCTGGAAATTAATAACGCTGATTCGGCCACCTGGGAAAAACTTCCCCTGATTGGACCGCGGCTTGCTATCCGGATTGTACATTTCCGTGAAAAACTGGGAGGATTTTATTCTACTTCTCAGGTAGCCGAAACATTCGGACTCCATGATTCAGTCTTCAGGAGTATACAATCACATCTCGTTTGTAGTGAAAGGAATTTACGTCATATCAATATAAATACGGTGGATGCAAATACGTTGGCTGCGCATCCATACGTTTCATGGCAGGTGGCCAATGCGTTAGTTCAATACAGGACCCGGCACGGCCTTTATAATAATGTGGCAGCGATCAGGCAGGTTCAGTTAATTACAAATGACCTGTATGCAAAGCTGGAGCCGTATCTCATTACAGAATAGTTTATTTCATGTTCACTTACAACTGTTAGCATACAGGTAACATTGTATCTTGCAGATGAAAAAAAGAAATTTTCGGAAAATGAATTTTCAACCATCAGATCTAACCCTTCAGGTAGTACAAACCGCCCGCGATTTTGCAAATAAAGAAATCCGTCCTTTCGTAATGGAATGGGACGAGAGCCAGAAGTTTCCCCGCGAACTGTTTGCAGAAATGGGAAAGCTGGGTTTGATGGGCGTACTTGTGCCTGAACAGTATGGCGGATCTGGATTAGGGTATACGGAATATGTGGCGATCATTCAGGAAATCGCCCGGGTATGCGGGTCTATTGGACTGAGTGTAGCTGCACACAATTCTTTATGTACCGGTCATATTTTATCTTTCGGTAATGAGGAGCAAAAGAGGAAATACCTTCCCAAATTAGCTAGTTGTGAATGGTTGGGAGCGTGGGGTCTGACAGAACCCAATACAGGCAGTGATGCAG
>DATLDA010000139.1:0-15127 GCA_035526135.1 Flavitalea sp.
ACGTTCCGCGCTCACAGCGTAGCGGATCACCAGATAGAAAAACAAACATTGAACAATCATACCCACAGCAACTGTGAAGAATAGTGTTAAATGATCCATGATTACCTCTTTATAAATTTAGTTTCGAATGGATTGATTTCATGCAAGTAAGCATGAAATCAATTGAAAGAAAAATGTTTTTTAAAGAACTGAAACCATTTTTTTTGTTAAGATTTTTTTATAACACGCTATCTTTTTTTACTAAAACTAACGTCTGTTCGTTTAACCGAATCGGATTTTTTCATGAAATATATCTAATGTATATTTGTCCACCAATGTAGTAGACTTATGAATGTATATGTCGAAATCATTTCAGTTGCTTCCCGATGTCTCAGCACAAGTTGTTGTTGCTGTCGTTAATCTAACCTGCCTGCCGGATCGAAACAATTACCTGAAAAAATTCCATTCAATTGCAAAGCACAATTGACAAATTACTGTTGCAAATTCAAACCTTATTACCTGGGGATGCATTGGAATTGTTGTCACAACAATTTGCAGGGCAGGTAGTGTTCTCCACCAGCTTCAGTATCGAAGATCAGGTAATAGCACATGCAATTCTTTCCCGCGGAACTCCGATCAGCATTTTCACATTGGATACGGGCCGTCTTTTTGCCGAAACCTATTCTGTCTGGAACAGTACCAATGAAAAATACGGAGCTCATATCAAAGCTTATTATCCCGATCACCGTTTGCTGGAACCTTTTATACAGGATAAAGGGCCTAATTCCTTTTACGAATCAATAGAAAACAGGAAAAATTGTTGTTATATCCGGAAGGTGGAACCGTTAAAACGTGCATTAAAAGGAAATAGTGTTTGGGTAACCGGACTTCGTGCAGAACATTCATCCGACCGAAATGACCTTCCGATGATCGAATGGGATGAGAGTAATCAGATCATAAAATTTCATCCCTTACTCAAATGGACAACCGAAAAAGTAAAAAAATATATTTCAGATAATCAGGTCCCTTACAACCCGCTTCATGATAAAGGATTTATCAGTATCGGCTGTGCGCCTTGTACCAGGGCTGTGAAGCCCGGTGAAGATTTTCGTGCGGGACGCTGGTGGTGGGAAGGACAGGATAAGAAAGAATGTGGTCTGCATGTGCATGCAGAAGAGTTAGCGAAAGTTAGATAAGTGTAAGCAATGGCCTAAGCGCTGAGAAAGTAGAATTAGAAATAAAAATTATGAGTCATCAGTATCATTTAGATTATCTGCAACATCTGGAATCGGAAGCGATACACATCATGCGGGAAGTGGCAGGCCAGTTTGAAAGACCTGCATTGTTGTTTTCTGGTGGGAAAGATTCTATTACACTGGTACATCTTGCGCTGAAGGCTTTCCGACCCGGAAAATTGCCGTTCCCCCTCGTGCATATTGATACCGGACATAATTTTCAGGAAGCGCTAGACTTTCGTGATCAACTGGCTGCATCGGTGGATGCTAAATTGATTGTACAGAAAGTTGAGGATACGATCCAAAGACAAAACCTCACTGAGCAGCGCGGAAAATTTGCAAGTCGCAACCAGTTACAAACCTACACCCTCCTTGAGACCATTGAAGAATATGGGTTCGATGCGTGTATCGGCGGTGCCCGTCGTGATGAAGAAAAGGCCCGCGCAAAAGAAAGGATTTTTTCTGTGAGGGATGAATTTGGCCAATGGGATCCGAAACTTCAAAGACCGGAATTATGGAATATTTATAATGGTAAAATTCATAAAGGAGAAAACGTACGTGCATTTCCGATCAGTAACTGGACAGAACTCGACGTTTGGAACTATATCCGTCGCGAAAGAATTGCACTTCCTTCGATTTATTTCTCGCACGAGCGTTCGGTACTAGAACACGAAGGACAACTGGTGGCTGTATCTCCATTCATAAGGATAGATGATGGAGACAGGATCAGTACAAAAAGGGTGCGTTATCGGACAGTGGGAGACATGACATGTACTGCTGCGGTCGAATCAAATGCGAGCACGATCGATGATATTATCCGTGAAATCACTGCTACCCGAACCAGCGAACGGGGAGAAACAAGGATCGACGATAAGGTTTCAGAAGCTGCAATGGAAGACAGAAAGAAGAATGGGTATTTCTAGTAGGCTGTAGGCAGTAGGCAGTAGGCAGTAGGCAGTAGGCAGTAGGCAGTAGGCAGTAGGCAGTAGGCAGTAGGCAATTAAACTAGAGTCTTCGAAAATATATAAAAATCTAAAATCGCAAATCTAAAATCTAAAATAGTACATCGTACACCGTACACCGTACATCGTACACCGTACACCGTACATAAAATAGCCAAATGGATCTATTACGTTTTATCACCGCCGGTTCTGTTGATGATGGGAAAAGTACACTCATTGGAAGATTACTGTACGATAGCAAATCCATAATGGCCGATCAGTTGGAAGCAATCGAACGTCAAACACGAAACAGAAAGGAAGGCGAGATTGACCTTGCTTTGTTTACAGATGGACTGAGGGCAGAACGGGAGCAGGGAATAACGATCGATGTAGCTTACAAATATTTTTCCACGCCAAAACGAAAGTTCATCATCGCTGATGCACCAGGTCATATTCAATATACACGCAATATGGTTACAGGTGCCTCAAATGCCAACCTGGTGATCATTCTTGTGGATGCAAGGAACGGCGTCGTCGAGCAAACACGAAGGCATTCGATCATTGCTTCATTGCTGAAAATTCCACACGTGGTTGTTGCCATCAACAAAATGGATCTGGTGGGATACTCGCAGGATGTGTACAACAATATTGTAATTGACTATGCTGAGGTCGCGCAATCCCTGGGCCTTACGGATGTGACATATGTTCCGATCAGTGCATTGAATGGCGATAACATTGTTGAAGAATCTTCTTTCATGTCGTGGTATGAAGGACCTTGTCTGCTCGAACACCTGGAGCAGGTAGAAGTGGACAACGATGTCAATCTAACCCATGCACGATTTCCTGTACAATATGTGATCCGTCCTCAAACGGAAGACCTGCATGATTACCGCGGATATGCAGGACGTATCACTGCAGGTACCTACAGCAAAGGAGAAGAAGTAACAATATTACCGCAAGGTCTGACGAGCCGCATCACGTCGGTAGAGATAGGAGGCCATGAAATAGATACAGCATTTGCACCACAAAGCATCGTGCTGCAACTTGCTGACGACGTCGACGTCAGCCGGGGAGATGTTATTGTAAAAAAAGAAAATCAACCTCCTGTAGGTAATGACCTTGAAGTATTACTGTGCTGGATGGACACGAAACCGCTAAAGCCCGGAGGGCGTTACCTGTTACAGGTGCAGAGCAAAACGGTAAAATGCATTGTAAAAAATTTGTCATACCGTCTCGATGTCAATACGCTTCTAAAAAGTGAATTGCCATCGCAGGCTTCACTGAATGACATTGTACAGGCGACGATCCGTACAGCAGCACCGGTGGTGTATGATGTATATGCAGAATTACGAAGCGGCGGCGGCGCGATCCTTATCGATGAAACAAGTCTTGTGACTGTAGGCGCGTGTATCATTCAATAAAACAAAAATTTTTTTGTCTTTTTACTCTACTGATACGATAGACTACATGAATAAAGGAAAAGTAATAATAGCAGGCGCAGGACCCGGAGATCCCGATCTCCTTACAATTCGCGCTGCAAAGTATTTACAACAGGCAGATGTGGTGCTTACGGACCGTCTGGTAAGTGATGAGATCCTGAAAAAATATATTTCTGTGAACGCAGAAATCATTTTTGTAGGAAAGCAATGCAGGCGCGGGCATTCAACTCCACAGGAATTTATAAACCACCTTCTTGTCATGCATGCGAATAATGGAAAGTTAGTCGTTCGATTGAAAGGCGGAGATGTTTCCTTGTTTGCCAACATTCTCGATGAACTCACAGTTTTGGAATCAAATGGGATTCCATTCGAAATCATTCCTGGTGTCACTGCAGCATCAGGCGCAGCCGCTTATGCGGCAATTCCCCTGACGGCGCGAGGTTTGTCGACTGCTGTCAGACTACTTACGTATTATAAATCCGATATAGTTGACGACAACTATTGGAAAGAGCTTGCACAAACAAATGATACGCTGGTATTTTATATGTCGGCAGAAACGCTTCCTGATTTAGTTTATCAACTCACCTGTAACGGGATCGATCCTGAAAAATTGATGGCCATCGTCCAACAGGCGACGACACCCTGTCAACATGTCCAGGTAATTTCCCTTTACGATTTTGATGCAAATAAAAATAATAAGCTGGTATCACCGACGCTGGTGATCATTGGAAAAGTTGTAAACCTTCATCAGCGTTTTAAATGGGTAGAGAATAATAATGCAGGGAAATATTATTTCGCACCACTCACGGGAAAAATAAAAAAGCAGGCCGTAATCCTAGAAGATGTAATTGTTTCTTGACCATTACTATTGGATGCATCAACAGGAAGTATTATAAAATGGAAAACATGTTAAGCGGGAGTAAACTAAAAATGATTGAAGACCTCGTAGCCGGATCTACCAAAGAGGAATTGGTTTGGATCAATGGTTACTTGTCTGGAGTAATTGCCGGTCATGAAAAAGAGCAGGTACTTACTGCAACAACCGGACAGAAGATTACAATCGCGTATGGCACGGAAACAGGAAATTCAAAAAAACTTGCACTCAATTTTGCAACCAGTGCAAAAAAAAATGGTATACATGCGAAACTGGTAAGTCTTGATCAGTACAGAATCAATGATCTGAGCAAAGAAGAATATTTTTTTACAATTATCAGCACACAGGGAGAAGGGGAACCGCCGGCAGCTGCCAAAAAGTTCTATGATCATATCCATCAGAATGGATTCAAAGTGAGTAAACTGAAATACGGCGTCTTGGCATTGGGGGATACTTCTTATCCACTTTTTTGCAAGGCCGGAGAGGACGTCGATTCCCAGTTGCAAAAATTGGGTGGAGAACGGTTACTCAGTCTGCAAAAATGTGATATCGATTATGAGTCGGATGCCGAAGGTTGGTTCTCGGAAGTACTCGCAAAAATAAATGGTAAAGGGAACGGCTTATCCACGATCAAACCACGGGCGCCAAAAAAAACCGGAAAGAAAATCTATACCGGTTCAGTTCTTAAAAACATCATCCTGAATGACAGGGGCTCGGAAAAGGAAACACATCATCTGGAAATCGCCGCAGAAAATGTATCATATGAACCCGGAGACTCTATTGGCATCATCCCTTCAAACCCGGCCGAAGTCGTGCAGGCTGTTATTTCTTTGTCGGGCATTCCTTCCGGAAAGCTTTTCCTTTTTCGGAACCAGGAATACACGTTACATGAATTGTTATCATCTAAAGTAAATATCCAATACCTGCCTGAAAGAGTAGTTAAACAATACGCTATCATTGTGCAACAGGAAATACCGGAAACGAAGATCAGTTTGTATGATCTTCTCAGAATCTACCCGGGAACTGTTTCCGCTGTTGAATCTTTCATTCCACTATTAGAACCGATCACCCCGCGGTTGTATTCGATTTCATCTTCTCCGCAGGCACATACTGATGAAATTCATCTGACAGTAGCCCGGGATTTTTTTTCATTGAATGAGGAAATCCAATGCGGACTGTGTTCCGGATATCTTTCCCTATTGAAAGACGGTGATACAATTGATTTTTATATCCATCCTAATGATGCGTTCAGATTGCCTTCACACACAGATGATGTGATCATGATAGGTCCCGGAACAGGCATTGCTCCATTCCGTTCATTCCTTGCGGAAAGAGATGCCTTGGGTGCAGCCGGACGTAACTGGTTGTTTTTTGGTGATCGCAATTTTGTAACTGATTTTCTTTACCAGTCTGAAATTCAGAACTGGATGCAAACAGGTGTACTTACAGCCGTTGATGTAGCCTTTTCGCGCGACGGCACGGAAAAGATTTATGTTCAACATAAAATGCGAAAAAAAGCCAGGCAACTCTATGAGTGGATTGAGAATGGCGCCTATGTTTATATCTGCGGGGCAAAGGAACCGATGAGTGTGGATGTTGAAAATACGTTACTGTACATTATTGCTGAAGAAGGAAACAAATCAGCAGATGAATCGATGCTTTTTTTAGCTGAAATGAAGGAGCGTGGGAAATATTTAAAAGACGTTTACTAACGATCAAGAATTAATAATTAGTAATTAATAAATAAGAATACAGGCCCATTTCAACTTTTTGAATTTTTAATTTTTAATTTTTCATTTTCAATTGTAATGGCAGAAAATAATTTATCGTCGGTGGAGAAGATCAAGATGCAGAGTGATGGTTTGCGCGGTACTATCGAAGACGGATTACGTGATGAGATCACAGGCGCAATCAGTGAGGATGACCAGGCGCTGATTAAATTTCACGGAATGTATCAGCAGGACGACCGTGACCGCCGGGATGAACGTGCAGAGAAAAAGCTGGAAAGATTGTATTCATTCATGATCAGGCTTCGGCTGCCCGGTGGATTTTTGTTGCCAGAACAATGGATTGCCATGCACCATGTCGCCGGAGAATTTTCCACAGGTATCATAAAGATCACCACCCGGCAAACGATTCAGTTGCACGGGCTTTTGAAAAGAAATATAAGGCCGACGATCGAGTCATTTTCAGGTGCGAAGCTTGATTCCATTGCGACTTGTGGTGATATCAACCGGAATGTATTATGCAGCGCGCATCCGAAACAATCCAGGATTCATGAGCGGGTATTCGCCTATGCTGATGCGATCAGCCAGCGTCTGATGCCAAAAACCAAAGCATATTATGAGATCTGGTTGAATAAGGAAAAGATCAGCGATACTTCTGAAGAGCAGGATCCACTTTACCAGGATCGATATCTTCCTAGAAAATTCAAGATTGCGATTGGAATTCCTCCGAACAATGACGTGGATGTTTTCGCCAACGATATAGCGTTAATTGCAATTATAGAAAATAATGAACTGAAAGGTTTTAATATAGGTGTAGGTGGCGGCTTATCCACCACACATGGTAATCCTGAAACTTATGGTCGACTCGCAACGGTGATGGGTTTTTGCGAGGCGGGTGAAGCTACTCTGAAAACGATATATGAAGTATTGACTGTACAGCGGGATTTCGGTAATCGCAGCGATCGGAAACTCGCCCGGTTAAAATATACAGTAGACAGAATGGGCATTGACACGTTTAAGAAGGAAGTAGAAAAGAGAACCGGCA
This sequence comes from Flavitalea sp., assembly GCA_035526135.1. Taxonomy (GTDB): domain Bacteria; phylum Bacteroidota; class Bacteroidia; order Chitinophagales; family Chitinophagaceae; genus Flavitalea. Next base: position 7,241 of record DATLDA010000139.1, read on the forward strand.
TTTTGCTGCAACCGGCAAGGCCTTTTCAATTTACTTCAAGGGAAGACTGGTACGGATGGGAGGAAAATCATGAAGGAAAATGGTATTACACTGTTTTTGTTGAGAACGGACGTGTACTTGATGATGGTAAAGTGAATTTGAAGACTGCTTTATTAGAAGTTGCGAAAACCGGGAAGGCTAATTTCCGATTTACGGGAAACCAAAATGTCATACTCGGTGACATATCACTGGCTGATAAAAATCTGATAAACGAGATCCTGGAGAAATATCAGATCATTGACCACACAGCCCTGGCTTCTTCCGTACGAAAAAACGCAATGGCCTGTGTGGCGTTCAATACGTGCCCGCTGGCATTGGCTGAAGCGCAGAGATACCTTCCCTCCTTGCTTTCAAAAGTGGAAGTGATCCTGAAGCGTTATTCGCTGCAGGATGAAAAAATCATTTTGCGAATGACAGGCTGCCCTAACGGTTGTGCCAGACCGAACCTCGCAGAAATTGGGTTGATAGGAACTGCCTATGGTTTTTATAACCTGCATATTGGCGGTGACCGTTATGGTACCCGATTGAACAGAATATATAAACAGCACCTGGATGAAGGAGGAATACTTCAGGAATTAGATCAATTATTTCAATTGTATGCTGCAGACAGAGAAAAGAAAGAATCTTTCGGAGATTTCTCAATAAGAAAAGCCTTAGTATAGTTGAGAGTAGATACGTTGAAGAGAGCGGACCATATAAATTAATATGTTGAGCGAAACACATCATACCCATCTTCCTGATACCGGCAAGAATGCCTTATTTCCTGTGTTTCTGAAGCTGGAAACCATGTCAGTTTTGATTGTAGGCGGTGGAAATGTCGGGTATGAAAAGTTATCCGCGATCGTGACTAATGCACCGAGGGCTACGATAAGGTTGGTTGCTTCCGAGATCAGTGAAGCGGTCCATCAATTAGCGGCAAAGGTGGAAAATATTACTCTTCTTGAAAAACCTTTTAACTCTCAAGATCTTGATCCGGCTGATATTGTTATAGTAGCAGTTAATGATCCTGTAATTAGTCAGATCGTCAGGGATGAAGCGAAAGCTAAAGGGAAATTGGTGAATGTTGCAGATCAGCCTGCCCTGTGTGATTTTTATCTTGGTTCAATTGTACAAAAGGGCGATTTGAAAATAGCGATCTCTACAAATGGGAAGTCACCCACTACCGGCAAAAGATTGAAAGAGGTTATGCAGGATGCACTGCCTGCGGAATTGCACGATGTCATCAATAATCTGCATAAGATACGCAACAAGCTGAATGGAAATTTCGAATACAAAGTAAAAAAACTCAACAGGCTCACCCAGGTCCTTGTGGATCGTGATAATGGAATTGATACGAGATGGAAGAGAATAGCGAGCTATTCACTTCTTGCTTTTGCAATGATGTTGATCGGTCATTTTATTTTTTCTTATCTGCCCATCGGCAGAATGGCGGATGATACAGTGAAATGGTACCAAACACTCGATAAAAATTTTCACTGGATGGTACTCGCCGGGTTCCTTGCGCAGCTGGTAGATGGTGCGCTTGGTATGGGTTATGGCGTTACAAGTGCGACAATCCTTTTGTCCGCTGGTGTAAATCTTGCGTCGATCAGCGGCAGTATTCATACGGCAGAGATGTTTGCAAGCGGGGCTTCGGGATATAGTCACTATAAATTCGGAAATGTCAATAAGAAATTATTTAAAGTGTTGCTCATTCCCGGCATCATTGGAGCAGTACTTGGCGCGGTGTTACTCAGTAAATTTGGCAATACACATGCTGCATATCTGCGTCCTGTAATGGCAGTGTATACACTTTTTCTCGGCACACGCATCCTGATCAATGCGTTCAGGAAGCCAAAGATTCAAGCGAAATTCAAACGTTATGGATTACTCGCCGGTGTCGGGGGTTTCCTAGATTCTTTCGGTGGCGGGGGATGGGGGCCGATTGTGACGACAACACTTATTACAAAAGGCCGTAGTCCGCGTTTCGTAATTGGTTCTGTCAGCCTCACCGAATTTTTTGTTACACTTGCGAGTGCTTTTACATTTTTTACTTTTCTTGGCGTCACTCACTGGCAGGTGATCGTGGCATTGATCATTGGTGGATTGATTGCAGCCCCAATTGCAGCCAAACTGACCGGAAAGCTTCCCCGTAAAACATCTTTCATACTGCTGGGAATTCTTGTGATCTTCTGGAGCATGCGCATCCTGATTAAAGTCGTTTGATTCATTTTGTGAAATGAAATTCTCCATATGAAATTGGTAATAAATTAAAGTCTACTTATTTGGTAGACTAATATAAAACCCCTTATTTTGTAAATCAAAGAACTGATATGCACTGGGAAACAAAGAATGTCGCTATAATTTCTACACCTGCAATGCTTTACGACTTCTGTTGTTGTTGATCTGATTGCTGCCATACGAACACAACAACCAAATTCATTGCACTTTATTACCAATTCAATCATGAAAATCATTTTTTCACGCAGCATGTTTCGATCCTTCACCTTCCTGACTTTTATTTTTATATCACTAACGGGGATGGCTCAGGAGACGAACCTGATTGAAATATCAGGACAGGTAACAGATCAGAATAGTCGGGCGCCATTAGGTGGGGTCAGTATCAATATCAAGGGCACAGTTGCTGGCACTATAACAACTGATTCAGGATATTTCAAAATAAAAACCAAATTGAAATTTCCCCTCACACTTGTTTTTTCTTCTGTTGGATTTCAATCACAGGAATTCTTACTCACGAATCTTCAATCCACATTGCAGGTTGCACTCGTGACGCAAACTTTGTTGGGCAAGGAAGTAGTGGTGACGGCCTCCCGTGTGGAGGAAAGTATTCTCCGTTCTCCGGTTGCGATTGAAAAACTTGACATTCGTGCGATACGCGAAACACCGGCTCCCAGCTTTTATGATGCATTGGAAAATGTAAAGGGAGTTCAGATGACAACTTCAAGTCTGACTTTCAAAGTGCCAAATACGAGAGGTTTCAACATCCCGAATAATTTTCGTTTCATGCAACTGGTTGATGGGGTTGATATGCAGGCGGCAACGCTTGGAGTTCCCCTTGGAAATGCGATAGGACCTACCGAACTCGATATAGCCAGTGTTGAAATTACTCCCGGTGCCGCATCCGCGCTTTATGGTATGAATGCTATCAACGGAATGGCCAATTTGATCACTAAGAGTCCTTTTCTTTACCAGGGATTGTCTGTTTACCAGAAGACAGGAGTTAATCATGTTGATGGAAAGGACAGGAATACGGGGCTTCTGACTGAAACTGCGGTGCGGTTTGCGAAAGCCTTTAATAACAAATGGGCTTTTAAGATCAATGCAAGCTATATGAATGGAACTGATTGGTTGTCTAATACCGCTACCGATCAAAACCCTAATAACCGCAGTACTGCAAATCCTTCGTTCCCTGAACTATCAGGCAATGCCAATCCAGCTTATGATGCGTGGAATAAATATGGGGATGAAAATAATAATGCAGTAACCCTGACGGGTGTTCAATACCAGGGGCGGTCGCAAACTTTTATAGTCAGAAGAACAGGTTATTGGGAAAAGGATGTAGTAAGTCCCAACGTTGACAACCTTAAACTGGATGCTGCCTTACACTACCGCATACACGAAAATGCAGAATTGTCTTATAGTTACCGTGTAGGAAAAATGGATGGCGTCTTTCAAAGAGGAAACAAGATCCAACTTGACAATGTGATTGTTCAGAATCATAAACTTGAATTGAAAGGAACCAATTATTTTATACGGTCTTATGTATCGATCGAGAATACCGGAGATTCATATAACGTTAAACCCCTCGTAGACAATCTTGACCTGACAAATAAATCCAACAATGCATGGCGGGATGTTTTTAAAACCAGGCTGCAGGCAGAGATCAATAACGGAACCGATCTTGCGACTGCATTTGTCACTGCCCGCAAACTCGCTGATCAGGGCAGAGTTGAACCCGGTACACCTGAATTTGAGGCATTAAAAAATACAATCATTAAAATCAATAATTGGGATCATCAGAATGCAGGAATTGCAAATGCACCTGCAACAGGCGGCGCGTGGCTGAAACAAATGAGTCGGCTGTATCACGCGGATGGGCAATATGACCTGACTGGAAAAATTAATTTTGTCAATCTATTGCTCGGGGGCGATGTGAGAGTGTATGAGGTGATTCCTGATGGAAATAATTTTGTTGATTTTTCCCGTCCGATTGCTGAACGTACGAAAACAGGAGGAAGCAATTTATATTACAAAAAAATTGGCGCCTTTATCCAGGCTACTAAATTGTTATTCGCAGAAAAATTGAAAATTTTCGGGTCATTGCGTTATGATTATAATCCGGAATTCCAAGCCAAATTAAACCCACGTGTCGCGATCGTTTATACTGCACATGAAAAACATAATTTCCGGATAGCCTACCAGAATGGATTCAGATTTCCGGCGCTGTTTGAAGCATTGTCTTTTGTGAACAACGGAAATGTACGCCGTGTCGGAGGTCTTCCATATATCAATAAAGGATTAGGATATCTTGACAATTCCTATACCCTGAGTTCTGTCAATACATTTAACGCAGCTGTGAACAAAGACGTCACCAATGGGCTCACCACGAATGAAGCAGCGCTAAAAAACAGACAGATTCTTTCTATCACGAATCTTTCTGCAACACGGCCGGAAAGAATACATTCCATTGAAGCAGGTTACAAGAGTGTCCTGCTGGAAAACAAGCTGGTGGTGGATATTGATGGATACTTTAACACCTATGATGGATTTTTGGGACAAGTAGAAGTTGCGGTGCCTGCTTCCGGGAAAGTAGGGAGTGATTCTTCTGTATACGATATGCTGGCAACCAACCGTTCCAAACAAACGCGGTACCGCGTATTTACCAATGCAAAGAATACTTATCGCAATTATGGTTCTTCCCTCGGTGTAACCTATAATTTTTTCAAGCGATATACTTTTGCCGGGAATGTCAATTACAACAATATCATAACAAACCAGCAGAGTGATGTTTTTGTCACCGCATTCAATACGCCCAGATGGGGTGTGAATCTTTCATTTGGAAACAGGGAAATAATAAAAAATATCGGGTTCAACATTGTATGGAAATGGCAGGACGCATTCCTCTGGGAAAGTCCGTTGGCGAATGGAAGTGTTCCTGCCTATTATGTTTTTGACGCACAAATGAGTTTCAAAATCCCCAAATATAAGACCACGATTAAAACAGGTGGGTCGAACATTTTCAATCGGCGATATATACAATATGCGGCGGGGCCAACCATTGGGGCGTTGTATTATGCAGCCGTGACAGTTGATGGACTTCTGAGGTAACTAATCATAGACAAATATAATTACGAAAGCGCAGGGAATTTTTCTTTGCGCTTTTGCTTTTCGTCAATACGATTGCTTTGCTGCTTAAGATGAAAGGGGTATTTTTGCACAATGGTTAAAATTGATATCATCCGGTTAGAACAGGATTATGGCTTCGAAGCTACAGATGCCTATGGCAACCAGGTGAAGATGGATACCAGCCCGGAAACCGGAGGAAATAATTTTGGATTCAGACCAATGCAGTTGCTTCTGGTAGGACTCGGCGGTTGCAGTGGAATTGATATCGTATCCATATTAAAGAAACAACGACAAACCATTCAAACATTTCATACAACAATAGAAGGGGAAAGAGAACAAGGGAAAGAACCTTCTTTATGGAAAAATGTGAAGATCATTTTTGAATTGAGTGGTGATATTGATCCTGATAAAGCGAAACGAGCCTGCGAACTTTCTATAGATAAATATTGCTCTGTTGCAGAGACTTTACGTCGTGGAGGTTGCAACTTCACGTGGGAAGTAAGGGTAAACGAGGAACTGCCCGTTTCAAAATAATAGTATTCAACTGCAAATTGAATTTTATTGCTACTTGTAATTTATGGATCAAAAAAAAATAACACAGGCCATTCGTACTCAAACGAATCAGTCGGATGAGAAGGAACATTCTACACCGTTGTTTCTGACAAGCAGTTTTACATTTGACAATGCGGAGGAAATGCGTGCAGCTTTTGCGGATGAATCGGATGACAACATTTACAGTCGATTCAGCAATCCTTCTGTAAAAGAATTTATTGATAAGATGTGTTTGCTGGAGGGTACGGAAGCCGGTGTTGCTACTGCAACTGGTATGAGTGCTGTATTCTCTTCCTTCATGGCCTTGCTTAAGCAGGGCGATCATATCCTTTCCTGCAGCGCGGTTTTCGGCAGTACTCACACACTATTAACGAAATTCCTTCCGCGCTTCGGAATTACATCGAGCTATGCTGATGCTTCAAAACCCGAAACATGGGAAGCACTTATAAGCCCGAATACGAAAATGATTTATCTCGAAACCCCCACCAACCCAGGCCTTGATGTGATCGATCTGGAGTGGGTAGGAAAGCTTGCCAAAAAACACAAGCTACTTTTGAATGTCGATAATTGCTTCGCTACACCATTCGGGCAAACGCCGGCAGATTATGGAGCTGATATCATTATACATTCCGCAACGAAATGGATTGATGGGCAGGGACGGGTGCTTGGAGGAGTAATTCTCGGAAATAAAAAACTGATACAAGATGTGTACTTATTTTGTCGCAATACAGGACCATCCCTATCACCATTCAATGCATGGGTATTGAGTAAAAGCCTGGAAACCCTGGAGGTGCGCATGGAACGACATGCCTCGAATGCACAGTACATTGCTGAAAAGCTTGAAAAGCATCCGGCGGTGAAATGGCTGAAATATCCTTTTCTTTCAAGCCATCCCCAGCATGTCATAGCAAAAAAACAAATGAAAACCGGTGGCGGCATTGTTTGTTTTGAATTGAAAGGTGGATTGGATGCGGGCCGGAATTTCTTGAATAAATTAAAAATGTTATCGGTTACCGCTAACCTGGGTGATACAAGAAGTATCGCTTCGCACCCGGCCAGTACCACTCATGGAAAGTTATCGGAAGAAGAAAGGCTGGCAGTAAATATTACGCCGGGACTGATAAGGATTTCCGTCGGTCTTGAACACCGTGACGATGTATTACAGGATATATTTCAGGCCCTCAGTTAAAATGATCAGATTTTTTGATCATTCTTCACCCATATTCGGAGTATGTTTCATGTTGCGAAGTAATTCGTCGTAGCGTCTGCGGAATTTATCAAGACATTGATTGCCCGTATCAAAATTGGAATAATTTTTTTGTGGTCGTCCCCCATACGTAACGAATTGCCGCATCTCACTGCCAACAAAATAAAATACTTCTGCATGCCTGATCTCTTCATCTGACAATTGGACCGGAGATTCATACTGTTCCATGCAAACGAGATCGCCTTTATTGAGATAATAAACTTCGTTGTATTCAATTTGATCGATAAGATACCGTAACTGGAAAATGACGATTTTTCCATCCCGCATGGTGTAATGCCATGTTTCCTTCACCGCATCATTATTTTTCAGATAACGGAGGGAATAGAACGTTTTTTGGGATTTGTTGAAAATACTGTCTGCATGCCTTACGATCAGATCGATTTTGTCACGCCAGTCGTATCGTTGGGCATAGGTTGAACCGGAACCGGCTAGTCCGATCAGGAGCATAAGAAAAAAATATAGAATAAAATTTTTCAAGTGAGGTTTCAATTGTATTCGCCCATAAAAATACAATAAGGGAGGAGAATAGACGATCAAATTCATAAACAGAAATGTTAAGTCGGGGAATACTATCCAGGAAACCTTTAACACGGGATTCAATAGTGTATTTCCAGATGAGCTGTAGATCAGCTTGAAAGTCTTTTACCGTTAAGATTGACCCGATGAAGATCTAGCAATTCAAA
>DATLDA010000144.1:0-2511 GCA_035526135.1 Flavitalea sp.
AACCGATACTACTTCTTTAAAATCTGTCATTGCACTGGAAACATCAGAATGGAAAGCCATCTATCACTTTTTGAAGAACGGCTTACGGAAGGCATCGCACGATCGGAACACGAATGAAACGAAGATATCTGTCAGCGTGAATATCGATGGGAGCGGGCAGGCAGCTATAGACACAGGTATCGGTTTCTTCGATCACATGCTTGAGCAAATCGCGCGACATGGCATGATGGATCTTACTATCAAAGTGCAGGGGGATCTTCATATTGACGAACACCATACCATCGAGGACACAGCCATTGCATTAGGTGAATGTTTCTCTATGGCGCTTGCCGACAAGCGTGGGATGGAGCGGTATGGATTTGCCTTGCCGATGGATGATGCAGAAGCAAAAGTGCTTATTGATTTTGGAGGACGGAACTGGCTGGTCTGGAATGCCACATTTAGCAGAGAGAAAATCGGCGGGATGCCCACTGAAATGTTTTTTCATTTTTTTAAATCATTCAGCGATGCGGCCAAATGCAACCTGAACATCGAATGCAAAGGCGAAAATGAACACCATAAGATCGAAGCGATTTTTAAAGCTTTTGCAAAAGCCATTCGAATGGCAGTCAAAAAAGATCCCTACAGAAATTATTTGCCGAGTACAAAAGGCGTGTTATAAAATTCAAAATTCAAAATTCAAAAATTTATACCGTGAGGAGAATGGCTGAATGAACATTTTAATTTTGCATTTTTAATTTTGCATTTTTAATTTTTAATTATTACCCCGTCTTTCATAACAAACATAACTTTTCGGATGAGTTTGATATCCTGGATCGGATCACCGGCTACTGCAATAATATCAGCAAGCAATCCTTTGCGGATGCTTCCTAGCTGCTCGCCATAACCGAACTGCCGCGCGTTTACTGATGTTGCTGATTGTAATACTTGCAAAGGGTTCATTCCGTATTCGACCATCAGCTCCATTTCGAGTGCATTATTTCCATGAGTAAACACTCCCACATCTCCGCCAAAACAAATCGTTACACCGGACTCTAACGCATCCTGGAAACTTTTCTTTTTCTGAATGATTCTTCCCGGAACTGCGGCGGCACCTTTGATCCACCCGCCATATTGAAGGATGGATTCAGCAGCGGCCAGTGTGGGGCACCATCCGATATTTCTTTTTTTCATTTCATCAAAAATTTCACGGGTTCCCTCATCTCCGTGTTCAATGGTCGATACACCCGCTGCAACTGCACGTCGCATTCCTTCAATAGTAGTAGCATGCGCAACCACCTGCCGGCCACTACTGCGGGCGACTTCCACAATTTTCTTCAATTCATCGATCGTAAATGTAGGTTCTGCCTTGTTATTCAATCCCCATCGATAATCTGCATATACTTTGATTACATCCGCTCCTTTCCCGATCTGAGTACGCACTTCCTTCGTTACACCATCCAACCCGTCTGCTTCGGCCGCTCCCTGTGGGGGTACTGATTCACCTCCAGAGGGTTTGGGACCATAACTGCCGGTAGCAACGATCGCACGCGTAGCAATGATCATACGCGGGCCTTTGAGGACACCTTTCATTATCGCCTGTTTCAACCCGACATCATCGTATCCGGCACCCTCTGTACCAAGATCTCTGACTGTGATAAATCCTGCCAGTAAAGTTTTTTCTGCATGTTGAACTGCGCGTGCTATTCTTTCCGCGCGACTTTCATTCAGAACCTGCTCGTTCCAGCTTGTTTCATTGTATGGATGCAAAAACAAATGTGAATGCCCTTCGATGAGCCCGGGTAACAGGGTCATTCCTCGCAACTCTATCGTCGTTGTTTCTAACGGAAGCCGCGCAGGCATTATAGGCCCCGCTTCTTCTATGAGATTATTTTTTATCAGTACAGACCAGCCTGTATGGATGGATATACCATCAAAGACTTTATCAGGTTTTAATAAAATATAATGATCCTGTTGAGCAAGAATTGGGTAGCTGATAAACAGATATGCAAAAAACAGCCGAACAGATTTCATCAGTATTGGTTTGTTTTATGTTCGTACATCCGGGCCAGATATACATGCAAGAGAAATTATTCTTTTCTTGGGTAATTTTTTTGACCCTGCCTGGTTAAGCGGTTATACTGACCTGCGCGAAACATCAAAAAGAACATCCCGTAATTCAGCCTTTTTTTCAAACATCGCTTTGGCAAATGAACAAAGTGGAATGATTTTAATATTTTCTTTTCTGGCAAAGGCCACTGTTGCATTCAGTAATTGTAAGCCGACATTTTTTCCTTGCAGGCTGTCATCGACTTCGGTATGTTCGATTATCATTTTATCCGCAGAAGGCAGACTATATACCATTTCTGCGACTGTCGAATCCCCTTCCTCAATAAAAAACATCCCTTTGTTTCCGGTTTGTTTGTGTTTTATGTCCATAATAGTAATTGAAAGTTGAACAAATGTAGGAGGAATTGCCGGTGGGGAAATTTTGTAAAGCATACCCTGACGTTTTCAATATTATTTTTTCTG
>DATLDA010000146.1:0-6322 GCA_035526135.1 Flavitalea sp.
GAAGTGATTTTAATGCCTCGCCTGAGTGATACCATGACGGAAGGCGTAATAGCCGCCTGGCATAAAAAAATCGGTGATCCGGTAAAAAAAGGTGACCTGCTTGCAGAAGTGGAAACCGATAAAGCGACAATGGAACTGGAAAGTTACAAGGATGGGACCTTATTGCATATCGGAACAGATAAAGGAGGTAAACTTCAGGTGAATGACCTGCTTGCAATTATTGGTGCTCCCGGGGAAGATATCAGTTCACTCAAAAGTGGTGGTCCGGCTCCGGCTGTCCCTGCACCGGCGGAAAAAGGAAAACAAATTTCACCAGCGTCACAAAAAAATCCTTCACAATCCACTACGGCTACCGATACAGTTACCGATCAAAAGAAAGGTAGTCCGGATGTTTCCAAAATGGAAGAAGTAATCCTAATGCCCAGGTTAAGCGATACGATGACCGAGGGTGTGATTGCAAGCTGGCATAAGAAAGTGGGTGATACCGTTAAGAAAGGAGAATTGCTAGCTGATATAGAAACAGACAAGGCGACGATGGAATTGGAAAGTTATAAGGAAGGAAAATTATTATATATCGGGGCTAAACCAGGTGAAAAGATCCAGGTAAATGAATTACTGGCCATCATTGGAGGAGACAAAGTAAATGTCGACCAAATTGTCGCTGCGGTGAAAGGTGGCAGTCTACCCGCGGCATCTCAGAATGCGGACAAGCAGGTAAAAGAACCCGCGGAATCAAATGCAGAACAACTCGTTCCACAATCGTCTGACAGGTCATCTTCCACACCGGTCGGCACTGCGTCCTCATCAGCCGCGAATAATACGAACGGTAGGGTTAAAGCATCGCCACTTGCAAAAAAACTTGCTGAAGAAAAAGGAATTGATATCGCGCAGGTTTCCGGTAGCGGAGACGGAGGAAGGATCATAAAAAAAGATGTTGATTCCTTCACGCCATCCGAAGCCAAAGGGACAGGTAAATCTTCACAACCCGCAAGACAATCTATACCAGCCGGAGAAACGAGTTTCGAAGAAGTACCCGTATCACAAATGCGGAAAGTTATTGCCAAGAGGCTTGCAGAAAGTAAATTCTCCGCACCGCATTTTTATCTTACCATGTCTATAGATATGGACAAAGCAGTAGAAAGCCGTGGAAAGCTGAATGAAATTGCAAAGGTTAAGATTTCTTTCAATGATATGGTATTGAAAGCATGCGCACTTGCATTGAAGCAACACCCGAAAGTGAACAGTAGTTGGCTGGGGGATAAAATCCGCTACAATCATCATGTTAACATTGGGGTGGCCGTAGCTGTCGAGGAAGGTCTGCTGGTCCCGGTTGTACGTTTTGCCGATAGTAAATCTCTGTCACAAATTGCTGCGGAAGTAAAGGATTTTGCTCAGAGAGCTAAGGACAAAAAGCTTCAGCCTTCCGACTGGGAGGGAAATACTTTTACAATCTCGAATCTTGGAATGTTTGGCATTGATGAATTCACTGCGATCATTAATCCTCCTGATGCATGTATTCTTGCGATCGGAGCCATCAAACAAGTGCCTGTGGTAAAAGACGGGCAGGTCAGGGTTGGAAATATAATGAAAGTAACCATGAGTTGTGATCACAGGGTCGTAGATGGTGCAACCGGTTCTGCTTTTTTACAAACGCTACAACAGTTACTCGAAGAACCCCTGAGAATGCTTATATAAAATTCCCTGCCTCAAATTTCCTGCTAGAAAAAATACGTGAAGCGACCTTTAAAAGAAAATTCTTTAACGAAGTAGTTTTTTTACTGTTCAAAAATCAAAAATGCATTTTTTTGGACTACGGTAGTCTTAAGATTACGGTAGTCTGTTTTTATGAACTTTGCATTTTTCCAACGATAAAAAACACCAGTTAAAAAGAATAATCTTCCCTTCTTTCATTAGTGAAAATAAAGTGGCAGGGTTTTAGGTGATTGACAAAAGGCTGTAATGAATGGATTCTTTACGTTAATTAGGTCCCAAATTGCGCTTATTGATGGACGGTGAATCCAGCTGCACTTGTAATCCCCGTTTATTCAACGTATCTTCGCAGGGTAACTATCCTCTCGTTTAGCTATTCCACCCGGTATTATCTCCCGGAAAACTTGTGAAGGTATTGATGAGTAAGATAGCGCTGCTGAGCGCACAAGTTGTATCAGCCCATTTATTAATCTAAATCAATTAAAGTGTCATTCAACGAATTACAGTTGATAGAGCCGTTATTAAGAGCTCTTGAAACTGAAGGGTATACCCACCCAACTCCAATCCAGCAAAAAGCCATTCCATACATATTGCAGCAGAGAGACATGCTTGGCTGCGCACAAACAGGTACCGGAAAAACGGCTGCTTTTGCTATCCCTTTATTGCAAATACTGACAAATCAGAAACAGCAGGATTCTACTAATAAAGGCATTAAAGCATTAATACTAACTCCGACCCGTGAACTTGCCATTCAAATTGATGAAAGTTTCAAAGCTTACGGAAAATTTGTAAACCTGAAATCCCTTGTGATTTTTGGCGGCGTGCCCCAACGGCCGCAGACTGATGCACTTCGCAGGGGTGTAGATATTCTGGTTGCCACACCAGGTCGCCTGTTAGACCTCATCAACCAGCAATTTATCCGTTTAAATAATATCAATTTTTTTGTCCTGGATGAAGCTGATCGCATGCTCGACATGGGTTTTGTGCATGATGTAAAACGGGTAATTGCTCTGTTACCTTCAAACAGGCAGACCTTATTATTTTCAGCTACCATGCCACAGGAAATTCAACAGCTGGCATCCGGCATTTTAAAAAATCCGGTTAAAGTAGAAGTGACTCCGGTCTCATCCACAGCAGAAACCATCGTGCAATCCGTTTATCATGTAGATAAAAAAGACAAAAAGTCTCTGCTTATACATTTGCTCGAAGGCACCAAAATTCAAACGGCACTCGTTTTCACTCGAACCAAACACGGAGCTGATAAAGTCGTGAAAGATCTTATCCGCGCCGGAATTCGCGCTGAAGCAATACATGGAAATAAGTCGCAAATCGCCAGACAACGGGCACTCACAAATTTCAAATCACAGCATACTCGTGTGCTCGTAGCAACCGACATTGCAGCCAGAGGAATTGATGTAGAAGAATTATCACATGTAATTAATTATGAATTGCCAAATGTTGCGGAAACATATGTTCACAGGATTGGCCGAACAGGCCGGGCCGGATCAAGTGGTATTGCACTTTCATTTTGTGACCAGGAAGAAAAAACGTTCCTCCGTGATATTCATAAGCTGATCGCAAAAAATATTCCGGTCGTATCCGATCATCCTTTTCATGATGCAGAAATAATTTCACGCCAAACGCTGAATATTTCAAAAGCGCCCAATCAAAACAAAAAACCAGCGACGCAAAATAGATGGACGAACAATAATCCATCAAACCGGAGGTTTTCACAGTCAACCACAAATCGATAAACATTGTAACGGATTTTATAATAATACCCGCTCGCATAGCGGGTATTGTTTTTGCATAATGTTGAGGTAAAATAGAAAAGATGAAAAGTAACAGCCTCTTGCAACTATCCTTACTTGTCAGCCTGTTGATATCTTTGAGTTCCTGCGAAGTTGTCGGCGGAATTTTCAAAGCCGGTGTGTGGACGGGATTTATCGTCATCGTAATCGTTGTAGCCCTGGTAATATGGCTTATTTCACGTTTTCGCCGGTAACCACCAGATTATTTTCATTCCAAAACTATTGTACCTTTAAAGTGGCATGCATCTGACCTGCATGTATATGCGCATTCAGGTGTTCACGTAAGTACATGGAATTGAAAATCGCCTTCATTCTCTTTGATGGTATTACATGGCTGGACCTGATCGGGATCTACGATCCAATCAGTCGTCTCCGGCATATGGGCTATCTGCCAGATCTCCAATGGGATTTTTGTGCACGCACTGAACGCGTTGGCGACCATTTCGGTGCCACTTTCTGTTCAACAAAAAACCCTGATAAGCTTTCCGGTTACGATGTACTGATCATACCGGGAGGATATGGAACGAGAAGTTTGCAAACTAACCCGTCTTTTATCGACTGGCTGAAAACGGGTGCCGATGCCCGTTATAAGATTTCCATCTGTACCGGAAGCCTTCTTCTGGGAGCGGCAGGATTTCTCAAAGGCAAAACAGCCACGACACATTTCTCCGAATATACAGGGCTCGGTAATTATTGCACCGTTAGCACAGAAAGGATTGTAGAAGACGGCGATGTCATAACTGCAGGTGCTGTCTCATCATCATTAGACCTGGGGATATACCTGTGTGAAAAATGGGTTTCAAGAGAAGCGGCCGATAGCATACGCGGCAGGATGGACTATCATTATTCAATGGAACAGCTCATAAAGAGTAATTCAGTCAAATAAAGTATATGCAAATTGGTAACGCATTAAACTGGTTTGAAATTCCGGTCAATGATTTTGACCGGGCAAAGAAATTCTATGAAACACTTTTCGAATATCAAATGCCGGAAAACTTTATGGGTCAGGCAAGGATGGGATTTTTTTTATTCGACTTTCAGAATGCCAGGGTAGGTGGAGCTATTGTTCATTATCCCGGCTTTCACATCCCTTCTGAGACCGGGTCTCTAGTCTATCTCAATTGCCAACCTGACCTGCAACCGGTTCTTGACCGTGTAGAAAAGGCCGGTGGAAAATTATTGCAACAAAAAACCCGGATCGGGCCAGAAGAAAATTTGGGTTTCTGGGCCTTGATAAGAGATTCAGAAGGAAACCGGGTCGCGTTGCATTCCAATAAATGAAGCGACTATTAGTATTCGTTTGTCCCTGTCAGTTATATCCCTGGATACCGGAACTATTAAACCATCATTCATGATTTCGGGCTCCACCTTACAATTGCTTCGATTTTCTTTCTCTCTTTTTTTGTTACCGGTTTATCTTTTCGCCTTAAGTGAAGTTCCGGATCCTGACCCATCGCGTAGCGTTCTTATTTTTATCATATTACATCTACTCGTTTACCCGGCAAGCAATGGGTATAATTCGTACATGGATCGTGATACAACGAGTATCGGTGGAGTGAAAAACCCCTTACCACCTACAAAACAACTGTACTATACTACCCTACTACTTGATCTTATTGCTGTTCTATTGTCTTTATTGATCAGTGTTTGGTTCACAATAGGAATAATAGTTTATATAACCAGTTCGCGTGCGTACAGCTACAGGGGCATCCGCCTGAAAAAGTACCCGGTTATCGGCTATCTGATTGTTGTATTGTTACAGGGCGGATTAATTTTTTTTCTGACTTTCCACGGGGCCGGAAAAAGTTTACAGGTCTCATCTCCCTGGACAGGAATTTTGGCTTCCAGCCTCCTCATTGGAGGTTTTTATCCATTAACCCAGATTTACCAACATACTGAGGACAAGGCAGATGGTGTCAGGACCATTAGTATGTTGTTAGGTTATAGAGGAACTTTTATTTTTTCTGCTGCCATTTACCTCCTGGCGATATCCGTTCTTTATTATCATTTTTTAACAAAAAAACAGTTGGTTAATTTTTTCATTTTAGCAACTGTATTACTCCCCATTCTCGTATATTTTATTTACTGGATGAAACGGGTGTGGAATCAACCTACCTCCGCTGACTTCAGACACACAATGCAGATGAATATCCTCGCTGCTATTTGTACCAATTCAGCTTTTTTAATTCTTTTAATTCGGAGGTTTATTTGACTAAAATCGTTTCCATTGGTACCGCTGTTCCATCGTACCGGCATGCTCAATCCGATATTCTCGGATTTATGCAGCAGGTGTATGCTTTTTCTGATACTGACAAACGTAAACTGAAATTTCTTTACCAGAAAAGTGATATCCGGTATCGGTATTCAGTGTTGTCTGATTACAGTCGTCCGGCAGCAGAATGGAAATTTTACCCTTCATCGGAAAACCTTGAGCCGTTTCCATCGCTTGAATCCCGAATGGCCTGCTATAACAGATATGCAGCGCCGCTCTCGGTTGATGCAGTAAGAAAATGCATCGAAGGAAAGATCAAAAAAGATCAGGTGACACACCTGATTACTGTCAGCTGTACCGGAATGAGTGCGCCTGGGCTCGATATCCAGGTACTCGAATTGATGGATCTGCCAAAAAATATATTCAGGACATCTGTAAATTTCATGGGATGTTACGCGGCAATCCATGCATTAAAACTTGCCGACGCGATTTGTCGTTCAGACGAAAAGGCAAATGTAATTGTAGTTTGTACAGAATTATGTACCCTGCATTTTCAACGTGAACCGACCATTGATAACATCACTTCAAG
>DATLDA010000157.1:0-5301 GCA_035526135.1 Flavitalea sp.
CTTTTCATTTTTATATCGCAGGTTCGGTATGCAGCCCTTTAATGCTAATACTTTGTATACCGTCTTGTTGGGCATGACCGCATTTGTTGTTGCTTTTTATCCCTTCCATCAATATATAGGGTTCCTATACATCATGCTGCGCAGTATCACGTTTATAATTATTTATTTGTCGGGTGTATTATATTTTAAACTGACACCAGACCTTTTACCTGTACTCGTTGCGGTAAAAAATAAAATTCGGAGAAGATGAATGGGTAATAGTTGAAGAGGGATTAGAATTCTCTCCTGTACCGGCCGGCTCCGGCAAAATGATCGCTGTAATATCCCTCACTAAGGTCACTGATCACGACACCAAAAGATGTTGAAGCATGCAGGAATTTATTATTGAACAGGTAAATTCCCACATGTGATACACTTTTATTTGCAAGGGTTCGGAAGAACACAAGATCACCTTGCTGAAGCAATTCCTTTTTTACGCGTTTGCTGTTGATATACTGGTCAACGCTTGTCCGGGGGAGACGTATACCATACTGCTCGTCAACAAAGGTTTGTACAAAAGCAGAGCAATCGATGCCCGATTTATCACTACCACCGTAGCGGTAGCGGGTACCATACCATTCCTCAATAAAACCAAATAATTTCGGGTCACGTATTTCTTCTACCGGCACATCCAGCAGGATGGAATATTTAAACTGCAAAGGGAAAGTTAATTCTACTTCAGAAGAACGATTCGCTGTGATGACCTTCGTCGGGTTTGGACTTGTTTCCATCATCCTTTCTGACCTGCGTTCTCCGGGAATAGAAATATTTTCAATGAAAACCGGCGTGGTGGTGGCCTGCGGCGCAGACTTCACAGGGGCTGCCGAAGTTGAACTTGTATTCTTCATTGTACCACAGCCCGCTGAACCAGCAGCAAGTAGTACAAGGATGAAAATTTTATTCATAATTCGGTGTTGAGGTTTCTCTAAGTTAACAAATACATTGCCAATATGGAAGTGCGGCCTTGTTAAATTCAACGTTTACAAGGTTCTATGTATTGTGGAAACGAAGTGTATTACTTCCTGACCGGGTGCTGCCCGAATTATAATTAAATTCGCCTTCCGGGTAATATACCCGTTCACCCTTTCCTAAGTGAAGTATGAAGAGTGGCTTTTCTCATTTACATGTACATACGCAGTTTTCGCTTTTAGACGGCGCAGCTTCCATCCAGACATTATATAAGAAAGCAGTCGATCACGAAATGCCTGCAATTGCCATCACTGATCATGGCAATATGTTTGGCGCTTTTGAATTCGTCGCTGAAGCTTATAAACATACGAATACAGACGGTACACCAAAAGTAAAACCGATCGTGGGATGTGAATTTTATATGGTGAAAGACCGTACAAGAAAAACTTTTACCAAAGAACAAAAAGACGAAAGATTTCACCAGGTGTTGCTGGCGAAAAATGCAACAGGTTATAAGAATCTCATCAAGCTGACTTCGCTCGGATATACCGAAGGATTGTACAGCAAATATCCCCGTATCGATAAGGAGTTAATCCTGAAATATCACGAAGGTCTGATCGCTACTACCTGTTGTATCGGTGCGCACATTCCCCAATCAATTCTCCACCAGGGTGAGGAAACTGCAGAAAAAGAATTTAAATGGTGGCTGGATATTTTCGGCGAAGATTTTTTTGTTGAATTGCAACGTCATCGTATTCCCGAACAGGAAACGATCAACCAGGTGCTTATTAAATTCTCAAAAAAATATAATGTCCCGATCATCGCAACCAATGACAGCCATTATACTGACCAGGAAGATTACAATGCACACGATATTTTGCTTTGTATTAATACAGGAGAAAAAAAGAGCACACCGGGATATGATGATTTTGTGAATGATGATGTACATCTGAAAGACAGGCGCTTCAAATTTCCAAACGACCAGTTCTATTTCAAGACGCCCGCAGAAATGACCGAACTGTTTCATGATCTGCCTGAAGCAATCGACAATACACGTCTGGTGGCAGACAAAGTTGAATTGCTGAATCTTAAAAAAGATATTCTTCTTCCGGCTTTTCCCATACCGGAAACTTTTCGTATCCACGCCGACAACAATCTGAACCAGTGGGAATATCTGCGTCACCTTACACATGAAGGGGCTGCCAGACGGTATTCGGAAATGACAGCTGAATTAAGTGAAAGATTGGACTTCGAATTGTTCACGATAAAAACAATGGGGTTTGCAGGATATTTTCTGATCGTGAGTGATTTCATTCGTGCAGGCCGTGAGCTGGGCGTTTTTGTCGGTCCTGGTCGTGGTTCGGCTGCAGGCAGCGTAGTAGCATACTGTATCGGTATTACCAATATTGACCCGCTCAAGTATAACCTTCTGTTTGAAAGGTTTCTCAATCCCGACAGAAAGTCTATGCCGGATATCGACACTGATTTTGATGATGATGGCAGGCAGAAGGTGATCGATTATGTAGTGCAGAAATACGGAAAAAACCAGGTCGCCCAGATTGTTACTTATGGAACGATGGCAGCCAAAATGAGCATTAAAGACGTTGCGCGGGCGCTTGATCTTTCCTTGCCGGAATCAAATGCATTGGCTAAGCTGGTTCCGGACCGGCCGGGCGTAACCCTCAAGCGTGTGTTGAAAGCACCGCTCACGGTAAAGGAAGGAGAAAGTTCTCTCGAAGAAAAAGAAGGGATCGGACCCGACGATCTGGAAAATGTAAAAAAGCTCCGGGAAATTTATAAGGGCAGCAGTCTGGGAAGCCAGGTATTACATGAAGCTGAAAGGCTCGAAGGATCGGTACGCAATACTGGCATTCATGCTGCGGGAATCATCATCGCTCCGCGCGATCTGATGGAACTAATACCGGTATGTATTGCGAAGGATTCAGAACTCTGGGTCACACAGATCGAAGGGAGCATCATCGAGGATGCAGGGGTGATCAAGATGGATTTTCTTGGACTGAAAACGCTGACGATACTAAAAAATGCACTTGAACTGATCCGCCTGAATCATGGGGTAACGATTGACCTTGATACCATTTCCCTTGATGATAAAAAAACTTTTGAATTATATCAGCGGGGCGAAACAAATGGAACTTTCCAGTTTGAAAGTCCGGGAATGCAGAAATATCTGCGCGACCTCAAACCTGATAAATTTGACGATCTGATTGCAATGAATGCATTGTACCGCCCAGGTCCGATGGCATACATACCTAATTACGTTGATCGCAAACACGGACGAGAACAGATCGCCTACGATGTTCCGGAAATGGAAGAGATCCTGAAAGAAACTTATGGAATTACAGTTTACCAGGAACAGGTAATGTTATTGTCGCAACGCCTCGCAGATTTCAGTAAAGGGGATGCTGATGTTTTGCGAAAAGCAATGGGGAAAAAACAAAAGAAGATCCTGGATAAAATGAAAGCACAGTTTATTCAGGGAGCAGGTAAACTCGGACATGCTGCAGAAAAATTAGAAAAGATATGGCTCGACTGGGAAGCGTTTGCCCAATATGCTTTCAATAAATCACATTCTACCTGCTATGCCTATGTAGCGTACCAGACCGCCTATCTTAAGGCGCACTATCCTGCTGAATATATGGCCGCGGTCTTGAATAATGCAGGGAACATCGACAAGATCACATTCTATATGGAAGAATGTAAACGGATGGGACAAAAAGTATTGGGTCCTGATGTGAACGAATCCAAAAAAGGATTTGCAGTGAATAATAAAGGTGAGATACGCTTTGGACTTGGTGGATTGAAAGGAGTCGGTGAATCAGCCGTAGAAAGTATAATCGAAGAAAGAGAAAAGAACGGAGCTTACGATTCTATTTTTGATTTAATCAAACGCATACAGCAAAGAGCTGTAAATAAAAAAACGTTGGAAAGTCTTGCGTATGCCGGTGCGTTCGACTCGTTCAAAGAGTTGCATCGTGCACAATATTTTCACATTCCTCAGGGAGAAACAAATACCGGACTTGAAAAAATTATCAGGTTTGGAAATATGTTTCAAAGTAATTCAATGCAGTCGACGAATACATTGTTTGGAGATCTTGAAATGCCCACTGTCATTCCTCCAAAGATCCCAAATTGTGAACACTGGACACTTACGGAATTGCTGGATCATGAGAAAGATGTTACGGGGATGTTTATGAGCGGGCACCCGCTCGATCATTTCAAGTTTGAGATCACCCATTATGGGATTACCAGACTGGGTGAATTCAATGAAATAAAAGAAGCTGTTACACTTCAGGCAAATCCCGGAAAACCATATCGACTTGCCGGATTGGTTGTTGATGCACAGCATCGGCTGACAAAAACAGGCCGCCAATTCGGATCATTTATTATTGAAGATTATACAGGCAAATCAGAATTCCTGTTATGGAGCGATGATTATACCCGTTATGCGAATTACCTCGAAAAAGGAAAGAATATATTTCTCACAGGATATTTCAAACAACGTTATAATAAATCGGAATTTGAATTCAAAGTGGATAAAATGATCCTGCTGGAAAGCATTAAACAAAATCTTACCCGGCAGGTGATCGTAGATGTGGAGGCCAGACATGTGAATGAACAAATGATCAACTTTATCGAAAGAAATGTTAAAGCACATCCGGGCCGCTCATCTCTCAAATTTAATATCGTTGAAGCACGCAACAATTTTCGTTTAAGTATGTATACTTTGGAGAATGGATTTGAAATGAATGACGAAATGGCCGGCTTCCTGCAGGATCAACCTGAGCTGGAAGTGCAGGTGGTGACAGTCTAAAACAGGAACTGTCACCGGAGCAGG
Organism: Flavitalea sp.; assembly: GCA_035526135.1. GTDB lineage: Bacteria > Bacteroidota > Bacteroidia > Chitinophagales > Chitinophagaceae > Flavitalea. The sequence goes on from DATLDA010000157.1 coordinate 4,805, forward strand.
ACGAAGTGGGTTGGACCTAATTTTGCATGAATAGTACTAACAATAACTAAAAAATACAAGCTATGGCAATAGAATTCACCGACGCAAACTTCCAGGAAACGGTATTGTCTTCTGATAAATTAACGGTCATTGATTTTTGGGCAGAATGGTGTGGCCCCTGCCGTGCGATCGGTCCGGTAATCGAAGAGCTATCTAAAGAATACAATGGAAAAGTGAACATTGGTAAAGTCAATGTTGACCACAACCCGCAACTGTCAATCAATTATGGGATCACTTCTATTCCCGCTATCCTTTTCATTAAAGGCGGAAAGGTTGTAGACAAGTTGGTGGGTGCTCAGCCAAAATCAAATTTTGTAAAGAAGATCGAATCGCATATCTGATATATTCGTTAACGATGTTGAATAACCGAAAAGCAAGCTGAAAGGCTTGCTTTTTTGATTTGAGGTATGAGGTATCGGGTATGAGGTATTGGGTATGGGGCATGAGGCATGAGAGAT
>DATLDA010000175.1:0-5634 GCA_035526135.1 Flavitalea sp.
GGAATGGCGGATTGAACAATTGCGTCTACACCGACAGTTCTACCTGAAACAGAACCCGTATTTGTATTGGTTTGCGAACTTCCGTCAATAAACAGGGGACTTGTTATAGTGGGTAATGCATTATCGATTTCTATCACCGCATAAATGTTACCTCCGGAACCCTCAAAACGATTACCTCCTCCAGAAGGAATTAAAAACCGGATGGTATCTGTACCTGCGTTACCATTTGCATCAAGGATAGCCTGCCTAAAACTTCCGGCACCATTATCCAACGTATTAATTACGGTATAAATATTGGCAAAACCTTCCAGGTTGAAGAGAATCATCCATCCCGAAAGCAAAGCCACGGTATATTTCTTTTTGAGCGTTTTCATGAGTTCATCGGTGATTAGGCGGTTTTCCCGGATTGAATTTTGGTGATTTGACCACCCTGCTGCTTCGACTCTTCCCTATCAGTTTCCTTACTCCAAACGTATGGACGAGGTTATTCGTATTATAACTTCAGCCGGGCCCTGGAAGTTTTCGTTCCAAGGCCCTTGTGAAGTCCCCTTAAATTGATCTTTATTACTGAACTACTATCTTTTTTGTAAACAGGATCCGGTTGTTCTCAAGAACGGTCACCACCTGAATATGATCCTGGACAAGGCCTGCAGGCAATTGCACTTTATTATAACCAACGCCAACCTGCACAATGCGCGTACCCAGCAATTGGCCGTTCGTATTATGAACCAACACCTTTGCCTGTTTTGCCTTAGCTGAATTAATTACCAGGTAGTTATTGTTACTTCCTTTTTCGTGAAGGATATACATATTTTCTGAAGCAGGAGTGATCTTTGATTTTTGAAGACCGATTTCTCCCGTTTGCATATCCGTTAATTTGAGAAATCCAACGTCTACAGAAGCCATGGCCTTACATCCATTTCTTTTTTCAGTAAGAGTGATCTGGTAAGTACCCCATGCCCACATCGATTCATTTACGGGGCTCATTATTGTTGCTGTAAAATTATTCGGGCCTTTCCAATTCCACATGAGGCCTTTAGAACGACCAAAAGGAGTCATTTTATTGCTGGCTGCTGTGTCTCCGCCAATCAATTGAATATTTACTCCGTCGGCAGCCATCGTCATATCAGCATAAGCGACCGGGGGTAAACTATCTACCCTGATCTCCACCAGGTCACTCCGCACTTGCGGGCAACCGGCTGCAAGAATAGCATCCAGTCGGTAGAATCCTTTTCCGTTAACCATGATCGAAGAACTGTCGGTATTTGTTGAGAGGATTGAACCTGTCTCAGTACTCCAACTATATACTCCTTCAGATGAAATATTTGAAAGGGTAATAAATCCGGTATCCTTCAAACAATTCAAAGTATCCGAATTGATTTTATAATCAAGACCCGGAACTGAAAAATTGATCGGGCCGGCAAAATCCTGCAAGTTGGCAGAAAATGAATTCGATGACCTGGATTTAAAGAAAATAGAATGGAATATCCTGTCACATGCACTATTAAAAAGGCTGGTATATAATGTTGGATCAAGCCCCATGCGGGTAAAGTTCAAACCAATTTCCACAAACTGTAAAGTCTCATAATTCGCCGACCAGTCCAGGGTTTTCGTGCTCGTTCCCCATGGAGTGGAATAAGTTGAATCCGCAGCTGCATTAGAAGAATAATTACCAATGCCGGATCCAAAAACTGTGCTTCCTGCTTTTGATAATATCGTTGCATAACCGGCAGTATTACCTGGTACGCCACTATCGAAGTTGGGTCCGAATTTGAAAAGTTTAGGTTTAGAAGAAGTGAAAGTTGTTTTGCTGACCCAGATCCTGACATCAATCACAGGTGCCTGACCACTGTTATAACTTACTGCTATAATCAAGTCACCAGACTGAAGGATGTTACCAAATGGATCGAAGATCCATTCTGTATGTCCGAAACTAAGCCCACTGGATGCAAATGTTCCACTGGTTTTGTTATACGAAACGCTGTTCTTGAATAATTCCACGTCAAAATACCTTTCACCCTGTGTAGCCACGGTACTAATACCTGTAAAAAACCACAGCGAGTCAGTAAGCTTTGTACCATTACGACGAAAGTGTGCGTAAGTGTCAACGAAGTCGGTTTTACCGGGAATGTTTGTTGGTTTGCCGTCCCAATCACGAGGGTCAACACCATTTTTTGCGGCTGTTCCAAATGCAGTGGAATCGCTTCCTAACCCTGCAGTATAATCGCGCATATAGATCGCATCCAACCAAAGCATGCCGTTAATCTTTGAAAAAAGCGGAACGGACATATTCTTGGTGAAGCTGATATTCCTATTGCTCTGAAGTAATTTGCGAAACAGAAATGCATTGGTTGTATCAAGCACCCCTTTGTCACCTTTTTTTGTAGCAAACCAATCATCACTATTGATTGGGCCGGTTTCCGGGCCGTATTTAATGGAGCTGGTTCTCGTATCAGCGTCAACACCGAACTTTGCATGAAAGCCACCATTGCTAAGCTGGGCCTGAAGCAGGCCAGAGGTTATCAGAATAAGGGTCGAACAAAGTAATAAATTTTTCATGGGGTCGATCTTTAAGGGCGAACTAGTCTGAACAAATACTAAGATAATACCGTAATTCCCGAAGTGCAAGCTTAAGGGTTATTTCTTATCGTTTTTGACCCCAATTGTTCGATGAAACGATCAAAATCATCGATAAGTGAACTTTTTTGTGAAAATTGTCCCCGATTAAATGACCCAAAACCAAGTCATATCTTCCAAAAAGGGCGATGAAATCAGTGCGGAAGTTTACTTCGAAACACGGTGATTTTCCTGATATCCTAACGGGATCGTAAGGTATTTTCTGCTTATTCAGGTACCTTTGAAATCCTGACAAATTATCCTCACATGATTGGTAACAGTTCTGTTTCAGCCCGTTGGCACCAAACTTGACCTATACGTCTTCCTTCTGTAATTGACCTCAGGATTGATCCGGGAGTGTTATTTTGTCACAGTTAACATCTAGTATGAATAAAATGGATATTTGGGCAGCTCCCGAAGATGAAATGGACTTTATTCCTATCATTCCTCTGAATGAACAGGAAGGTGAAAACGGCATTGAACTGCTTATTCCTACCGAACTTCCTTTGTTACCACTGCGTAATACGGTTTTGTTTCCAGGTGTCGTGCTCCCCATTACAGTTGGTCGCGACAAAAGTATCAAAGCAGTCAATGAAGCATATAAGGCTGACAAATTGATAGGCGTGGTAGCACAGAAAGACAGTAATGTGGAAGATCCTTCCATTACTGAACTGGAAGATATTGGAACCATCGCCCGTATTGTCAAACTTATTAAAATGCCCGATGGAGGTACGACTGTCATTATCCAGGGTAAAAAGAGATTCAGCATAGCCAAGATCTTATCAGATGATCCCTATTTTAAGGCAGAGGTAGTATTGATGGAAGATGAAGAAGGCCCGAAAGGAGAGGACTTTGATGCTTATGTTGCGAATATCAAAGACCTGGCGACTCAAATTATCCACCTGTCGCCCAATATTCCATCCGAAGCAGGTATCATTCTGAAGAATATCGAAAACCCTTCGTTTCTCATACATTTTGTATCAAGCAATCTTAATACGGAACTGGTAGAAAAGCAAAAATTGCTTGAACTGAATCATATTCAGAAAAGAGCCGACCTGCTGATGCAATTACTGCAGCGTGAATTGCAATTCGCCGAACTGAAAAATAAAGTCACCACCAAAACAAAAACAGAGCTTGACAAACAGCAGCGGGAATATTTTCTTCAGCAGCAATTAAAAAGTATAAAGGATGAACTGGGTGGCGACAGCAATGAGCGAGAGGTGAAGGAAATGCAGAAAAAGGCTGAATCAAAAAAGTGGCCGCTGGCAGCGAAGGAATTGTTCCAGAAAGGGATTGAAAAGCTGGAAAGGATGCACCCGAGCACGCCTGATTTTTCTGTCGTATACAATCACCTTGATTTAATGCTCGATCTTCCCTGGAACGATTATACGGAAGACCTGTATGATTTGAAGAAGGCAAAAAAAATTCTGGATAGAGATCATTACGGAATGGCTAAAGTAAAGGAACGTATCCTGGAATACCTGGCTGTATTAAAATTGAAAGGGGACATGAAAAGTCCGATCCTCTGCTTTGTGGGACCTCCCGGTATTGGTAAAACTTCGCTTGGCAGAAGTATAGCGAGTGCAATCGGCCGGAAATACGCCAGGATTAGTCTGGGGGGGCTTCATGATGAAAGTGAAGTGAGGGGTCACAGGAAAACGTATATAGGGGCCATGCCCGGTCGAATCGTTCAATCGATCAGGAAAATAAAATCTTCGAACCCGGTCATGATCCTGGATGAAATTGATAAAGTTGGCAGTGATTTTCGCGGCGATCCGTCAAGCGCTTTGCTCGAAGTGCTGGATCCGGAACAAAATCATACATTCTATGATAATTATCTCGAGCTGGAATATGACCTGAGTAAAGTATTGTTTGTAGCGACTGCAAATGATATCAACAAGATCCAGCCCGCTTTGCGCGACAGGCTCGAGATCATTGATCTGAGCGGGTATGCGGTCGAAGAGAAAATCGAGATTGCAAAAAGACACCTGGTCCCCAAACAAAAGGAAGCCCATGGTTTGAACAACATGCGTTTCAATATCGCTGACAAAATTCTGGAAAGAATTATTCAGGACTATACACGGGAAAGCGGAGTACGGGAACTAGACCGGTACCTCGCATCCGTAATGCGTTTTGAAGCGAAGGAATTTGCGATGAAGGGGAAACTAAAAGCAAATCTTACTTCGCCTGATATTGAGAAAATTCTCGGCAAATCGAAATACAGCAATGAGATCTATAAAGTAGCCAATATGCCCGGTGTTGCCGTGGGACTCGCATGGACTTATGTGGGAGGTGATATTCTTTTTGTGGAAACCAGCCTCAGTGAAGGAAAAGGTGATCTGAAACTTACGGGAAACCTTGGTAATGTGATGAAAGAAAGTGCGACGACGGCGCTTACATATATTCAGTCGAATGCACGCAAAATGGATATTGATCCTGAAATTTTCAATTCCAAAACGGTGCACGTGCACGTACCGGAAGGCGCAGTACCGAAAGACGGACCCAGCGCAGGTGTCACGATGATGACATCGATAGCATCTGCGATCACATCAAAGCGGGTGAAACCTTACCTGGCAATGACCGGCGAAATTACGCTCCGTGGCCAGGTGCTACCGGTAGGAGGGATCAAAGAAAAAGTGCTTGCGGCAAAACGGGCTGGTATCAAAGAAATCGTGTTGTGCTGGTTGAATGAAAAAGATATTGAAGAAATCGATCCGGCTTTTATTAAGGGGCTTCGTTTTCACTATGTGAAGAATATGCAACAGGTCATTGATATTGCGTTGAATTAAAAATTAAAAATTAAAAATTAAAAATTCAAAACCAGCAGCCAGCAAAGAACAACCAGCAACCAGCAACGCATAAGGAACAACAAGCAACCAGCAACCAGGAACTAAGAACCAGGAACCATGAACTATCCTTTATCCATCCAAACCACTTTCTGTTCGGAGCGGTGCGGCGCACTAATCGTGGTACCATACAATTCAGGTCGGCGGGCTTTCAAATAACGTCGGCCTCCTG
>DATLDA010000158.1:0-6367 GCA_035526135.1 Flavitalea sp.
GTTTTCATTCCAGGTTCCAGTATGCGAACTTTTTCATCGATGGTAAAGTCAATGGGAATGCCTGTTTTATGATGAAGTATTTCAGCGTACTCTTTCATCCTGTCCAATGTTTTCTCCATGGAATCGTTACCGGGTTCAATGCTCCATAGCATGTCATCCATGGCAGTGATCATCTTGCGGCTTTTATCATTGATCTGATCGATATATTCTTTTGCCCTCCCGATATCTTTATCCGCCTTGATTTTCGCCATCTCTGACAACAGGCTGATACTGCTAAGGGTTGTATTCACTTCCTTATGCAGATTCCCGGCTATGTTTGATCTCACCTGTTGCAGGGAAATCATTTGTTTCACCCGCTCCCGGTCTATCAGGTATAACACGGCTACAACGAGAAGAATCAAAATTCCATAGAACCACCAGGTTTTCCAGAAAGGTGGCTTAACACGCAGATACAATGTCGCTACATCATTACTTGATATGCCATCTGCGCTTTCAGAGCTTACTACAAATTCATAGTCACCCGGTGGAAGATAATTATACAGGGCACTCGCTTCATCATATGCTTCATGAAACTGCTTATCGAGGCCTTTCAGCTGATAATGGAAATGCATTTTTTCCTGCTGCATGTAATTGAGTGCGCTGAAGTGAAATTCAATGGAATTATTATCGTAAGGCAGAATGATGCGGGGCAATTGAACGAGTGAGTCGACAAGATGCGACTTCCCTCCAATCGTAACTGAAGTGATAAGCGGGTTTGAGGGGACGGCAGTTCTAACGACTTTTCCCGGATCGAAAATCATGAAATTATGGTCGTTGTTGAATACGAGCTTGCCATCCTTCAACTTATTACTGCCGGCCACAATAAAATTATCATATGAAATTCCGTCTCTCCTGTCATATAGTGTAAATATTCCCATCTGGAAATTGAACCTGCATAGCCCGTTGGTCATACCGAGCCAGATGATTCCGTCATTATCCTGTTGAATATTTAGAACGCTATTGGAAGGAAGACCATCTTCAGTGGAAATGTGAACTACTTTTCGTGTATAACGGTTAAGCATATCCACTGCACCATTGGCAACCAGCAAAAGACTGTCATCCACCTGGATCACATCAAGCGGACTTTGCCGCCATAGTCTTTGCCTTTCTCTTCCTGTGCTGCTGAAAACATCAATGATCAAATTTTTCCTGGTATCAATACGCAACAGGCCGGTACCTGCCGTCGCCACCCATAGATCTCCCTGTTGATCGCATAACATTTTAAGAACTGTTCCCTTCACGACGATCAGCCGGTATCCTTTCTGCGGGTCATTACCGGCAACTTTTTTGTCCCACTTTATTATTTGTCCCGCATGTGTCCCAAACCACATATTTCCCTGTCTGTCTTCTTCAATCTGCCGGATAGTTTTGCCTTCAAATATGGGATGAGTGAAAGTCCATGATTTGGCATGGGCCTGATCATATACCATTAAACCACCGGCCTGCATTCCAATCCATACATATTTAGTCGAGTCCTGTTCGCAGATTGACCACATCGAATAGGATGCGTTTGCATGTTCTAAACCGCGCGGAAGCGGAATGGGATTCATATCCTTATCATAACAAAACAAGCCGAGACCCCAGCAACCGACCCAGATATTTCCGTTTTTCAATTGTGTTACTACCTGTACGGGACCATCCCTTGGAGATTTTTCGCCCGGCCTGATCAATCCGTAATTGTTGAAAAGCTGCGCGTCGGGATTGAATACAAAGACTCCGTTATCGGTACAGATCCAGATATTTTTCTGTCTGTCTTCATACATGAATCGTGCATTATCAAAACGGATACTTTGTTCATTATTATAAAGGCTCCGGACTGGTTTGAATTTATTTCCCTTTTCAATAAATTCTGTTATGAATGGCATCCCATACACCCATATCCTTCCATTTCTCTGAAAAAGATTTCCATTGATCTCATAGTAGCGGCCATCCAACAATTCTTTATTGATCTGTGAAGTAAAACTTTCATTCGTTTTCGCATTGAAAAAATACCAGCTGAGCGTTCCATGGAGCCATGCAGCTACGTAATAATGATCATGACCATCCATATCAAATCCGAAGTTGCTTTTCAGAAACCCGAATTTTTCTATGACCGGGTCTTTGTCGGGATTTTTTCCATGGTAGTTTACATTGCCGGTTTTCGGATTAAACAATGCAAGTCCGGAATCAGAAGAAAGCCAGTATTTGTCAGTGACACTGTCTCTTTGTATCGAATGCACTGTCCAACCTGGTGGTGATTTTACTAAATCGTCTTTTGGAAGGAACGCTTTTGTTTCCGGATCATAAGCATAAGTTCCATAGGTTCCAGCCACAAGAATCACGGTACCTTCTTTCGTCTCAAACATATGTTTGCCGATAAAATTGACCGACAATTCCTTCCATCTCACCGGGATCTCCCTGTATGATTCGGATGCTCTGTTGAATATGCCGATTTTATTATCATCCGTTCCAATCCACAGATTATGCTTCCGGTCTTTATACAACAATGAAACATTATCTGAAGGAATAGAGCGAGGATTCGTCGGGTCGCTTCGAAATGTAATAAACCTCTTTCCATCATATCGCTGAAGACCATTGATGGTAGCGAGCCACATGAAGCTTTTTTCATCCTGCAAGATTTGGTTCACCTGGATGGCTGATAGTCCATTGGCAGTTGTGAAATGCGTAAAGGTGTATTCTTTCGCTTGTTGTGCGTGCAGAAGGTAGTGACTGAAAAAAAAGATCAGTATGAAAAAGGTGCGGTTCAAGGATGGAATTTGGGGTTCCTCAAATATAAGGATTGAGGATGCAAACAAAGGATAATACAGTCTTGACAAGGTTGCCTGACAATTCGCACAAAGCAATACAATTCATCCCTCGTCTATGACAATTCATACATATTCAACATGTCTTAGAAACACTTTGAACTTATTTTTAAAATCTATATAGTTAACCCTGACAACACTAATAAAAGATTTTATGAAAAAAATATCGCCGAAAATGTTTTTTTTAGCGGCATTCGGTATACTACTTTTTTTTGCCATCCAGATATGCATCCCGTCGAACAAAAAATGCAGGGAATGTAATCAGGCGACACCACAGGAAGAAAAATATCAATGGTTTGTTGAATCAGGCGATCTTGGATTTGGCTATTCAGGAATAGCTATCATTCATTAATCAGTAAAAGGAAGTGAAATGGAGCAGTAAGTGATGCACAGAATCCACTATACAAAAGATTGGTGGAATGAAGGATATTAAATCAAATCTAATATGGCTCTATGAGGACAGTATCCGCCGAAGCCCACATTTTAGGCACCTTCGTTGAAGCTTTCGATTGGCGAAAGCGGAGAGGGCGGGATTCGAACCCGCGATAGAGTTTCCCCTATACACACTTTCCAGGCGTGCTCCTTCAACCACTCGGACACCTCTCCTTGATCCAGACAGCAATTTTTGACGGGTGGCAAAAATAGCGTATCACCACTACAACCCGAAGATTTTTTGAGCATTGGCTGTCGTTGTGGAAGCAACTTCTTCTAACGTTATACCTTTGGTCACCGCAAGCTTTCGGGCAATCTCAGGCAGGTAACTGCTTTCATTCCGTTTACCCCTGAAGGGCACCGGCGCCAGATAAGGTGCATCCGTTTCAAGTACCAGATTTTCAAGTGGTACAGCTTTGACGACTTCTGCAAGACCTGAATTTTTGTACGTAATAACTCCTCCGATCCCGAGATAGAACCCCATGTCTGTAATTATTTCTGCCTCTTCCGGTTTGCCCGAAAAACAATGAAAGATTCCTTTTAATCCTTGTTTTGCAAAAGGGCGGATAAGCTTAATGCAATCGCCCAGCGATTCCCGTGAATGGATAACGACCGGTAATGATTTTTCGAGAGCCAAAGCGCATTGCTGTTCGAAAGCATCCTGTTGCTCGGTGTCATGACTTCTATCCCAATAATAATCCAATCCGATCTCCCCGATCGCTGCAAAAGATCTTTTCTCCACTAATTCCCGGACTATAACCAATTCGTCGCCGTAATTATCCATGACAGAACATGGATGCAGCCCCATCATGATCCGAAAAGAGACCGGATCCAGGCGTTCCATCTGAAACAAGGCAGGATGGGTAGTACTGTCAACCGCAGGGAGGAAGAAAGTAGTAACTCCTGCCTCACGCGCCCGGTCAGCAACCGCCGGCCTGTCACTATCAAATTCAGACAGATAAAGATGACAGTGGGTATCAATAAGTTGAACAGACATTGAAATCAAAATTCGGCAATTATTGCAGGATTTATTTAAACTTAATCTGCTTGCTATTGTCACATCAACTTACCATAAACCAAACAAGATGTTAGTCCCCTCACCGCTTACCCGCCTAATGCAGGGCAGTTTGATTATTTGTCTGCTCTTTTCAGGATGTACTAAAGAAGACAGTGATCATAACCGGGAAGAAGACAAACAAGCTTTTATTGAAGTTTCCACTGAAGCGGATATCGAATCACAGGGGATATTTGACAACGTATTCAATGATGTAATCGGTGTAAATGATGAGGTTGGATTAGGTGGTACCGGAATTTTTGGAGGCGCCAACCATAACAGCCTTCAGGGTGAGCTCATTAATACACGGTCACGGACTGATTCTAATCAATGCTTTACAGTCACAATTACCCGTCTGGTAACTGGCTCACCTTTCCCGGTAAAAGTCGTTGTGGATTTTGGAAACGGCTGTACAGGCAAAGACGGTAAAAACAGAAAAGGAAAGGTAATAACCGAATATTCAAACCGGCTGATAGTCCCGGGGGCTATTGCCACCACCCATTTCGATGGATATTCCGTCGATGAAGTAAAAGTGGAGGGAATTCTTAAAATTTCGAACAGAAGTACGCAGGATAAAAGGATTTTTCATGTAATAGTCACTAATGGAAAACTAACCCACCCTAATGGGAATTTTTCATTATGGAACAGTGAGAAAACCATTACTCAGGTCGAGGGACTCGGCACACCATTTTTTCCAATGGATGATGTTTTTGAAATTACCGGAGGTGCAAATGGATCGGTAAAAAATGGTGACAGATATTTTCAATGGTCAACACTCATCACAGAACCATTAACAAAAAAATTTAACTGCAGATGGATTGTAAGCGGACAATTGTCCTTACGAAAGAACGATGCACCGGTAACTGTGGTAAATTTTGGACAAGGTGCATGCGATAATAAAGCCTTTATCACCGTAAATGGACAGACGATAGAATTTACTTTGCACTAATTGAAAAAGTCTTTACCTTTAAATCAGTTTTCATAGGGTACGGATTAAAAACGGGCCAGGGTTTCTACCCAGGCCCAACTTATTTTAGGCCTGCAAAGAATCCTGCCAATATTTTTTACAATCGGATTGGTTCAAACCTGAATCCTTTTTTTGTTAGCACATCCAGTGTTCGCGGTAAGGCAATCTTCAAACGCGGATAAGCTTTTTCACTGTCGTGATAAACAACAATCGAACCATTTTTTATATGACTAAGAATATTTGCCGCACATTTTTCTCCGTTAAGTTTCTCATCAAAATCCGCACTTAGTAAATTCCACATCACAATTCTGAACAACTCATCCTTTTTTGTGAAGTTTCTGTTCAATAATGCAGCCTGAAAATTTGTGATCCGTCCGTAAGGAGGCCGAAATAAATTCGAATCAATATATTTTTTTGCATGGAGAATATCGTCGACATAATCTTTGTCGCTCACTTTCCATCCATTCAGGTGATTGAAAGTATGATTACCTACCCGATGACCTTCGTGCAAAATGCGTTTGTATAAATCAGCTTGCTTCACAACATTTTTCCCAATGCAGAAAAAAGTTGCCTTTGCATTAAACTGTTGTAATGTGTCGAGCACAAAAGGTGTTGCTGTTTCGTGCGGACCGTCATCAAATGTCAGATACACCACCGGCTCCTGCGTAGGTAAATCCCACACGCAAAAAGGATAAATTTTTTTAAGAAGCCACGGACTTTTTACCAGGTACATTGTGCATTTTAATTATTCGGCATAACTCGTAATGTGAATCACTTTCCCTTTATGCCGGAAAATTTTTCCATTCTTCCGCAGGTACTGTTCCTGCTGCGTCTCATCTTTAAGGAATTTATCCATATATTTTCTGACATCATCATCATCGGTAAAGGGTTGAGATCCGAATGCAACCGCTTCTTCCACGTAGCCATGTAACAAGGCCTCGAACTCGTCCTGAAATAATAATGGCGTTGCAAGGATATCTGAACCCATAATATGATCTCCGGTGACACAAACGAACCCAATGATCGTACTGTCTTGTTTTTTTAATTTCTCCTTGAAATAACGCATATAAA
>DATLDA010000185.1:0-12177 GCA_035526135.1 Flavitalea sp.
AATCGGGTCACCTCCAATTCCAACCGCTGTTGATATACCAAGTCCTGCTTTTGCTACCTGGTCTGCAGCTTCATAAGTCAGCGTACCGGATTTTGATACAACTCCAATACGGCCTGCTTTAAAAACAAACCCGGGCATTATACCAACTTTACATTCTCCGGCCGTGATGACACCCGGGCAATTTGGACCAATCAAACGTGTGTTCTTGCCCAATAAAAAGTGTTTTGCTTTCACCATGTCCTGTACAGGAATTCCTTCGGTTATACAAACAACGAGCGCCACACCTGCCTCTGTCGCTTCCATGATAGCATCTGCAGCAAAAGCGGGTGGAACAAATATGATCGAAACATTGGCGCCGGTATTTTTAACAGCATCTGCTACCGTATTGAACACAGGTCGGTCGAGATGCGTAGTACCACCTTTGCCGGGCGTTACACCACCAACCACTTTACTCCCATACTCTATCATTTGAGTAGCATGGAATGTACCCTCAGTGCCTGTAAATCCCTGTACAAGGATTTTCGATTGTTTATTAACCAGAATACTCATAGCAGCTTTTGAAAAATTGTAAATATATTAATTAAGCGGTCGGCGGTCAGCAGTCGGGTATCAGGTATCCCTCTCTACTTTTTTTTAAGTTTATTATCATTCAAATCACCTATCCAAACTCCCAAACTCCCAAACTCACTAAGAACTACGAACTATGAACTATGAACTTTTCTTCCCCTCATCTCCATTTTCCGGTAGAATAGGGCCTTCGCTATTCATGATCTCTTCCATGTTCCGGTCATTATCAATCTTGCCGCTCATTTCGAGCATACGCATATCCTTCGCGTCTTTCAGGAACTCCGAAGCAAAAATGAATTCATTCAGCTTGTCATTCTTGCTGAAAATAATTTCCTTGTTATTCCCTTCCCATTCTTTCAATCCCTGGTGCATGTAAATAATATGATCTCCGATCTCCATCACGCTATTCATATCATGCGTATTGATCACGGTTGTGATGTTATATTCCACTGTTATCTCCTGTATCAATTTATCAATTACAAGGGAAGTCTGGGGGTCGAGGCCAGAATTCGGTTCATCACAAAAAAGATATTTCGGGTTTAGTACGATCGCGCGTGCGATGCCTACCCGTTTTTTCATCCCTCCGCTTAATTCAGCAGGGAATTTTTTGTTGGCGCCTTCAAGGTTTACACGCTGCAACACTTCATCCACACGCTTCATTTTTTTAGCAGTATTATCAGTTGTGAACATGTTTAAGGGGAACATAATATTTTGTTCGACTGTAAGACTGTCGAATAAAGCAGATCCCTGGAACAACATGCCAATTTGTTTTCTGATCTCTTTTTTTTCATCACCCGTCATTACGATAAAATTCTGCCCGTCATATAGTATTTCACCATGATCCGGTTGAAACAATCCTACCAGGCATTTCATAAAAACGGTTTTTCCGCTTCCGCTGGTACCGATAATAAGATTGCATTTGCCATCCTGCATGGAGACGCTCACGTCATTGAGGATGACTTTATCGCCGAAAGATTTTTTTATTTGTTTTACTTCGATCATTTTAATAACAATGCTGCGAGTAGGTAATCTGCAAACAAAATAGCAACACAACTCACCACTACGGCCTTTGTACTTGACCGACCTATTTCAAGTGAACCGCCCTGTACGTAATAACCATAATAGGCTGGAATGCTCGAAATGAGGAAAGCGAATGTATAGGCCTTACTTAAGGCAAAGAAAACGTTATAGGCTTGAAAATTTTCAAGCAAACCCTGGTCATAAATATTCGGAGCAAGTATTCCCGACATCACACCAGCCACCCGGCCACCCCAAATGCCAAGTCCCATTGCCAGAACCACCAGCATCGGTATCATCAGCAGCGCGGCAAGTATTTTAGGGAGGACTAAGTATGTTTTCGTATTGATGCCCATGATCTCAAGCGCATCGATCTGTTCACTCACGCGCATATTACCCAGTTCACTCGCAATCTTACTGCCGATCACACCTGCCAGCACGATACAAACCAGTGTGGGAGCAAATTCGAGGATCACGGTATCCCGAACGATCTGTGCAATTGTAGATTTTGGAATAACGGGATTAGTAAGCTGATAGGCGGTCTGCAAGGCAGACACGGCACCCATAAAAAAAGAAATGATGACTACGATCCCAAGTGCACCGATACCAATTTCGGCGCACTGGTGCATCAATTCCTTCCAATACATTTTTCCATTTTCCGGCCTGGAAAACATCCCCTTGATCAATAGTAAATAACGGCCCAGTTCAGTAAAAAAAGTCATATTGATAAAAAATAATAAATCCTATGCGGGACCTGTTATTACCCCCTGTTATCGTTTCAAAATACAAATTTCAATGTAATGCACGAAGGTAGAAGGAATCATCCTTTTAATCCTTCTTGAATCTTTTCCACCTTGAAGAGGATTTCGCCCCATGTTCAGGAAGTGATTTCAGTTTGAATTGTGCATCGATCACGGCTACCATTGCCATGTTCACTATACTTCTGACAGAACTTCCCAATTGCAGCACGTGTACTGGTTTTTTCATTCCAAGCAGGATCGGTCCGATGGCATCTGCTCCGCCCACTTCTTTTAATAAATTATATGCCACATTTCCGGCTGCGAGATTAGGAAAAATAAGCGTATTCACATCTTCTTCTGCAAGTTCACTGAACGGGTAATTTTCACGTAACAGGTCACGGTTGAAAGCAAGACTTGCCTGCATTTCACCATCCACAATGAGTGCAGGATTTCGTTGTTTTACAATGTCCCTGGCTTTAGACACAAGCCTGGCTTCGGCCGAATCACTGCTTCCAAAATTAGAATAACTCAACATGGCAATCCGGGGGGTGAGGTTGAAGTTCCTCACTTCCTTAGCAACCAACATTGTAATATCGGCGAGTTCTTCCGCTGTGGGATTGAAATTCACCGTTGTATCGGCGAGGAACAGAGGTCCTTTTTTAGTCAGCAGGATGTACATTCCCGCAATCTTTTTCACATCATCTTCCATACCTATTATCTGAATGGCAGGTCGAATCGTGTCGGGATAATTTTTGGTTAGACCTGAAATCATTGCGTCGGCTTCACCCGTTTCCACAAGCATGCAACCGAAATGATTCCTGTCTTTCATAGCCTTCACGGCTTCATACCTGTTTATTCCTTTTCGCTGTCTTTTTTCAAAAAAGATTTCTCCGAACTTCTTCCGCTTTTCTTCGTATTCGTCAGTTTGCGGATCGATTATCGGCATACTGTCCAAATAAATTCCGTTCGCTTCTGCAATCGCTCTGATCTTCTTTTCATTCCCTAACAGTATAGGATAAGCGATTCCCTCATCTGAAATAATCTGGGCGGACTTTAAAATTTTTTGATTGTCAGCTTCAGCAAATACCACGCGTTTCGGACTGCGTCGTGCTTTATTGCCAAGCGCACGTATGATCTGGTTGTCGAGACCTAAACGTTTATTTAATTCGATGGCATAGGTATCCCAATTGTCAATTTGCGTTTGAGCAACACCGCTTTCAATCGCTGCTTTTGCTACAGCCGGCGCCACGGTGGAAAGCAATCGCGGATCAAGTGGTTTGGGAATGATGTAGGCAGGACCGAAAACAATATTCTTCTCATTGTAAGCAATGTTTACAATGTCCGGAACGGCAGTTTTGGCAAGTTCTGCCAGCGCGTGTACGGCTGAAAGTTTCATTGCTTCATTGATCTGAGTGGCTCTTACATCCAGTGCGCCCCGGAATATAAACGGGAATCCCAATACATTGTTTACCTGATTGGGATAATCACTACGTCCGGTGGCCATGATTATATCATCCCTTACCGCTGTTGCCGCTTCATACGAAATTTCAGGATCTGGATTTGCCATGGCGAAAACAATGGGTTTGCGTCCCATGCTTTTGATCATTTCAGCAGTAACAACATTTCCCACGCTCAGGCCGACGAACACATCTGCATCTTTCATGGCCTGTGCAAGTGTCCAGTCGGTTCGTCTTACGGAGAAATTTCTTTTATCATCATCAAGGTCGGGTCGTTCGCGGTGCAGGACTCCATCCTTATCAAACAGAATAAAATTTTCATAGCGCGCACCAAGGGATACATATAATTTCGAACAAGCCATCGCAGCAGCACCTGCGCCATTGATAACAAACTTCACTTTATCAATCTTTTTCTTCTGGAGCTGCAGGGCATTCAGGAGAGCCGCTCCGCTGATGATAGCGGTTCCGTGCTGATCATCATGCATCACCGGAATCTTCAACCATTCCTTTAGTTTTTTTTCGATATAAAAACATTCAGGAGCTTTTATGTCTTCAAGGTTGATTCCTCCGAAAGTTGGTTCGAGGGATCGCACAATCTGCACAAAACGTTCGGGATCCTTTTCGTTGATCTCAATATCAAATACATCAATATCTGCGAATACTTTGAACAATACCCCCTTTCCTTCCATGACGGGCTTGGAAGCTTCAGGGCCGATATCTCCGAGGCCAAGCACTGCTGTTCCGTTCGTAATAACAGCGACCAGGTTTCCCTTTGCCGTGTACTTATATACGTTCTCAATGTTTTTGACAATTTCTTTGCAGGGTTCTGCCACACCCGGAGAATAAGCCAGAGAAAGATCTCTTTGGGTCTTCGCATCCTTTGTGGGAACTACTTCAATCTTTCCGGGTCTTCCTTTTGAATGGTATTCTAATGCTTGTTCTCTCCGTAGTGCTTTTTGCATATTGGAATGTTGGTTCAGGGAACAGATTCCGGCCAGTGAACCGGAAATACTTTGAAGTAAATGATAATCAAATATATCTGACCCGGCAAAAACTTGTGCAATTTACGAAAAACGGTCAGTAATGACCTACATCACTTTTCGTTACCCTCCATACTCAAGTTTAAATCTCACGAATTTGCTATATCGCTATCGGCTTTTGAGATTGATAAAAAATGTAAGGTAGTACCTGCCACAAACAAATTGGTTTCCTCCTTCCTCCAATAAGTTTTTTCATACTTAAATATGAACCTGATTAGCTTTTTTGTATTTTAATCAGGACTATTTTAAGAGCTTATAAGGTCTTGTTAAAAGCGATACTGATATAGTTTTTGGAGACAAGATTGCCGTCTTTGAACAGGTCAAATTCATCAAAAATAAACGAGTAATATGAAGAGATATAGTGTATTATCATTCATGCTGGCAACCGTAATTTTTGCAGCATGTAAGAAGGAAAAGGATTCAGGAACACCGGTAATACCCCCCGGAGAAGTATCAGCAGCCGATAAGGTTAAGGATACGGTACTCATGTATTCGAAAGATCTTTATTTATGGTATAAACAGATTCCGACTTCCTTCAATGCACGGAATTATGCCGACCCGAATAAGATCATGGAGGCTTTGCGCCAATATAGCAAGGAACCCGGATTTACCACTCCGGTTGACCGATGGAGTTTTGCTTACAAACAAACCGAATGGGATGATGTGAGTTCGGGCGTCGCGCAGGATTTTGGTCTGAATGTATTTTTTTATGCCAACGGAGATCTGCGTGTAAAATCTGTGGAACCCCGGTCACCTGCCGGTATCGCCGGTATACGTCGCGGCTGGCGCATAAAATCGATCAATGGTAACACAAATATTACCACTTCCAATTCCGATTTTATTGTTCAGAATGTTTTCAATAGTACTACCACTGCTTTCAGTTTTGAAAAAGCGGATGGTTCTACTGTAAATCTTTCTTTGAATGCAGGGACATATCAGGAAAATCCCATTTATCTCGATACTGTGTATACAGCCGGGACGAAAAAGGTCGGTTACCTTGTATTCAATTCTTTCCTGGGAGATACCTCACAGGTGTACTCTGATTTTCAAAGGATCTTCAACCGTTTTTCGCAGCAACAGGTAAGTGAGCTCATTGTTGATCTCCGGTACAATGGCGGCGGATATGTAAGTGTGCAGGACAAGCTGGCCAATTACCTCGTACCAACGAACGCGAACGGAAATGTCATGATGCATCAGGAATTCAATGATAATTATTCCGATTGGAATGAAACCAGCTTGTTTTCTAAATTGGGCTCGGTAAGTGTTCCCCGTATATTTTTCATTGTAAGTAATTCAACGGCATCTGCCAGCGAATTGCTGATCAATAATCTGAAACCTTATATGGATGTGAAGCTGGTAGGACCCGCTGCCACATATGGTAAACCAGTAGGATTTTTCCCTGTTCCTGTGGGTGACTGGTATATTTTCCCGGTGTCATTCCGTAGTACCAATAAGAATGGCGAAGGAAATTATTTTCAGGGTCTGCCATTGGATAAGCAGGTTGCTGACGGACTTAATAAAGACTGGGGCGACCAGACAGAATCCGCACTCGCTTCTGCATTGAAGTTTATTGAAACCGGAAGTTACAGTGTTGTAATTCCCGGAGAAACGATTGGTGCGGCCGGTAATACTGGTTATAAAGAGCAGGCCGTTATTGCAGGTAATAAGAAACTCGATGAACCCGCATTTAAGGGAACAGTGGATGTAAGAAAAAGATTCAAATAAAATAATCTTATAAAAGAAAAGTCCCGGAGTTGCCGGGACTTTTTTTATGACTTTTTGGGGAGGCTTCGCCTTTTAAGAGGCGAAGCCTTTTTTGAAACGGTAGTATCTGATAACGGGGTACTAAGTGGCGAAACGGAATCGGAGATCTTAATTTTAGCGGCTACATAAACATCCGCCTTTGCCGCATTTTTCGCCCTGTCAGGATGATCCCGATACTTTGTTAATTCGGTTTTTTTGCTTTGTGCCATAGCAACTGAAGTAATAAATAACGTAATGGGTAATATAAAAAGCATTTTCATAAAGGTTATTTATTTAAAGACCGGCGAATGGAGTGATTGTAGGTTCATTGTTCGTTAAAAGAAACAGAAAAGGCTAAGAACTTCGCATCACTTATCATTTGGGAATTTGGCAGCCGCGCCCAGCCAGGCCATCATTCCCATCCCGATTTCAATTGCAGATTCATCTACATTGAAAGTAGGAGTGTGTACTCCTGCAGTAATTCCTTTTTTTTCATTCATCACGCCAAGCCGGAAAAAACATCCGGGAATCTTCTGACTATAATAGCCGAAATCTTCAGCCCCCATACGCATTTCAGTTTCCCAGACATCTTGTTCTCCCATATAATCCTGTGCAAGTTGCACGGCAACCGGATGTAATAATTCATGATTGTATACCGCCGGATAGCCTACGTCAATATGACAATCAATGGAAGCACCGGTACTTTCAGCTATTCCGCGGCAAATTTTTTCAATCAGTTTATGTGCCGTAAAACGCCACTCCTCATCCAATGCACGGAAAGTTCCCATTAGTTTCACTTCACTCGGAATTACATTGGTGGTGTGGCCTCCCTGGATAGAACAGATAGATAATACAGAAGGAGATAAAGGATTTCTGTTCCTACTTATCACCTGTTGCAAGGCTACAATAAGTTCTGAAGCTGCCAATATGGTGTCGGTAGTTAGATGCGGTGCCGCTGCGTGTCCGCCTTTGCCTTTAAGTGTAATATAAATTTCATCAGCGCTTGCCATGACCTGTCCGCTGCGAAGACTGACTTTACCAACGGGCAATCCGGGGTGCACATGGAGTGCGAAAATGGCATCGGGTGTTGGATTTTTTAATACTCCCTCCTTGATCAGCAGGCTGGCACCTCCCGGATTCCTTTCTTCACCAGGTTGGAAAATTACTTTCACTGACCCTTCCCACTGATCTTTTAAGTTGTTCAGGATCTTTGAAGCACCCAGCAGGCAGGCAGTATGTACATCGTGTCCACATGCATGCATGATGCCTGCTTTAACAGATCTGTATTCAATATTATTTTCTTCATGGATTGGCAATGCATCCATATCACCCCGCAAGGCAATAATTTTTTTTCCGGGAGATCGCCCCTCTATTAAACCGATTACTCCTGTATTCGCCATTCGTTGAAACGGGATACCATATTCAGTCAGTTTTGCACTGATGAAAGAGGCGGTTTCAAATTCCTGATAACTTAATTCCGGGTGTGCATGTAAATAACGCCGTATAAAAATAATTTCATCTGCAGCGAGATTTGCCTGCTGCCTGATTTTTTCTTTCAGATCATGCATGTTTCAAAATTAGGCAGAATAAAGCTGTTCTGTGTTACCGTTTGTAAACACGAAAAGTAAGGGAAGAAGAAGCACCAATGGTTTTAATTTCCGTCGTAAATATCCGGTTTCACCTCTATCATGTCTTTAAGAACGTAAACACCGGTAGGGAATATTTTTTTTAATTCAATGACAAAAAATTCTGCAGCATCACGCTCACGGAAATTACCAACTTTCAATTTAAAGAAAGGAGCCTGCCATAACATGTAGGTTTTTAATTCCGGATATCTTTTGTAAATACGTGTTTTTGCGTCCTGCACTTTATCACGGTTGTTCGTGCTCATTACAAGGATTCGGTAACCGGGAATGAACCTTCGTGCCGACCGTGTTGTCACCTCGTTAATCTCTATCTGTTTTTTCACCAGGAGGTCGAGTCTTGCGTCTTTATAAACGACAATTTTATTTGTATCGGTTTGCGCAAAAGAGCGAATAGAAAGAAGTAATATGAAAGCAAGTACGAACCTGTACATTGAATAAGATTTGAAAATATTATAAAGCAAAAGCAGGGCCAAACCGTTAGTATGCTGTTTCGTTTCCATTCTCCCCCTGAACGATAGCAACGCTTGCACTACAACCGAGCCTTGACGCTCCTGCTTCTATTAACTGCCTTGCAAAATCATAGGTGCGGATTCCTCCTGAAGCTTTGATTTGTACTGTACCAGGCAAATGGGTCCGCATCAATTGAACCGCATGAACAGTGGCACCTTTTTCAGCATATCCGGTGGATGTTTTTAGAAAATCGACACCTGCATCTGCATAGATTTTACAGCAATGGACGATCTCTTCATCTGTGAGTACGCCCGATTCAATAATTACTTTAAGAATCCGACGATGTTTGTGAACCGCTTCAACAACGAATTTTATTTCTGATTCCAGATACTTCCAAGCCTTACTTTTAAGCGCAATCAGATTGATCATCAGGTCAACTTCGTCAGCACCATCTTCTAACGACTGTTGTACTTCAAAAACTTTTGCACGGGCAATAGAATATCCGAAAGGAAATCCCGTCACAGTCGCAACTTTCACCGGGGAATCCTTTGTTGCTACTTTTGCATTTTTAACAAGTGGTGGGGGAATACAGACAGCAAAAAAGCCGTAAGTCATTGCTTCATCACATAACTTTTTTACTTCCTCAACAGTAGTAACAGACTTTAAAAGCGTGTGATCGATATAGGCGGCGATGTTCATGTTACGGTTAGCAAAAAAGAATTTTATTTGCACCAAATTAGCTCATTTAACTAATTTACATTTTCAAAAACCTAAGATTAAAATCTTCTTATGAGTAAAACGGACCCTTTGAAACGAAGATCCCTGATCGGATGTGTGTTGTTTTTAATGTTCATTCCTGTATTCACCCTGGCTCAGGAAACTTTCCCGGTGAACGGCGTTGCAGAACCGGCAAATAAGGCTTATGCATTCATTAATGCTGTTATTGTAAAAGATGGTGCGACTACACTCAGGAATGCAAGCCTTGTAATACGTGAAGGTAAAATTGTTGCGGCGGGTACCGGTATCTCAATTCCTAAAGATGCTGCAGTGATAGACTGTAATGGTAAATACATTTATCCATCTTTTATTGATGTGTACAGTGATTACGGAATGCCTGTTGTGCAACGTCAGACGGGAGGATTTAATTTTAACGCTCCTTCGCAACTTATCACCAATACAAAAGGTGCATATGGATGGAACCAGTCATTAAGAAGCGAAGTGGATGCCATAAAAATTTTCACTACCAATGATGTTCAGGCGAAGCCTTTGCGTGATGCAGGATTCGGAACGGTTCTTACTCACCAGAAAGATGGGATTGCACGTGGCACGGGGATGGTGGTTACTCTATCAGATGATAAGGAAAACCTGGTGGTATTGAAAGAAAAAGCTTCTGCACATTATTCTTTCAATAAGGGCTCATCCACTCAAAGCTATCCGGGTTCATTAATGGGTAGCATAGCCCTGCTACGCCAGACTTTTCTTGATGCACAATGGTATAAATCAAAACCCGCAAAAGAAGGGATCAACTTGAGCCTTCAGGCGTGGAATGATAATCTGTCTCTGCCCCAAATTTTTGAAGCGAATGATAAATGGAATGCTGTTCGTAGTGACAGGATTGGTGATGAATTCGGAGTACACTACATAATAAAAGGAGGAGGCAACGAGTATCAGCGTATCAGGGAAATGGCTGCAACCAATGCCATGTTCATTCTTCCTTTAAATTTTCCTCAGGCACTTGACGTGGATGATCCGAATGATGCACGGTTTGTATCGCTCACCGATATGAAACATTGGGAAATGGCTCCCTCTAATCCTGCGGCTTTTGAAAAGGCTAATATTCCTTTTTGTCTCACGGCTGCGGATATGCGCGACATAAAACAATTTCTTCCCAATGTGCGCAAATCAATCGAATACGGTCTTTCCGAGTCGAAAGCATTTGATGCATTAACGAAAATCCCAGCTACCCTTGCCGGTGTTTATGATAAGGTGGGAAGCCTTGATGTGGGAAAGCTTGCCAATTTTGTGATCACAACCGGACCGATTTTTCAGGAAAGCACGATTATTATCCAAAATTGGATTCAGGGAGAGAAATATTCCGTTAAGGAAGAAGCCTGGTCTGAAATAAAAGGAACTTACTTTCTCACCATGAACCTGCCCGGGGGGATTTTAAATTATTCTGTTGATGTAAAATCATCTACTTCAGCCAATATAATCGGAAAGGATACCGTACAAGGGAAACTTTCTTATGATGGCAAGATGGTGAAACTTAGTTTTCCTGCCGAAAAAAGATCAAGGAATACATATCGGCTGAGCGGTGTTTCAAATGGGAATGTGTGGAACGGAACCGGTGAAGATTCTTCCGGTACCCGGTTTTTGTGGACGGCTACATTCTCCAAAGCAGAAGTGAAAGTTGATTCCCTGCGAAAGAAAGATACTCCGCGGATTGGTAAAGTAGTATTTCCGTTCAACGGTTACGGATGGGAAATCCAGCCACAGCAGGAAACAATCCTTATACGAAATGGAACGATATGGACAAATGAAAGCGAAGGGAAATTGGAAAACACTGATGTACTGATTCGTAACGGAAAAATTGCACAGATCGGAAAGAATCTACCAGAAGCCGGTGCAAAAGTAATTGACGCTACCGGCAAACATGTAACCCCGGGTATCATTGATGAACATTCGCACATCGCTGCTGCTTCTATCAACGAAGGCGGTCAATCGGTCAGTTCGGAAGTAAGGATAAAAGATAACCTGAACCCGGAGGACATAAATATTTACCGGCAATTGAGCGGCGGTGTAACCACATCTCACATACTTCATGGTTCTGCAAATACCATTGGCGGGCAGACACAACTGATCAAACTACGATGGGGATCAAATGACAATGACCTGATGTTTGCCAACTGGGACGGCTTCATCAAATTTGCACTTGGTGAAAATGTGAAACGTACGACAGCTCAGAACAATAACAGATACCCGGATACCCGGATGGGCGTAGAGCAGGTGTTAACAGATGCATTTCAACGGGCAAAAGAATATGAAAATCAAAGGAAGGAAGCGGATGTGAATAATAAAAAGAAGGGCGCTACTCCCGTTGTTTTCCGCCGCGACCTCGAACTGGACGCATTGGTGGAGGTGATGAATAAGAAGAGATTTATTACATGTCACTCTTATGTACAAAGTGAAATCACTGCGGCGATGCGTGTTGCTGAAAAGTTCGGATTTAATGTGAATACTTTTACGCATATCCTGGAAGGTTATAAAGTAGCTGACAAGATGAAGGCGCATGGTGCAGCCGCATCAACATTTTCTGACTGGTGGGCATATAAAAATGAAGTGATGGATGCCATTCCTTATAACGCGGTGCTCATGCAGCGTGTCGGACTGAATGTCGCTATCAATTCGGATGATGCTGAAATGGCAAGAAGGCTTAACCAGGAAGCTGCAAAAAGTATTAAATACGGCGGCATGACAGAGGAAGAAGCACTTAAAATGGTAACGCTGAACCCTGCAA
>DATLDA010000187.1:0-3653 GCA_035526135.1 Flavitalea sp.
ACCAAGAAATTTCTTAATTGATCCTTCAGGAAAATTTTTGCTGGTTGCGAACCAGGATTCGAATGATATTATTGTTTTCAAAAGGAATCTTTCCAACGGTCTCCTTACACCTACCGGTCAGAAAATTGATATACCGAACCCGGTTTGTCTGAAACTCATCAAAAAGTAAACAGCCGGACAGTAACCAACCGGTTTTCATACGGTTTTGCCGTTACCTCAACATTTCCTGAAAAAACCTTACCTTCGGCCCTTTATTTAATTACCAATTATTATCAAAATGGACAACAAAAATCAAGGAACCGTTAAGTTTTTCAATTCAGAAAAAGGATTCGGTTTTATTAAACACGATGGTTCTGACAAAGAAACTTTCGTACATGCCAGTGGATTGATCGACCAGATCAAAGAAAACGACAGGGTTGAATTTGACCTTCAGAACGGGAAAAAGGGCATGAATGCGGTGAATGTGAAATTGGTCTGATATACTGATCTTTTTGCAAAAGCTAAAGGCCGGGTAATCCCCGGCCTTTATTATTTTAAACCCTCCATGCTAATCCCTTTCCCTGCGTCCCTTCTTCCGTTTTTCAACACTTTTATGGCTATACTCAGGCATAATTTTTTTAGATTATTTCAGGACAGAACGATTCTTCACCATTAAAAAAACATAAAATGGACAGGTTAGAATTTAAAGGAAAATGGAATGAGTGGAAAGGAAAGATCAAGCAGACGCATGCCAACATTACTGATGATGATCTTCGCTATGAAGAAGGGAAAGATGAGGAAGTAGTCGGCAGGTTGCAGCAAAAGCTGGGAAAAACAAGAGATGAAGTGGTTCGCTGGCTGAAATCTCTCGGTTAATAAATCTCTGTTCTTCCATTTCATTTTTTACTTTCAGGGATCAATTCCTGAAAGTAATTTGTATGTCAGCTTATGACTGGAGTAAATTCAAGTGTCGCATTACTATAGATGCGCCGCCTGAAAAAATTTATATTGCCTGGTCTACCCGGCATGGATTGGAAAGCTGGTTTCTCAGACGATCTGAACTTTCCACGACAACCGGTGAGCTTCGTGGTATGAAAGAAACCGTTCGACCGTCGGATACTTACGAATGGTATTGGCATGGATACCCGGATACCACGGTTGAAAGAGGCAGCTTTCTTGATGCAAATGGCTACGATCTCATTCGTTTTACCTTTGCAAAGGTTTGTATCGTTACCGTAACGATCTTCCGGGAAGAAGGTGAGATGATTTGTGAACTTGTTCAAAGTCAGATCCCGGAGGATGAATCATCAAAGGTTCAATATCATCTCGGATGCAGTCTGGGGTGGACATTTTATCTGGCGAACCTGAAGTCCATTCTTGAGGGTGGTATTGATTTACGTAATAAGAATGAATCGGTGCGGGAAGTGGTGAATGCGTGAGTCGTTTCAATGCAACTCCAGATCATTTTCGGGTTGCCGGATACCAAATTCAACATGTAACAAACAGCCTTGTCCCGGCGAAGATTCGGTTTTCATTGTACCATTAAACACTTCCAGGCGGTTACGCATATTTTTGAATCCGATTCCGGTTTTCGGGCTGTTCACATCAAATCCTTTCCCGTTATCTTTTATTTCAAGAATTACATGTTCTTCTGTAGTGAAAATTATTATGGAAACGTGCGAAGCCGTTGCATGTTTCATGATATTGTTCAATTGTTCCTGAACAATTCTATAGGTCATCAACTTCATATCATCTAGTAGCACTTCTTCGTTGAAGCCGCTTGTTTTCAGTTCAATTTCCAGTTTTCCGGTTACCTGCATGCTGCGGATCAACTCTGCGAGAGAATCTATCAAACCGATATCTTTCAATGTGGGCGGCATCAGGGATCTTGAAATACTTCTGATTTCTTCTATTGCCTGCAGCAGATATACAGAGCTTTTCTTCAACAAGTCATCGCGCATTTCCGGATCAGCCTGTGCATGTTCAATATATAATTTTACTACCCCGAGCAGCTGGTTGATGTTGTCATGGAGTTCCTCCCCTACTTTTTTTCTTTCAAATTCCTGTGCCCGTATCACACTATGTGCAAGTTCATTTTTATGTTGCAGGCGCTGATCCGATAATTGCGATTGCAATGCGCGCTGTTCGGTAACATCCTGCATGGCACCAATTATCCTGAAGGGCTTTCCGTCTTTATCGCGTAAAATAAAACCACGATCAAATACTCTTTTGAAAGAACCATCTTTGCAACGGAAACGGTATTCATCCTGCCATACAGTGCCACCACCCGATAATTTGTAATCCATCGATTCTATCACCCTGTTACGGTCATCGGGGTGCAGGTTATTATCCCACCAACTATGGTTATCCGACAATTCCACTTCTGCATAACCAAACATCTCCTGAAGTGTACGGTTGGTATAGCATTCATTGGTTTTGAGATTGAGGTCCCAGATCGCATCATTAGTTGCCATACCCAGCATATTATATCGCTGAAGCGCTTCTTCCTGTTTGCGCGTGGCATTATCTATGTGTGCATACAATTTTTTGCTTACAAAATAAATAAGCAGTGCAGAGATAAAAATAAATAAGATGCCTTTGAAATGTTGAAGATTAATAAAGAGTGTATTGTTCCCCGCAGCGAAATTCTCTGAAACGAAATCAGTTATCAGGATCCATGAAATACCGAATACAAGAAAGATAAATGCAAGCTGTAAGGAAGGAGAAATGCGCTGCTTCATAATCACCATTCAGTTACATAATGAATCATAAATTCCTGTTCATCCGATTGATCATTTGAATTTCCAGGGAATGAGCCTCGGCACGGCAGTCGCATATTCTTTGTACTCATTTCCAAATTCGAGTACCAGTTTTTTTTCTTCCCACCTCATTGCTACCAGTATATAAATGTTCATCACTACCACCGCTATGAGATGCTCCATCAATGGAAACAGAAGTAGCAAACCCCAGGCAAACATAAGAGTTCCCAGGTATAACGGGTGCCGGCTGTAACGGTTTAATCCTCCCCGCTCCAGTTTCGAAGGACGGGGTTGTTTTCGAAAAAAAACCTGAATGCCACTCAATTCAAAAAAATATTTTCGGATTACTATTGCCATCAATATAAAACCAGGAATGATCAACAGCCATCCACCCAGCAATAATAAAAGTGACGGCTTCAGCAGACTCGGGCCGTTAATAGAAAACTCGAATAGTAAAAGAACTGCGAGTGTAGCGAATGCAAAAATGGAATACAGGATCCGATAAAAACGGAAGGCGTTACCCATTTTCAAACTGATAGCATCTTTCACCTTCTGGTTGGCAAGCAGGCTGTGCAGCGTACAATATAAAACCCATCCTGATGCGACCCATATGTGCTGAAGGGTGAACAATACTGAAGGTTTTATGCAAAATAGGGGAAAACGATTTTAGATTTTAGATTTGAAGAATTTCACGCAAAGAAAGCAAAGCTGCAAAGAGAATTCTATGTGTTCCTATGTAACTATGTGTGTTTTTCTGGAAGAACAGATCCTTTGCTCCGCTCAGACAAGTCTGAAATCGCAAATCTGCAATCTAAAATCGGCAGAGGTTATCTTTGCCAAATGCATTATGTATCTGTCGAAGGGTTGGCAAAGAGTTTTGGCGTTAAACCACTTTTCCGGGAAATATCTTTCAAC
>DATLDA010000209.1:0-5481 GCA_035526135.1 Flavitalea sp.
AATCATTTTTCACGCGTGGCTGTACAGGCTAACATGCACTTTATAGAATCTATTCAGACAATCAATGACTATAATCTGAGTGTGGTGCCAGTGGTTGACAAAGAATCAGAGTTTGTAGGAGTCATTACTGCTTTGGACCTGTTGAAACAACTTGGTAAAATTTCCGGGGCCAGCGAACCGGGAGGCCTGATCGTTCTTGATCTCGAACAAAGGAATTTTTCTTTTGCCGAGATCAGCAAACTGGTCGAAACAAACGATGCTCAAATTACCCAGCTGAATACCTATTGGGATACCAATACCGATTCCTTCCTTGTAACCCTGAAGATTAATAAATTCGAAATTTCTGATATAATCGCAACTTTTCAGCGGTACGATTATCAGGTGAAGTATTATTTTGGGGAAGAACTTTACGAGAATGAGTTGAAAGATAATTACGACCATCTGATGAATTACCTCAACATTTAGAATTTTCGGGTTTTAGCAAACAATCGTTGCACAGATACATGTCGATCAGGGGATATAAATATGTTTGCGGGGTACTTTTTCTGGCAATATTATGCCTGAATTCATTTGCGCGGCAATCTGGCTCAGAAACAACTTCTTCCTTCCGCGATACGACGGTTCAACCTGAACTTCTACCTCCGCCCGACGTTTCGGTCTCATCATCTCCTTTCATTATAGGTGAAATCGTAATTCAGGGTAACAAAAGGACAAAGCCTTATATTATTTCCCGCGAGTTGCCCTATAAAGAAGGAGATTCTGTAATACTGTCGGAACTTTTGAAAGGTTTTGAAGTTGCCCGGATTCAACTCATGAATACGGCATTATTCAATGATGTGGTGGTGGCCGTTAAATCATTCCGGGGATACTTTGTCGATATCCTGATCACTGTAAAAGAGCGCTGGTATATTTTTCCTATCCCCTATCTGAAGCCGGTAGACAGAAATATCAGCGAATGGGCGAAGCAGGGCTATGGAATGGATCGGTTGAATTATGGATTCAAGTTCACCTACTACAATTTTACGGGTCGCAATGATAAGCTCAGAATGTGGCTTATTACCGGGTATACCCGGCAAATCCAGTTCCAATACGATCAACCTTATGCCGACCAGACGCTGAAGCACGGATACAGGATTGGCTTTTCTTATTCGACAAACCGGGAAGTGAATTACACCACAGAAGGAAACCAGCAAACGTTCATTGATTCGCTTTCCAATATCAGGAGGTGGCATGCAAGCCTTGAATACACTTATCGTCCCGGCTTGAGAACCTTTCACGGGTTACGCCTTGGATTTACCCAACAGGTAGTCGATTCGACGGTTGTAATATTGAATCCGAAATACTTCGGATCAGGGAAATCGCGGCTTACGTATCCGGAAATAGAATATACGATCCGTTACATTAATGTAGATTATTTGCCATTTCCGTTAACCGGTTGGATGGGAGAGCTGAGCCTGATGCGACGGGGACTTCAAAAGGATATGGATATGTGGCAGCTGGCCGGGAAGGTTACAAAAGGATGGAAGATTGCTTCGAAAACTTATTTCACCTGGCAGGGTCATGTAATTGTTCGCGCTCCATTTGAACAACCATATATCAATCAACGGATGTTTGGTTATGGTGATCTGTATCTCCGCGGCCTCGAGAAATATGTTGTAGACGGAGTTGCCGCATTTATGACGAGAAATACATTCCGCCGGGAGTTATTCCGTTTTTCTATTCCCACTTATCTGAGATCTGCAACACATGATCGTATACCTTTTACCATCTATGCGCGCACTTTCGCTGATATAGGCTATTCGCATAATCCTTATTATACGTCCAACTCCCTTACAAACCGGATGTTATATACGGGAGGACTTGGAATAGATGTAAAAACGTTTTATGACTTTATACTGCGATTCGATTACAGTTTCAACCAGTTGGGGCAAAAGGGACTATTTTTACACGTGAAGAACGATTTCTGATGAATGCCCTCCCGCATTGCGTCACAACAAACATTACATGAAAGTAGCTATTTACAGCAGGGTCATAGATCTTGATCAACAGGCGGACGTTCAGCATTTATTTGATGAGTTAAACAGGGAAAAAATCACACCGGTGCTTTTCGAACCGTTCTTCCAGGCACTAAAATCTTCTATTAAATTCTCTCCTAAAACCGAAGTTTTCAGAAACTCGGATGACCTTGATGAGTCGATTGATTTCCTGATCAGTCTGGGCGGGGATGGCACACTGCTGGATACGGTAACGTTAGTAGATGATAAAAACATTCCCGTACTCGGGATCAATTTCGGACGACTCGGTTTTCTTGCGAGCATCGGTCGTGATGAATTGCAGAGTGCTGTAAAGGCCCTTGTAGAACGGACCTATGTGGTAGATAAACGATCGCTTATTCACCTTGATGCCAGCCGGTCATTATTTGACGGAAAGCCATATGGCCTCAATGAATTTGCCATTCATAAAACCGACACTTCTCCGATGATCAAGATCCATACGTACCTCAATGGGGAATTTCTAAATACTTATTGGGCTGATGGCGTGATCGTTGCAACACCAACAGGATCGACCGGGTATTCGCTTAGCTGTAATGGACCGGTACTATTTCCGGAGTCTGGCAGTTTTGTGATCACGCCGGTAGCACCACACAACCTGAATGTAAGGCCAATCATAGTGCCAGATAATAATATAATTTCTTTTGAGGTTGAGGGCCGTACGGAGAATTTCATCTGTGCGCTGGACTCGAGGAAGGAGATCGTAGATAAAAAAATTCAATTGGCCGTCCGGAACGAAACATTCAACATAAGTCTGGTACGATTGAACGAAAATAACTTTTTACAAACATTGAGGAACAAGCTGTCCTGGGGCCTTGATACCAGAAATTAACTTTTTCGTTGAAAGAATCTTTGCATTATTCCGTTTAGCTGTTTACCTCTGATTTTGTTTATTATATTGCAAATATGAAGAAAGCCGGCATACTAATTTTTATCACTACCCTCGCACTTTCCTCTGCAACCGCCCAATACGAAAGCGTGGTACAGCAGGGAGAATTCGGATTCTCTGCGGGAGCAAGTCATTATTTCGGCGATCTGAATACAAGGGCAAAAATTAACCGGCCTAAACTTGCACTTGGCGTTTTTTTCAGGAAACAATTTGGAAATTATATCGGTCTACGTGTGGCCGCAAATTATGCCCGGGTAGGTTACTCCGATGTGTATAATACAGATAATGAATTTCAACATCGCCGGAATCTGAGTTTCAATTCAAATATTTTTGAACTCGCATTGCAGGGAGATTTCAATTTTTTCAAATTTATTCCTGGCGATCCTTACCATCGGTTTACACCTTACATCACACTCGGAGCAGGCGTATTCAGTTATGATCCGTTTGCCTACCTCGATAACAATAAAGTTTTTCTAAGACCATTGGGAACCGAAGGACAGGGAACTGCTGCGTATCCTGACCGCAAACCTTATAATACAATGGCCTTTTGTCTCCCATTCGGAGTCGGAGTTAAATATGCATTGAATAACCGGATGAATGTTGGATTTGAAATCGTCCACCGCTTTTCGAATACCGATTACCTCGATGATGTAAGCGAAACCTACGCCGGAGCAGATAAATTTCCGGCACTTCCGGATGGTTCTCCTTCGATTGCACAAAGATTGCAGGACCGGTCGTATGAAACGGGGGATATCATCGGAATTGAAGGAAGACAACGAGGCTTCCCCAAACAAAGAGATCAGTATGTAATTGCAGCATTCACTTTTTCTTTCAATCTTACTTCCTACCGTTGCCCCACAGCTGATTAACTTTTTACTTGTTCGTTTTCTGGCCACACTATCTATTTTCTTATGCTATCGGTTTAATTCCTGCCCAAAGAGGTAATTTCTGTACTTTTGTGCCCTTCTAAAAAAACCGTATGGAGAGCCTGAAAGGCCAGATAGATCTGCACAAACTCCCCCGGCACATTGCCATTATCATGGATGGAAATGGCAGGTGGGCAACAGAGAAAGGTCATGATCGTCTGTACGGACATTTTCATGGGGTGGAAAGTGTGAGGGATATTGTTGAAGGTTGTGCAGAGCTCGGTGTACAATACCTCACACTGTATGCTTTTTCTACCGAAAATTGGGAAAGACCCCAATATGAAGTGTCAGGTTTGATGGAATTATTGGTGGAAACAATCCGGAAAGAAACTGAAACTCTCAACAAAAATAAGATCCGATTACATGTGATCGGCGATATTAAAATGTTGCCTGCATATGCCCAAAAAGAACTGGACGAATCAATACAGATCACAAGTGTCAATACAGGGTTGAATCTTATAATGGCACTTAGCTACAGCAGCAGGTGGGAACTTGTGGAAGCAGTGAAAGCGATCGCAAAAGATGTGCATGAAGGAAAGATCAAAACGGAATCAATTACGCAGGATACATTGCAACACTATTTATGCACAGGTAATTTTCCTGATCCTGAACTTATGGTTCGAACCAGCGGAGAATATCGCGTCAGCAATTTCTTATTATATCAGATCGCTTATGCGGAATTATATTTCACAAATGTTCTCTGGCCGGATTTCCGCAAAGAAAATCTGTATGAAGCAATCCTGGATTTTCAAAGACGTGAACGCAGGTTTGGAAAAACCAGCGAACAACTTACGCAGGAATCAGCTTCTCTTCCCGGTTGAGCGAAACCTTTTATGGGCTTGCTTTTTGGGTCGAGTTTAACAAATACTTTTAATTATATCACTTTAATTTGCCACGATTAAAAACCCCGGAATGCTGCGTAAGTTTACCCCTCTTTTTTTACTGACCTTTTTGCTGATTTCGGGCTCTCTTCTTGCTCAACAAAAAACGGATACTGTTCCCGCAGCGACTGATCCTGAATTAATCAATCTAACCACATCGACTGTTCCGAAGGAATATACGATCACTGCAATCAAAATTTCAGGTACAAGATATCTTGACGAACAATTGCTGCTATCCATTGCTGCGATCAATCCAGGCGACAAAGTAGTGATACCCGGTGGCGACCAGTTTAGCAAAGCGATCAACCATCTATGGGAGCAAAATCTCTTCGAAAACATCCAGATATTTTTTACAAAACTGGAAGGAACGAACCTCTCTATCGAAATCAATGTCACTGAAATGCCCCGCCTCGGGAATTATTTTTTCAAAGGCGTACGCAAATCCGAAGGGGAAGAATTAACGCCTAAGTCAGGATTGGTAAAAGGGCGTGTTGTAACGGAGAACGTTAAACGAAATGCGATTGAAGCAATTCAGAAATATTACACAGAAAAAGGTTTTCAGAGTGCAAGCGTTCGTATTGTGGAAGAAAAAGATCCGAAACTTGCCAATTCAGTCAACCTGCTTTTTTTTATAGAAAAAGGAGGCAAGGTTCGTATCAACCAGGTTAATTTCTACGGCAATGAAACAGTGAGCGAACTGAAGTTGAAAAAGAAAATGAAGGGAACGAAAGAAA
>DATLDA010000160.1:0-3669 GCA_035526135.1 Flavitalea sp.
CAGTAAAAAAATCTCGATCAGTGTCGGTTGTCAATGTCTAGGATTTATCATCGAAGCCACCTTCTTTCATCAACAAGAATCCAGGCGGGTGTCTCAAATTATTGCTCGTTTTAACGTATTCCGTAACTTACTGCTTCATTATCGATATGAAGCAACCGTACACTCGATCCTCGGGACTGGCGCAGTCTCAATTTTTATCGGGAGGAGGCATGATGGGAACATTAATCCGTTCCTACGATTGGAGGTTGAGTTCTCTCGGATCAATTGATTCATGGCCACAAAGTCTTCGTTCCGCACTCAGTATTTGTTTGAACTCAAACTTCCCGATTGCAATCTATTGGGGAAAAGATCTTACGCTTATTTATAACGATGCCTGGAGTCCGATACCGGGTAATAAAAATCCCTGGGCATTGGGCAAACCTGCAAAAGAGGTATGGCCGGATATCTGGGACGAGATAGAACCACAATTTCAAAAAACATTCACAGGTGAGCCTGGCGGTTCAAAAGATGCATTGCTTCCCATGCAACGCCATGGGTATACGGAGGAATGTTATTTTGATTTCACTTTTACTCCTGTCTATGGTGAAGCGGGGAAGGTGGAAGGTGTTTTTAATGCTGTCATCGAGACAACCTATCGGGTAACGCGTGAACGACGAAGCGCCTTTTTGAAAAATTTTGCCCTGAAATTGGCTGAGTCAAAGAGAAATTCAGATTTATTCAGTCAGGCGATCAGTCTTCTTAACGGCGCTTCACCGGACATCTCTTTTGCAACGATATACCGCGTTTCAGATAATACACCGAAGCTGGTTGCATCCACACTTTCACACGAAGAACATAGTAAGCAGAAAAAAGCGTGGCCTTTTGAAACCGTTCTGTCATCAGGCAAGTCATTGTTCATTCAAGACATTTCGGATTTCTTCGATCATCCACCAAAAAATCTTTGGCCGGAAGCCATAAAAGAAGTCTGCATTCAGCCATTAATCGATGGTTCAGGGAATTGCATTTCCATACTTGTTTGCGGATTGAATGCCCGCCGGCGTTTTGATGATGAATACAGTGTATTTATTGACACGATTGCCGGTACTTTGGCAACAGCTTACAACGTGATTGCTGCATTAGAAGAAGAACGAAAAAAAGCCACCGCCCTTGCAGAAATTGACAAAGCGAAAACATTGTTCTTTTCAAATATTTCTCATGAATTCAGAACGCCGTTGACATTGATGCTGGGCTCGCTGGAAGAGTTGTTAAAAAAACCGGTCAGTGAAGTAGGAAATGGAACGCTTACGTCAATTAAAACAACACACCGCAACGCGATCCGGTTGTTGCGCCTCGTCAATAACCTGCTTGATTTCAGCCGTCTGGAAGCCGGAAAAGTAAAAGCAAAATATCAGCTAACCGATGTTGCAGCACTTACGGAAGAAATTGCAGGAAGCTTTCGATCGATCATTGAAAATGCGGGTTTGAAATTCACCGTGGATTGCAAACCTGTCACCCCGGCCGTGTATCTCGATCGGACAATGTGGGAAAAGATTGTACTCAATCTTCTGTCTAACGCTTTCAAATACACGCTCGCCGGCGAAATATCTGTTCATCTCATTTCAGATGGACGGCGAATCGTTCTGAAAGTGAAGGATACCGGAGTGGGTATTCCGGAAAAAGAACTGCCGAAAATGTTCGAACGCTTTCACCGGATCGAAAACAGTACCGGGAGAACTTACGAAGGTACCGGCATCGGTCTGTCGCTGGTTTACGAGCTGGTAAAACTTCATAAGGGTATCATTGATGTTACCAGTCACTTAGGGAAAGGTTCTGAATTTATTGTGACGTTACCAATGGGTAAACAACATTTATCAAAATCACGGATAATTGATAAAGATATAGATGACGATATCCCACTTTCCGATATGTTTGTTTTGGAGGCGGCAACACTTACAGAAAATGATATCACGGAAACCAGTAATAACCTAAACACTGCTAAAGAAAACCGACCTGCTGTATTAGTGGTTGACGATAACGCTGATATGCGACGTTATTTCAGTACTCTTTTACAAGATGATTATTTCGTAATAACAGCCGCAAACGGAAAGGAAGCACTTCAACGATTAAAAGAAGATGTTCCGGCATTGATTGTAAGTGACGTAATGATGCCAGTTATGGATGGCATTGAGCTTTTAAAGGTTGTAAAAGAAAATGTGGCCACCTCTTCGATCCCTGTAATACTCGTATCTGCCCGGGCGGGCGAGAATGAAAAAATAGAAGGTATTGATTTGGGTGCCGATGATTACCTCATTAAACCTTTTTCTTCAAAGGAGCTCCTCGCCCGGGTTCGCTCACAAATCAGTATTGCGAAAAAAAGAAGAGAAGCGGAAGAAAAAATCAGGGAAAGTGAAAGTCGTTTCCGTACGCTCGCAGACGCGCTACCGCAAATGGTCTGGATGAGAGACATGCATGGTAATATCGAATACGGATCAAAACATTGGGAAGAGTATTCAGGTATTGAAGGAGTGAGCGAAGCATGGAGGGAAATGGTGCATCCGAATGACTGGAATAATATTATGCATACCTGGGAAACGCACTTCGGTAATGGAGAGGCTTTTCAATATGAGGTGCGGCTGAAGCATAAATCAGGTGAATACCGATGGCATAATGCAGTGGCTGAACCTCTGAAAGATGCAGGAGGCAAAATAGTAAAATGGATTGGTGCTGTATCAGATATTCATCATCAAAAAGAATTTTCTGAAAACCTCGAAAAATTGGTTGCGGAAAGGACAGCGGAATTGGAACGTTCGAATGAAGATCTGCAACAGTTTGCGCATGTAGCATCGCATGATCTGAAAGAACCGGTGCGAAAAGTGATGACGTTTAGCAACCGTATGAAAGAAGAGTTGGGAAATCAGATGCCAGCCCGATCAATCGACTACCTCAACAAAATACAAAAATCTGCCATGCGGATGTATTCTATGATCGATGGTGTTCTTCTTTATTCATCGTTGAATTCAGTGGAGCAAACAAAAGAAGAAGTTGATTTGAATGAGTTGATGGAAAATATTGAGTACGATTTAGAAGTTCCCATTTCACAAAAGGATGCTAAGCTTTATTTTGAAAAACTTCCTGTTATTTCAGGGTCGTCGATCCTCCTATATCAGTTGTTTTATAACCTGTTCAACAATTCACTGAAATTTACAAGACAGGGGGTGGCACCAATGATCCGTTTGTCCGCAATGACAGTTAACAATGCTGAATTACAGCATAAAATCTTGAAACCTTCGGCAAAGTATTACAAATTGGTGCTTGAAGACAATGGAATTGGTTTTGGAAGGGAAGATGCTGAAAAAATATTCAGCACTTTTACCCGACTCAATGCGAAAGACAAGTATGAGGGAACCGGACTTGGATTATCGCTTTGCCGGAAGATCGTGGAGCGGCATGATGGTATAATCTATGCAGAGGGTGAGGAGAACGTGGGAGCAAGATTTGTGATTATTCTGCCGGCGTGAGAAAATTTTGTCTGAATAAGATTTATAGGAATAAAGGATCGAAAGATTTCTTTGCGCTTTCGTCTGGGGCGCGAACACTCTGGGAATTAATAATTAATTATAAGGGAAGTCGGTCAGAACAGATCCTTCGCTATCGCCTTCGCTGCGCTCAGGCACGCTCAGGATGACAGGG
>DATLDA010000224.1:0-10741 GCA_035526135.1 Flavitalea sp.
CCGTGTCGACCTATCAAACCAATAGCGGCGGATACAAAAAAAGAATTGATAAAATAGCCAATTGGAATGAATACATGAATCAGGAAACAGAATTGAGTATCGCGGCCACAAAAATGACCGCTGAAGTGGCAGCCGTCAAAAACGCAGTTGAAAAAGACGTTTTCTTTCCGAAAATATTACTCGTTGGAATTTCCTTTGATCAATCCTCTGGTTGTGGAATTACTCTTTCCAATCTGTTTAAAAAATGGGATCGTTCCAGGCTGGCAATTGCGAATGAATTCCCGGCTAAAGATGATTACTCAATGGCCGAACATGTGTACCAGCTCGGATATGACGAGAACAGACGCCGTTTTCCTTTCAATTTGTTTCAGAAAAAAACACCTTCAGGTCCGGCAGATAAACCAGTTGAAAAAATAATCGTTCCTGCCCCATCGTCCGATTCGTATCATAGTAAGTTTCCATTCCTGGTTAAATGGTATAACAGGTTGTTGCATTTTTTTGGATTGTACCACTACTCGAGAAAACCGAGAATATCAGAAAAATTCGGTCAGTGGGTAACTGATTTTCATCCTGACTTCGTTTATACACATGCCAACGAACTGGACATTATTGAAATGGTTTTGCAACTGAAGAAAAAGTACAAGCTGAAGGTTACAACGCATGTAATGGATCATTACATCGATAATTATTTCAATCCTCCCGGCCTATTACATTGGTATTGGCAACGCCGAACAGCTTATACATTCCGTGATCTGATCAATCAGTCAGATTTGTGTTTCAGCATCGGGGAAGAAATGAATAAAGCTTATTCGAAGAAATATGGTAAAAACTTTACCGTGTTTCACAATGGGCTTGATATTGCTTTATGGAAAATGTACCGGAAGAAAGATTACGTGGCTGCGGATCCATTCACTATTTTATATGCTGGACGTATTACCATTGGAACCGATTTATGCCTGTTGGAAGTAGCACAGGCAATTGATCAATTGCCCGAAAAAAGGAGGATCCGGTTTCATATTCAAACTACTTCGCGTGACCCGGTTTTGCAAAAACTCTCAAAGTATCCCTTTGTTCATATTGGAAAAATTGTTCCCTATCAATCGATTCCGGGTATCCTCGCTTCCGCGGATGTACTATTGCTCGCCCACAATTTTGATCTTTTTACCCGCAAATATTTTCGCTTCTCTTTTCCTACCAAAGCTCCCGAATATATGGTGACTGGCGTTCCGGTTTTATTATATGGCCCGGGAGAAATCGCAGTAACAAAACATGCCCGGAAGCATCAATGGGCATTCATAATAGATTCTCCTGATAGCAAAAAATTAACTCATTCAATCCGGTTATTATATAACAATGGAGCCGTGCGTAAATCCTATGGTACTGCTTCATCAGAATTTGCGATGAAAAATTTCAACCTCGAGACGATGCAGGAAAACCTGAGGTTAACATTTGAAAATGCTTTGATTAAATAGTGGAAGGCACCGGTATTAATATAGTTCTTTTAAATGTTTCGTATGCAGAAGGGATGGCAGATTCTGCAAGAGTCAGGAATTTATTCGAACCGTTGCGCCACAGAGGAAAAGTAACGCTACATAATCTGGTACACAGCAATACAAAGCAAAAATCAGTATCCGGGGAAATAGATGGAGTAAGCTATAAGAAGATAACGTACTGCTGGTATAACCCCGTCTCCATATTTCTGTTTTATCAGCAGGGAATCCAATTTATCCATTCAGCTGCCCGTAAGGAAACCGAAAACGTTTTATACCATTATGATTCACCTGATATAAAAAATCTTTTATTCATATTATATGCGCGCACGCAGGGTTATAAAATAGTTTTTGATATCGTGGAAGACAATCGTTATCAGGTTCGCTTCACGGGTTTTTTACATTGGATACGGTTAATGAGCAGTAGAATTCTGATTCATTCAACATCTTATTTAGCGCATTCAATCCTTGCTATTTCTCAACATCTTTACCAGCGTATGCAATCGATCACTGCGGGACGGGTTCCTGTATATCTGATGCCCATTTCCGTCGATTTCAATTATTTCAGAAGAACCGATTATATACCAGACGAAAAAAATATCCGGATTTTCTACGGAGGAAGTTTCGCAGCGAAAGATGGAATTGCCGGATTAATTAATGCCTTCGATAAAGTCAGCAAAAAATTTTCAGGTGTTACCCTGATTTTGAGTGGCATCGGTTTGGATGCGGACATAAAAAAATATCTTGAACAGATCCGGTCATTAGAGAATGGAAACCGGATTATCTATATGGGTTACCTGAAAACAGAGGCTTATTATAAGCTGCTCAATCAGTGCGATATTTTCTGTATGACCCGAATCAATACCAAATATGCAAATGCCGGATTCCCTTTCAAACTCGGTGAATTTCTAGCTGCAGGCAGGGCTGTCATTGCAACGAAAATCGGCGACGTGCCTCAATATCTGGAGCATAATGTGAACGCTTTGATCATTGAACCGGGATCCGAAGATCAACTGGTTGCAGCTATAACGTATATCCTTACAAATATTCCACGCATACCTGTCCTTGGAGCGGAAGCCAGAAAAGTAGCCGAAAATAATTTTGATTCAACCAGAACCAGTGCCAGATTACTGGAAATTCTCCAGGCCGTTTAATAATATATGGAATTACTGAATACGGGAAGAAGGAGCATAAGCACTTCTTTCACAACCCCTGCTACGCGTCCATTAAAAATTCTCATTATCAACTGGTCGTGGTACCCAACCGGTGGCGATTGGACCTATATTGAAAATCTGATCAACTTTTATCAGCAGCAGGGACATGAGGTTATTCCATTTTCCATGCACAGTGAGCACAATTATGCTACACCCTATTCCCGTTATTTTATTTCGAATATCAACTACAAAGACCTGAATAAAAACAAATCACTCGCCAATGGTGTCAAGGCCGTGAAAAAAACGCTTTACTCGGTTGAAGCGAAAAGAAATCTTCAAAAACTCCTTGAGGAAAACCAGATTGATATTGCGCATATCAACAACATTCATCATTACCTGACACCTACAAGCATCTTACCGTTATTAAAAAAGAACAATATTCCAATCATCTGGACGGTACACGATTATTCCATTCTTTGTCCAAATACAACTTTTACCAGCAAGGATAAGATCTGTGAAAAATGCAAGGGCGGAGCTTATTACCAATGTATCGTAAACAATTGCAAAAAAAATTCGTGGCGTGCCAGTACGATTGCCGCCGTTGAAAGCTATACAAACAGTTTGGTCAATCCGTATAAGTATGTAGATTTTTATATCTGTCCTTCACGGTTTATTGCCAATAAATTCATTGAATTTGGCTTCGAACCTGCGAAGATTCGCCAGGTATATAACTTATTCGATACCGATTCCATTCCTTCTTCTGTAAACATCCCCGATAAAAAAAAGAGCATTGTTTATGTAGGAAATATTACAAAAGTAAAGGGAGTACATACACTGGTCAGGGCAGTCAAGGACAGGGATGTCCATTTATATGTCATTGGTAGTGGCGATCATCTGGAAGAATTAATTGCCTATTGTAAGTCGGAGCATTATACCAATATAACATTCCTCGGAAGAAGAAATAAGAGTGATGTTTTTAAATATCTGAAAGAAGCCAGTTTTGTTGTTGTACCGAGCGAATGGTATGAAAATCTCCCGTATTCAGTTGTTGAAGCCCTGTTGTTATCAAAACCGGTACTTGCATCCCGCATTGGTGGCATTCCCGAACTGATTATGGATGGCGCCACCGGGTTCCTTTTCGAAGCAGGCAATATAAAAGACCTTCAAAATAAGATCGATCACCTGATACAGATGGATCCTTCCATCCTTGCAACAATTGGAAACAATGCGCACGCGCACGTAAAAAAGATGGTGTGTTACAATTCCTTTAAGGTGGAACTCGAAAAAATATTTTCAGATCTCAGTTTGAAATTGTAAGTGATATGGACCTGATGCAGAATGTTGTAAAAAAATTGGGAAAGACCAATTATACAATTGACAGCTCACTGTCATATAAGGATAAATGGATCGTGCTTTTTGAAAAAGGGATCTGCTTTCTGAGGGGATTATATTACAGAATTTGGTTGAAGAAATGCGATGGTTTTCTTTTTGTAGGAAGAAATTGCAAGCTTCGATTTCTTCATAAGATCACAATGGGAAAAACCATCATCATCGGTGATCACGTTGAAATCAACGGGCTGTGCAAGAAAGGAATTACGATAGGCAACAATGTATCCATTCATCGTAATACTATCATTGAATGTACAGGCGTGTTGAGTAAACTCGGTGAAGGACTGGCCATCGGAAATAATGTTGGGATCGCCCAGAATGTATTTATACAGGTGAGAGGTTTTGTACAGATAGGTTCAAACTCGATGTTCGGACCAGGCTCTTCACTTTTCTCCGAAAACCATTGCCATGATCTTACAGGCATTCCGATGATCAAGCAGCCTACGATTCGAAAAGGTGTAATTGTGGAAGACGATGTATGGGTAGGCGCTAAGGCAGTTATTCTCGATGGTGTTACAATCGGCAAAGGAAGCATAATTGCCGCAGGCTGCGTCGTCCTGCATGACGTTCCGGCGTATTCAATTGTAGCGGGTGTTCCCGGAAGAATCATTGGGTGCCGCTCGTAAAGTTTGACAGGTAATTCTCCCTGTTTGTAACAGAAGTTATTCTACTCAATAAACGATTCTATATGCAACAGACCAGAAAAAAAATATTTATTGCAGGTGCAGGCGGAATGCTCGGGGAAGCTTTCTACAGGGTATTCAAAAAAGATTATATGCTCTCCTGTACGGACAAAGATGTAAATGAAACGTGGCTATCCCAACTTGATTTCCGTGATTATGAAGCATACAGAGCGCAGGTGATTTCTTTTAAACCGGATTACCTATTTCATTTAGGTGCATTTACAGACCTGGAATATTGTGAGCGGCATGTTGATGATACTTATCAGACTAATACTACTTCCGTCAAATATGCAGTGGCAATTGCAAATGAATTGAATATTCCCCTGCTTTATATAAGTACGGCAGGGATTTTTGATGGAA
Organism: Flavitalea sp.; assembly: GCA_035526135.1. Taxonomy (GTDB): domain Bacteria; phylum Bacteroidota; class Bacteroidia; order Chitinophagales; family Chitinophagaceae; genus Flavitalea. The sequence goes on from DATLDA010000224.1 coordinate 5,077, forward strand.
AACAGGATGAATATGATGATTGGGATATTCCGAATCCGCTCGGGCATTATGCCAAGTCAAAGTATATGGGCGAAAAATATGTGATCGAAAACGCATCGCGTTTTTTGGTTTGCAGGGCCGGGTGGATGATGGGTGGAGGTCCGCGCAAGGACAAAAAATTTATTAACAAACTGATACAGCAACTTGCTGATGGTAAAATGGAACTGTTTGTTGTCAATGATAAAGAGGGAACTCCGACGTTCACAGTAGACTTTGCAAAAAATGTGAAACTATTGCTTGAAACAAATAACTGGGGGTTATTCAATCTTGTATGCAGGGGTGAAACAAGCAGGCTGGAAGTAGCGCATGAACTGATCAGGATATTGGGAATGGATGATCATGTAAATATCATCGAAGTATCGTCAGACCATTTTAAGGATGTGTATTTCGCTGACAGGCCACCTTGTGAGAGCCTTGTATGCAAAAAACTTGAATCCATGAATATGTATACAATGCAGGATTGGAAAACTGCATTACGGGAATATCTCGATACTTATTATTCAGAATATTTGAAGGAAGCGTTCGTTTACAGACGCAGAGCAAGAAAAAATATAAGTCTTTAATTTAATCAATCAGTTTTTGTGCGCATAGCAGCATTCGGTTTCCGCTCTCTCCCTCCTTCCAACGGTGCAGCAGGAGCCGATAAATTTGTACTTGAATTATTACCGCGGCTTGTCTCAAAAGGTCATGCAGTAACCGCATACAACAGGAAATATCCCGATGCTTCCATCGATCTGCAAGAATATAAAGGAGTCAGAATTAAAACCTTTAAGACTGTAAACAGGAAAGGTTTTGATACGCTCATCCATTCATTGAAATGTACGGTGGATATCATTGTAAATAATACGGCGGACATTGTACACATTCAAAATGGCGGTAACAGCATCTGGTGTGTATTTCTGCGGATGTTTGGAAAGAAAGTTTTCATTAGTCAGGACGGAGTTGACTGGAAGAGAAAGAAATGGCCCTGGTATGGAAAAATATATCTAAAGTTCAGCTCTTATATAACAGCCCATATTCCAAACATGGTCATCTTCGACAATGTAATTGCCAAAAATTATTTTGAAAAGAAGTTTGGGAAATCCTACGAATTTATTCCATTTGGAAGCGAAATGGATGATGTGCAGGAAGATAAAACGCTTCTTGAAAGATTTGGACTCAAGAAAAATGAATATTATCTCTTTGTTGGCAGGTTTATTCCTGATAAAGGTCTTCATTACCTGATCCCAGCATTTCAAAAAGCGAATACGAATAGAAAACTAGTTTTGGTCGGCGGGTGCCCCAACCCTTCGCCCTATGAGAAACAGTTGCATGAAGCGGCTAGCGACAAAATTGTATTTACCGGTTTTGTATATGGTGACGATGTGAACAGGCTCATGAGAGGAGCCTATTGTTACATTCAACCGTCGGATGTAGAAGGCCTGTCACCTGTGGTCTTGTCGGTAATGGGGTTAGGAGTGCCTTTGATCGTAAGCGATATTGAAGAAAATCTTTACGCTGTAAAAGATACTGCGATTGCTTTCAGAAGGGCAGACATCGAATCACTGAAGGAACAGATTGAATTCGCCGACCAACATACTAACCATATTCTTCAACTTGGCGCCCGCGCAAAAACCAGGGCCCTGAATTATTTTAACTGGCAGACAGTTACAGAGGAACATATAGACGTTTTTTCAAAATATTAATTGATACGGCCTGAACTACATGAAACAACTTCTTGAAAGAGTGGCACGCAAGATCTCAGAAAAAAACCGGAAAGGTAAATATGAATATTTCCTGCAGACAATGAAGCCTGATCCGGCAACTAATATTCTGGATGTTGGCTATACCGATGATGACGCCTACGATGCTATTAATTTTCTCGAAAAAAACTATCCACACAAATCAAAAATTACTGCATTGGGAATAGAGGAGCCTGTGGTATTCAGGAAAAAGCACCCGGAGGTGAAAGTAGTCACCTATGATGGGAACATTTTTCCTTTTGAAAATAAAAGTTTTGACATTGCCTGGTCAAATGCTGTGATAGAACATGTTGGTGACTACGAAAAACAAAAATTCTTTCTTTCGGAACTACTACGCACAAGTAAAAAGATATTTGTAACCACTCCCAACAGATTTTTCCCTGTCGAAGTGCATACAAGGCTTCCCCTCCTGCATTACCTGCCAAAAAGATACTTTGACAGAATCCTGAAAGCAATAGGGAAAAAATGGGCTACTGGAAATTATATGTTTTTATTACGGGAGAAGGATTTGAAAAAAATGCTTAAGGAACTGGGCATCACCCGTTACAGTATCCGCTATAACAGGTTCTTGCTTTTCACCATGGATTTTGTTCTGACCATAGAAGAATAAACGTAGTTTTTATTCAACCCTTTAACTGCTTTGCATGAACAGTCATTATACTAACTTATTCCGGTTCTTCTTTGCCTTTGTGGACCTGCTAACTCTCTGCCTGGTAAACATTGTCTTGATGTTCACCATGACCCGCATTCATGGATTGAATGATAGCGCGTATCAATTGCTTTTTATTTTTGGGAACATGGCCTGGCTTGGATCCGCATATGTTACCGCGTTGTATATTAATGATCACCAGATGAATTTTGAAAGATTCAGCAGAAAAACTGTGCAGTGTTATATCTTATTTAGTGTTGTCATGTTGCTTTTTATATTTCTGTACAACTTTCAGTACAGCCGGCTTTTCGTAATGCTTTTGTTCGCCGGCTTCGCTTTTACCCTGCTTATAACCAGGATACTTTTTATTATGGGATCAGAATGGATCCGTAACAAAAGATGGTTCAATAAAAAGGTTGTTCTTCTCGGATATAATGAATTATCGAAAAAACTTGCAGAACATTTTGCAAGCAATAGCAAAACGATCTCCGTTAAAGGCTATTTCGAAGATTACGAAAATGTACATGAGCTTTCGCGCTATCCTATACTTGGAAATCTCAATGAGTGCGTACACTATTCCATTGATCACGATATCACGGAGATTTATTCTACCATTTCTCCCGAAAAAGAGGCATGCGTTTATGAATATGCCCAGGTGGCTGAAAAAAACCTGATCAGGTTCAAATTTGTGCCCGACTTCAAAGTGTTTGTGAACCGGAACATCCACCTTGATTATGTTAATGATATTCCCATTTTATCGTTGCGGTCGGAACCATTGGAAGATATCGCCTGCCAGGTAAAGAAAAGATTATTCGATATCGTTGTGAGCCTGTTCGTAATTGTTTTTATTCTGTCTTGGCTAGCTCCTCTCCTTGCGATACTGATAAAACTCGATTCCCGTGGCCCTGTTTTTTTCGTTCAGCTTAGATCCGGCAAGAACAACAAGCCTTTCCGTTGTTTCAAATTCAGAAGCCTTAAGAAGAATTCTATCTCCGACATTCAACAGGTAACACGTAATGATGCACGGTATACTAAAATCGGACGTTTTTTGCGCAGGACGAATATTGATGAATTTCCACAATTCTTTAATGTATTTACGGGCCATATGTCGGTGGTAGGACCAAGACCGCATATGTTGAAACATACACAGGATTATGGAAGGATCATGAATGAATATATGATCAGGCATTTTGTAAAACCGGGCCTTACTGGATGGGCGCAGATCAATGGATACCGTGGTGAGATCACTGAAGAAGAACAATTACGAAAAAGGATAGAACATGATATTTGGTATATGGAAAACTGGAACCTTTGGCTGGATTTCAAAATTGTTTGCCTCACCCTGCTCATCATGTGCCACGGAGATCGCAATGCTTATTGAACACCCGAGATCCGGAAAACACATGCGCTTCCATTCCACATTCCCTTTTCTTTCCAAACGATTTTTCCCCCCTCTACTGTTTGATCTCCAAATGTGATGAGAAATATTTTACCTGCTGCCGCTACAGGTGTTTGGTGTAAATATTGATCAAGAAAAAATTGATTGGTCGGTGGCCGGTGAGATCGTGCGATATTGTTCCGTGAATGAACAGGATAATTCGCAGAGTCTACTAATTGCAGGCGGTAAGTTCTAACTGCGGTCGAATCCTGATATCTGCTTATTATCTTCTCAAGTTGAAATGTTTTTTCTTTTTCTGCGAGTATAGGTGAAATGAATCTGCTTAATACAGGAATGCGGTAATTAACCAGAGATAAGAATAACACAATAGCAAGTGGAATAAACAAAATCCAGCAAGCCGTTTTCATCTTTCGGGCGGGTATTTTGATTGAAACATTCATACAAGTGCAGAAAATGCCTACCATTATTACAAATAGAACATAAGTGGGAGAACCGGTGGCAGTCGCAAACGGAAAGGCAGAAGCTGCAATGAGGATCGAAAACATTCGCCATTGTCTGAGTACAGCCATTTTCCAGCCGCAGGCTGCTATCCATATGAACAGAAGTGGAAGATGAGCCATTATAAAAAAAATGGAGACAATGAAAACTGCTGTAAGAGAGAATGTTCGTGATTTTGCAGATGTATGCCACACCACAAATTCAGCAAATATGAAAGAGACTAAAGATAACAACGTGTTCACTTCGGTAAGGGTATAAGATAGTAGCCAGCCTTTTACCGCGAGATCTTTTTCAAAGGGCAGTGATGGTACAAGAAAATACCAGAGTCCGACTGTAAGTGCTCCCAAGAATAGAAATAAAAATTTATCGGATCTTTTAAAACTCCTGAAATCAAAAAATGATCCGGCAATGAACGCCAGAAAAAGCATCAGCGCAAACGGATGAAAAAAAGAAACTACAACCGTTCCGCCAAACAAAAGAAACATTTGCTTTGTGGAAACCGAGGTTCCCTTCGACGCCATTACCGTTAGAATGGCGAGATAGACTTGTAAAGGACCATAGAACACTCCATGCAAATGAAAAAGATAAATGTAACCGGAGAAAAATCCGGCCCCTGCAATAAAGGCTACAGATGCCAGTAATGCGCGCTGGCGGCTATGAAGAAATAGTATAACAAAAGAAACGGCAGCAAACATCCAGTTCAATATTTGTTGCAGGTAAATACCGCTGCTTAGATGATAGCTGATCCAGGCTGTGGCAATACCAAGAGGCCGGTAATTCGCAACGGGTTGAACCTGGCGTGTAAAACATTCGCTGAGGCTCATTTTTTCGAGTTGCGGCAACCACATATAAGATTCCTGATGGTTACCAAATGGAAATCCTACAAAAAAACAAAATGATACTCCTGCAATTGAAAGTGCAAGCAACGGCATATCCGGTGAGGTGTCATTTTGTTTGATACGAAACAAAGTGTGCTTTTCGGGGAGTGATTTCACCAAATTCAATTACTGCAGGGGTTTTTTTAAATATACATCTTTTACCTACCCGTGTTGTTCAAACTAACTTTAAATTATCTGCATGCTCTCTACCAGATTCGACCGGTCTTCTAAAAGAATATATAATGACCCTTCCCGCCATAAAAAGATGCTTCGCCGGATATTTTATTTTATTCTGGTCATTGCGCTTACGATGACGGTGTCTTTCTGGCCAGGTTTTCATCCGGAAACTTTCTTTATACCGGAGTATCATTGGCAACTTGATATGATCTGTCATTCGGGTTATTATTTCGTAGGTGCAATGGCCATTTACATACTTACAGGTCGCCGTCAAAAAATAGCA
>DATLDA010000236.1:0-7862 GCA_035526135.1 Flavitalea sp.
GATTTTGTTTGTATCCACTCCGAAACCAGCCCCTTTGTCGTTGAGTGAATTGAGCACAATCAGATCGGCATTTTTACTTTTCAATTTACCGATCGCATATTCCCTTTCGTTTAATGTTTCCAATGCAAATCCCACGAGGATCTGGCCATTATATTTTTTTTCACCAAGACTTTTAAGAATGTCTTTTGTCTTTCGTAATTCCACGGTAATTGTGTCGGCATTTTTTTTCAGTTTGTCTGAAGACGGTGACACGGGAGTATAATCGGCTACGGCAGCGGCCATGATCGCGACGTCACTTGAGGGAAATTCGCGCATACAGACTTCATACATTTCTTCTGCAGTCTGAACTTTATGAATAGTTGTATTTTCAAAGTCAGCGTGAATAGTGGAAGGTCCCATCACCAGGTGAACGATCGCCCCTCTCCGCGTTAATTCACGTGTGAGTGCGATCCCCATTTTACCGGACGAATGATTGCCAATGAACCGCACCGGGTCAATTGGTTCGAACGTTGGACCTGTAGTAACGAGGAATTTTTTTCCTTCCAGGTCTTTCTCTAAAAAAAAATGTTCTGTGCAAAAAGCAACAATCGCTTCAGGTTCTGCCATTCTGCCGTCACCATATAACCCACTCGCCAATTCTCCCTTATCGACAGGAATAATATGATTTCCGAACGATCGGAGTTTTTCGAGATTTTGTACAGTCGTGGGATGATGCCACATATCTTCATCCATAGCCGGTGCTACAACTACAGGACATGTAGAAGACAAATAAGTTGCCAGTAGCATATTATCACATAAGCCAACAGCCAATTTTGCGAGTGTGTTGCAGCTTAAGGGGGCAATCAAAAAAATATCCGCCCATCTGCCCAATTGTACATGATTTGACCACGACTCATTGCTGAAAAGATCAGTTATGACCGGATTGCGGCATAAAGTAGATAAGGTTAGAGAAGAAACAAAATCCTTCGCAGCAGGCGTCATCACCACCTTTACTTCAGCACCCTGTTTTACCAGGTGTCGCACCACTAGGATTGACTTATACGCTGCAATACTGCCTGTTATCCCTATTAATACCTTTTTGCCATCGAGCATAAATAAAAGTAATTCTTTTTAATAAGTTGTGCCGCCTTGTCTCTTTATAAAAAAAGCGACAGCTGTTGCTGTCGCCTGTATCATTTTTGAAGGTTACCATTAACTGAAAAGATCGTCTTCATTCTTCCGATGATAAATCTTGTCTTCCAGGAATTCCTGCGTGGCAAGCAAAGCAGGATTTGGCATACGCTCATAAGCCCTGCTTATCTCAATCTGCTCTTTGTTTTCATGTATTTCTTCGAGGCTATCCGTATGACTTGCGAACTCTTCCAGTTTATTATGCAATTCCTCTTTCATGGAAATATTGATCTGGTTCGCTCTCTTTGCAATGATGGCAATGGATTCATACACATTACCTGTCTTTCCTTTAATTACATTGAGATCCTTTGTTTCTGCCGTGTTGGCCGTGTTGGCACTAATTTGTCGTCTTAACCTGCTCATTTTGTAAGGCTTTAATGTTGTTTTGTGATAAATTCTGGAAGCGTTGAACTTCCGCGAGCATTTTGCTCTCCGGAAAACGATCGATGAAATCATTTCCTTCTGTAACTACCTGCTCAAAACGGCCGGCCTTCTTTTCTTCCACGCTGTTCACCGCATAAAGGTAATAGGATTTAATAACCTGCAATTTGTACTCTTCGCTTTTCTGCGAGTCTGGAAAGTTATCCATCAGACTTGCAAATGCAATGGCGGCAGCGCGGTAATGTCCGAGATTATAATATAATTCAGCACTCTTGAATTCTTTCAATTCAAGTTTAGCGCGTAACTGGTCAATGATATCGGCGGCTTCTTTATTTCTGGCAGAACCCGGGTGGGTGTTGATGAATGCCTGCATGAATCCGACAGTCTTGATTGTATTCGTCTGATCGAGTTCGACTTTAGGAGATTGACGGAAAAAAGTATAGGCCCGCATATATTCCATTTCTTCCGCACGCGTGCTGGAAGGAAATACTTCAACGAATTGCTTGAAAAGATTTTCTGCCTGAAACCAGTCTCTAAGATAATAGGAGCAATAAGCAAATTTGTAAAAAATGTCTTCAAATTGCGGCGTCCCTTTGTATATCGGAAACAGCTCTTCGTACAACTGCTGTGCGTGATTATAATCTTTTTTGATATAATACTTTTCAGCCATCCTCAACTTGTAGTCGTAATCGGTGCTCTTCATTACTTTATTGAATTGAGAGCATGATCCAATACAAAAGGCGAGCAATAATGATAATCCGGCTAATCGCATAAAGTGCGCAAAGGTATGCATTTTACAAATATGACCGGTAATGCATGTGTCCCCAAATCAATCCAGTTAATATAAATATAAAACCCTCCCCCGCACGAGCCGGAGGAGGGTCTTATTCAGTTATGAAGCAATTTCTATTACCCTCTACGTCTGAGGTTTGGATGCGGAGCAGGTACTGTTGAAGGACCTTCTTCGCCTGTGCCATCTCTCAGATCAATTGTGTTACAATCACCACCTTCCTGGCCATATTTCCAGATAAAGCGATCAGCACTGATCCCTTCTTTGTCTACCAGGTGATTGATAACTGCATTTACTCTGTCCCAGCTTAACTGTTGTTGTGATTTGCTGGAAGAGCAATATCCGATCACCGCAATCTTACAACTTGCATTATCACGGATCTTCTGTGCAACACTTGCAAGTAACGCTTTTGCATCATTCGAAAGTGTTACGGTATTGCCACGGAATGTGATGCTTGGCAGGTCTCCGATATTACATGCACCACGGTAATTAATAAGTCCCTGGCGTAATGAATCGATGAATTTGCAGCAATCAGGCTCCGGACATTTTCCTACTCCATCAGCATCTACAGGCTGGCACTGAGTCGGTGTGATCAATTCTTTATCTTTTGAATCCGGAACACCATCACCATCTGTATCACGGCTTACACCATGCGTATCAACCGGTGTATTAGCGGGTGTATTCGGTTCGAGGTCGAACTGGTCAGTAACCCCATCACCGTCTGCATCATCCAGAATCGGTTTCGGCAATTTCATGTGATTGGGCTTATTGATCTCATTATACGCATAGTCAAGTGGATTCATCCACCACAATGGCTCAACTGATTTTCCACCAAGTGAAAAATTCAAACCCACAGAAAGGAAATTTGTAAGATCATAATCTCTTGTCTGGGCAGTGGCAAGCCTGTTGTCTGCATCATTTTCCTGCCATTGCTGACCGTCCAGTAAATCGGATTTTACAATATTGAAGCGGTCTTCAATACCGAGACTAACTTTTTTACTTAGTTTGAATTGAACACCGGCACCACCAGTCAGGATTGGTTTGAGTGATTTATCGAAAATTTTTGGCTGGCTGTTGTCTTCATCTGCATCTGTTTCATAATCGCCATCCAATATGTCTTTAATATCGCTTTTTATGTCTTTGCGGTCTTTATATTGAAAACCGGTAGGACCGTACTGAGCGAGAACTGTTGAAAAATCATAAGGGGTAGTTCCGTCGAGTGCATCCACTTTAGTACCATAGATCAGAGCACCAACACCTGCAAAACCATATACGTTGAAGCCTGTTTTCGCACGATGGAACCGGATATTATTTAAAGTAAACACTCCCTGCAATGTGGCATCCCACACAGTTGTGCGATAATTATAGAATATAGATCTGACAGGAGTAAGACCAAAATAAGGAGCCCATGCCCTGTTTTTCAAATAATTGTTAGAAGGTTGAAAATTCAAACCTCTCGTTCTGCCAAATCCAATTTCACCACGTAAAGAAAATACATAACCAAGGGCTTTGCGAACATGGAAAGCGGCACCGAGCCCCGGAAATCTGGAACGAACATCTCCGGAAATACTAAATGCACCCAGCTTCAAACCTAACTCCCATTGATTTCTTGGCATGGCAGGATATGCATAATTATTTGCCATGAATTCGGTGTGCTGAGGTAATCTTTTTGATGGAATGATTGAGGAATCCTGGGGGTTATAAGTGCCTTCCTGCTGGCCAAAGAGGGTTGACGCGAACAGGCATAACAAAATAATTAAACTCGTGTACTTTTTGCTTGCCATAACTGATTTTTATATAAGAATTGTTAAGAATACAAAATCCAAACCGACGCAAAAATATTAATTGATAGTTAAATAACAAATTTTTTTAACTAACACAAATGCGTATAACTAAAAGTCAATCAATCCGAATTGAGGATTTCATGCAAAAAGAGAGCCACGGGATCAAATCATTTTCAAAGTAGTAATTTGCCATCCGAAACGAATGAAATTATCACAGGCAATACTACATGATGAACTCATCATCTTCGAAAAAGAATTCCGTGATGCCGTTAAAAGCCAGGTTCCACTGCTCGACAGGATCATGCGTTTCATCGTAAACCGGAAGGGAAAACAGCTCAGGCCGATGTTTGTATTGCTTGCGGCTAAATTGTGCGGCACTGTAAATCCCTCTACCTACCGGGCAGCCTCACTCGTAGAATTGCTGCACACCGCTACCCTTGTGCATGACGATGTAGTAGATGAGTCACTTGAACGACGTGGCTTTTTTTCAACTTATGCGCTCTGGAAAACAAAAATTTCCGTACTGGTAGGGGATTATCTGCTGGCTAAAGGGCTGCTTTTATCACTCGACCATGATGACTTCCGTATTTTGCAGATCCTTTCCAATGCAGTACGACTGATGAGTGAAGGTGAATTGTTGCAAATTGAAAAATCGCGTAACCTCAACCTCAGTGAAGAAGTTTATTTTGACATCATCCGGAACAAAACCTCTTCGCTGCTTGCCTCCGCCTGTGCGGCTGGTGCCTATTCATCGTGTCATGACGAAGGAATTGCCGAAAAAATGCGCGAATTCGGAGAAAAAGTCGGCATGGCCTTCCAAATCAAAGACGACCTTTTCGACTATGGAAGCGAAGATGTGGGAAAACCGACAGGCAACGATATAAAAGAAAAAAAATTGACGCTGCCGCTCATTTATTCATTAAATAAGGTCAATGGCAGCCAGCGTCGTGAAATGATCTATATAATAAAAAATCACAACCGCGATGAAAAAAAGGTGAAAAAAGTGATCAGCATGGTAAAAGATAGTGGAGGGATCGGATACGCTGAGAAGAAAATGTTTGCTTTCAGGGATGATGCGCTCGGCATTCTTCATACGTTTCCGAATGAGGAAATAAAAAATGGATTGGAAGAATTGGTCAGATACACTACAGACAGAAAATACTAATGAAACAATGACCTCACTGCTTCAGAAACGATGGAAACCACTTAGTCCCTCCCCGGAAAAAGTAGCCAGCCTGTTCGACGCATTAAAAGTAAATCCTGTTTTATGCAGGTTACTGGTGCAGCGCGGTTATGATTCGTTTGATAAGGCAAAAGCGTTTTTCAGACCAGCACTCACAGATCTCCATGATCCGTGGCTCATGAAAGATATGGACAAAGCAGTTGCGAGAATTCTTACTGCTTTGGAACGACAGGAAAAAATTCTTGTTTATGGTGATTACGATGTAGACGGAACCACTTCTGTTGCCTGTATGATGAAATTTCTTACGTCGATTTACAACAAAGAGCTGGTCGACTTTTATATACCCCACCGCTACCGCGAAGGTTATGGTATATCGCTGGCAGGAATTGAGCATGCACATCAGAACGGAATTACGCTAATCATTTCGCTTGATTGTGGGATTAAATCTGTTTCCCTCATCGGTTATGCAGCTACGTTAGGAATTGATTTTATTGTATGTGATCATCACCTTCCGGATTCTGAACTACCTTCTGCCTTTGCAATCCTGAATCCAAAACAACCAGGATGTCCTTATCCTTTCAAAGAGCTGTGCGGATGCGGTGTCGGATTCAAATTGATCACTGCATTGGCTGATCGTCTGAACCTGCCGGATTCGCTTGTATTTGAAAACCTTGACCTTGTGGCAACAGCGATTGCCGCCGACATCGTCTCAATGAGCGGTGAAAACCGAGTACTTGCATACTTCGGACTCCGGAAAGCAAACGAACGCCCGAATTTTGGCATTGAGGCACTCAAAGAACTTAGTGGATTGAAAACATCGCTGCATATAAGTAGTCTTGTTTTTATGATCGCGCCCCGAGTGAATGCGGCGGGCCGTATGGATGATGCGAAAAAGGCTGTACAAATGTTTATTGCGGCGGATCCGCAAGAGGCGCGACAATATGCAGAATTGTTACACATAGACAATAAGGATAGGAAAGAAGCAGACATGAATATCACCGAGGAAGCGCTTTACCTGATAAAAAGCAATGAAGAATGGATGACGCGCAAATCAACAGTCGTATTTCAGTCTCACTGGCATAAAGGTGTTGTAGGAATTGTTGCCTCCCGGCTAATTGATCATTACTACCGACCCACTATTGTCCTTACACGATCTGGTGATTATGCAGCCGGTTCTGCACGTAGTGTCGCAGGCTTCAACGTATATGAAGCCATTCACCAGTGCAAAGATTTGTTACTCGGATACGGCGGGCATTTTTATGCGGCCGGTATGACCCTCGAACTGGATAAGGTGGAAGCATTTCAGGAAAAATTTGAAAAGATTGTTTCCGCAACGATCCCTGATGAATTACTTGTCCCTGAAATTTGTATTGATGCAGAAATCAGGTTTTCTGATTTGAAACAATCATTTTATAACATCCTCTGCCAAATGGAACCATTTGGTCCTGATAACCTGCGACCGATATTTATCGTTAAAAAAGTAAGAGATAGTGGTTATTCAAAAGTCGTAAGCGAACAACATCTTAAATTTTCTTTGAAACAAGATAATATCATATTTACTGGTATTGGTTTTGGCATGGCAGACCGGATCTCTTTATTACAAAAAAATCAGGATCTAGATGTAGTGTTCACACTCGAAGAAAACGAATGGAATGATTGCAAACACCTTCAGCTGAGAGTGATTGATGTGAGAGCCAGTGAAGAGAAGTAGGGAGTAGGCAGTAAATAAATCGCGGTCGGCGGTCAGCAGTCAGCTATCCCGGTTTATAAGTAATAAAGGATTTTTAAATAAAGGATTTTATTTGATAATTGATAACTTAATCCCTAATAGTAACTGCTAACTGCTGACTGCCGACTCTCACGCTTCCACAATAATCTTCGGCTTTGATTCTTCCATCAATTCAACACTTCGATGTATGAATGCTGTGAGATCATTTCCTTTTAACAGCCCTTGAGAAAGTAAAGCCAGATCAGCGAGGTTGCGTACCTGTTTTTGTTGTTTTTCGGTATTGTCCTCCCGCAGGATCTTGTCAAAAATGGGATGATTGCCGTTAACTGTTAAGTTCACTTCATCCGGCATGTTATTATAAAATCCTGCCATCGAGCCATTCATCGCCGCCATATCTTTCATGCGGCGCATAAATTCCGGCCGGGTCGCAATTACCGGTGGTGCTTCTTTAGTGAGTCCTTTCACTTCAACCTGTGCATGAAGATCCTTCATTTCAAATGTGAATAAGGACTTGAGTTTATCTGTTTCTTCTGCAGAAAGCACACTTTCATTGCTATCAGATTTATCAATAAGATTATCAGCAATGTCTGCATCAACCCGAACAAAATGGACATTGTCCCATTTCATCTCCATCTGGTTAATGAATGCTGCATCAACGAGTGTTTCCAGTTTTACGATCTTATAACCCTTTGCTTTTGCAGACTGTATATAGCTATCCTGTTGAACCGGGTTCGTGGTATAGAGAATTACCAGTTTACCATCTTTATTTTTTTGAAGTGATTCAGTTTGAGTTCTGTATTCATCGAGGGTATAAAAGTCTCCACT
>DATLDA010000237.1:0-4786 GCA_035526135.1 Flavitalea sp.
CGGATGGCCTCATTTCAGGCAGTTGAAAACCTTGCCTGTATTTAATATGATCGAACAGGAAAACTTCCTGAAGGACCACATCCTACTTTATTTCGAATCACATGATTTCTGAGATCTTATGACGAGAAATAGTTTTTTTATTTCACTGTGTCTTCTCATTCCATTTTTTTCATGTAATCCGCGGCTTTCCCATACTCTTCGGAATAACGACAGGAAAAAGGATGTTGAAATGATCACAGATAAAGGAACGATGGTAATCCGATTGAGCGATTCAACCCCATTACACCGGGATAATTTTCTTACACTGGTAAAATCAAAATTCTACGACGGCATTACTTTTCATCGGGTAATCTTCCAATTTATGGTACAGGCAGGTGACCCGGCCACCAAAAAATCATCAGCCAACAGTACATCTTATACGATCCCGGCTGAAATCCGGCCAGGATTGTATCACAAGAAGGGGGTGATCGCTGCGGCAAGAATGGGCGATGATGTTAATCCGGCAAAAGCGAGCAGTGGTTCACAGTTCTACCTGGTGCAGGGTAGAATATTCACTGACATGTCGTTGGATTCTGTAGAAACATTCCGGTTGAATGGCAGAAAAATTCCGGAAGCGCATCGTGCTGTTTACAAAAGTATCGGGGGTGCACCTCATTTAGACCAGGGGTATACTGTATTTGGCGAAGTTATAAAAGGAACTTCCGTCATAGATTCGATAGCCGCCGTTCCGACTACAGGTCGATCAGCAGGTGATAAACCAATCGATGATATACACATCGTTCGGGTACGACTTATTAAAAGAAAATCGTGACAAATTCCCTGAGGCTTCAATTCTTCTTTTATCAACGGTTTTCCTAATCTTTGCACACAAAAAAAGGACACATGAATTTTCCAGATACTTTACGCTATACGAAAGAACATGAATGGGTACGACTGGAAGGGAACATGGCAGTAATAGGCATAACAGACTTTGCACAACGAGAGTTGGGTGATATCGTATATGTCGAAATTGAAACGATAGGAAAGCCCCTTGAAGCGGAGGCGGTGTTTGGAACAGTAGAAGCTGTAAAAACTGTGTCGGATCTTTTTCTTCCTGTTACCGGAATGATTACTGAGGTAAATCCAGCGCTCGCATCTGCCCCTGAACTGGTGAATACTGACCCATACGGAAAAGGCTGGATGATCAAAATGAAGGTGGAAAATCCGGCAGACGTGGAAAAATTGATGGACGCAACAGCATACAGCAGTGTCGCGGGCAATTGAATCTATTGATTTAATAACTACGTATATAAGGGGAAGAAGTTTACCATCTCTTTCTCGACTTTTTATATTTGGAGAACTTCTTGCAGACATCGAATATATACCCTGAATCGCATTTAGTTGCCCTATTGAAAAGCAGGGACAACAAGGCATTCAGTTACCTGTATGATCATTATTCGCCGGCCTTGCTGGGAATAATTACTCAGATTGTAAGAGATGAACAACTTTCAAACGACGTATTACAGGAAGTATTTATCAATATCTGGAAGAAAATAGAAAGCTATGATGCTTCAAAGGGGCGATTATTTACATGGATGCTTAATATTGCCCGTAATGCCTCGATCGATACGGTCCGGTCCAGTGGGTATAGACAAATGCAAAAAAATCAGTCATTGAATGATCCTGAGGAACCGGGAATTGATGGGCAGGATAACGTAAATGTTGATTTGATCGGACTGCGAAAATTTGTAGAAAAATTAAAAAAAGAACATCGGGTGCTTTTAGAGCTGGCTTATTTTAAAGGACATACGCACGAAGAAATTGCGAAGATGGAAGGAATACCCCTTGGAACTGTCAAAACGCGTATACGAAGTGCTTTACTCCAACTAAGACAAGAATGGAAGTGAATATTCAGGAATACATATCCTCAGGCATTGTGGAAAGTTACGTTCTCGGTCTTGCTTCCCCTGAAGAAGAAGCAACATTTGAGAAAATGTGCCTGATGCATCCTGAATTGATCGCGGCCAGAGATGAATTTGAACGCCGGCTGGAAGAAATGGCGCTTACTTCCGCAGTAACGCCCCCCAGGGAAATCCGTGAACGGATTTTTTCAGAGATAGAAATTGCGAGCGGAACTTCGGATATAGATACACTCGGGACTCAGTTGTTCCCAAATGCCCGTGAAGTGGAGCCTGAATTGGAAGTACCGGTAATTAGTATTGGATGGAAATATTGGGCTGTAGCTTCCGTGATCTTATTAATTGGCAGTATAGGGCTCACATTATTTTATTTTAATAAATACCGGGAAGCCAATAACAGATACCAGACTTTAGTGGAACAACAAAGCGATCTTGCAAAACAAAATCAGCAGGCAAAATCCATATTGTCGGAAAAAGAGAATACCATCTTTATGATGAAGGATACCGGCATGCTGGTTATACGGATGCCTGCAGTGACAGGTCCTGCAACACAAGATCCTATTCAACCGGCAACGATCTATTGGGATAAAGAAACCAAAGATGTTTATCTCATGGTAAATAAACTTCCGGAACCCGGTTTAGATAAGCAATATCAGTTATGGGCTATTGTGAACGGACAGCCGGTCGATGCAGGTGTTTTTGATCTGACAGATCCGTATACCAGGCTAAAAATGAAAAAGATCAATACAGCGGAGGCTTTTGCAGTGACATTGGAACGTAAGGGTGGTAGTCCCAAACCAAGCATGCAGGCTATCTACGCCATGGGAAAAGTCTCTTAGTTAAACCTGTATTTTCACCAGCAATCTTCGTATCTCGTTTCTTTCAAAAAAATGAAATCTTGCGATTGATCAGAAAACTCACCCGTACGAAGTTTTTACCTGTATGCTGGACGCTGCTTACGATCGTATTACTGTGTCTGCCAGGATCTGCTTTGCCCGGAGGTGGGCTTTTTAATATTCCTCAATTGGATAAAGTAGCGCATTTAATTCTATTCGGAGGCATTGCGTTATTATGGATATATCAGTTCAGACATCAGGGAAAAGCTACGTTTCCGAAAATGTTGATGACTGTGGTAGCGCTCACAATTTTATTAGGAATTATCATGGAATTCGTTCAGCTTAATTATATTCCGAACCGTAGTTTCGATGTGGGAGATATTATTGCAGATGCAGCCGGAGCTATCATTATAGGAATTTTTTGCAGAAAAGAAATTGATGTGGCGGCATAAAAAAATGGCCCTTGTGGAAACAAGGGCCGTAACCAAAACTAACTGCTTATGAGAAAATTAACTGCGTTTATTTAATTTTAAAAAGGAGAATTACGGGATATAACGCAAAACTAATGCCATTAGTATGACCGTTTCCGTTAAAAAAAGTTTAACACCTTTTCTTCGATGGCAAATTTAAATACTGATGTTTCAAAACGAACGGAGGAAAGTACATCTTCGGATAGATTTAACACCTTGCCTGAAATGATGTAATGACTGTCGGAGGTCAGTTTTGTTTCGCCATTTTTTCAGCGTTTTCAGCAAACTGTAGGGCATCAATAAATTCCTGGATCTCGCCATTAAGCACATGGTCGAGATTATAAACTGTGAGCCCGATACGATGGTCGGTTACACGGCCTTGCGGAAAATTATAGGTACGGATCTTTGCACTCCTGTCTCCGGTACTCACAAGGCTTTTCCTGTGGCGTGAAATTTCATCTTCCTGTTTTCGAACCTGTTCTTCATACAATTTCGTTCGCAACATCTGCATTGCTTTTTCCCTGTTGCCAAGCTGCGTCCTTTCTGTTTGACACACTACTACCAAACCGGTGGGAAGATGGGTTAGCAAAACCTTTGTTTCTACTTTATTTACATTCTGACCTCCGGCTCCACCGCTGCGCGCGGTCTCCATTTTTACATCACTGTCTTTTACTTCCACATCCACTTCTTCTGCTTCGGGCATCACTGCCACCGTAGCTGCGCTTGTATGAACCCGCCCACTTGTTTCAGTATCGGGAACACGTTGAACCCGGTGTACCCCACTTTCAAATTTCATGGTGCCATAAACATCGTCACCTGTCACTTCCAATTGTACTTCCTTATAACCGCCTACTGTTCCTTCGCTTTCACTAAGGATAGCCGTTTTCCAGCCTTTTCTTTCACAGTACCTGAGGTACATACGTAACAAATCGCCAGCAAACAAACTGGCTTCATCGCCTCCGGTTCCTGCACGAATTTCTATGATTGCATTTTTTTCATCCTGCGGGTCTTTCGGTATCAGCAATTGACGGATATACGCTTCTATTTTGTTCTTTGCTTCTTCAGTAGCCGGCGCTTCCGCTTTGGCGAGTTCCCGCATTTCAGCATCATTCCCATTCAGAGCTTCCTGATAGAAATCAATATCGTCAAGCAATTTGCGGTAGTCGTTATATGCCTTCACGATTTTTTCCAGGCTGCGGTATTCTTTACTCACCTCCGTGAATTTCCTGTTATCGTTTACAATGGCAGGATTCGTAAGTGCTACACCAAGGTCATCAAACCTTGCCCGGATCGCTTCAAGTTTATCTAACATATTTTAGAATTTCTGCGTCTTACGGCCGATGCATCAAAAAAAAGTGAGCAAAAATACCAATTAAACTTTGAGAACGATTGATCGGTTTCTCACTATGTTTGAGTGAGTTTTATCAGAGGAAATGACGTTACGAAAGTTTTCATCAGAAAAAATATTTACAGGCACGTCTATGATCACCGGACACACGTTGATCACAGACAGAACAGGAAAAGTGATAGAATTAATTCCTACCAAAAATGCAGGAGAAGGAGTAGAATTCTTTGAAGGGAT
>DATLDA010000242.1:0-10019 GCA_035526135.1 Flavitalea sp.
CACGTGAACTGGGTTCAGAACGTCGCAAGACAGTTCGGTCCCTATCTGTGATGGGCGCTAGTAAATTGAGAGGACATGACCTTAGTACGAGAGGACCGGGTCGTACGTACCGCTGGTGTATCGGTTGTGCCGCCAGGTGCAGTGCCGAGTAGCTATGTACGGACAGGATAAACGCTGAAAGCATCTAAGCGTGAAACCTTCCACAAGATGAGTTTACTTTTAAGGGTCGTCAAAGACTATGACGTTGATAGGCTACAGGTGTAAAGGTGGTGACATCAAAGCCGAGTAGTACTAATTACCCGTACGCTTTAATTTTTTTTTATACAATTTCATTTTATAATTGAATTTTGTTCTTCACTCCTCATCTGATTACAGCTTTCCCAATATGTTAATTTATTTCAGCAGATTTTGATCTGCTCAATTTCTTATGGTGGTTTTGCCGGGGGTGTTCACCTCTTCCCATTCCGAACAGAGAAGTTAAGTCCCTCATGGCCGATGGTACTGGTATTATTCCGGGAGAGTAGGTAGCTGCCATATTCATTGAACCCCGACGTTTTCGTCGGGGTTTTTTTATGCAATCAATTTTGAGCCATCAGCTTTGAATCAGTCATCACCTTTAAGCCATCAGCTATGAACAATCAGCAATGAACAATCAGCTTTCTTCAAAATATGCTGTGGCCAATCAACTAAACTAAACACTGTAATGACTGAACGGGCTGCTATTTAACCATAAAAAAAACCTCCCGGACTTCCAGAAGGTTAATTATTTTCAACATAGCTCAAAGCTCATAGCTCAATGCTCAAAGCCGATAGTTCATAGTTCACAAAGCCGACAACTTCACAGCACCGGTCCGTAAATTTCACCATTCTCCACGCTAATCGACTTTCCCTCGCGGCTATACAGTTTGCAAGAGAACCGAGCTTTCCATCTCTTTTGAACAGATCCTTCATTCACCTGCGTGCCATTAGTCAGATCAACAGATTCGAAAAAACTGCCAGACTGATCTCCACTTCCAAAATGACTCACCCATTCTTTCTTATCAGAATCAATATAGTAAATGAATACGCCATTCTTCACAACATCGGCGATCGTCGAACGAGGCGTCCCAAATACCTTGATACCAGGTTCAAACCACGATTGAAGATCTTTTTTGTCCGCATTTTTCGTGGCAATATTGAAACCTGCTGTAATCTGAGGGATACCGGTAGAATTTTTTGATGATATAACAGTATTAGCCAGGAAATAACGACAAAGGTTATCAGTACAATCATCACTTAACTGACTTACAGTATAAACAGATCTCGACTCATAAGCACCCTGCTTTCCTCCTGCGGGAACAACCCAGCTTATTGTCTGTCCATTTATAATTGCCTTAAAATAATACACATCATCTGCAGCAACCATTGGTTTTACATTCTCCGCTGCATTGGTTCCGTCTTTCACAAAAAATTTGTCTTCTTTTTTACAGCCGGCTAAAAACGAAATCATTAAAACCGGCAAAAATACTCGCGTCATGGGGTTTGATTTTTTTGATAAAAATTGGTGATCACTCAATAGTTATATTTACCTGTTACCTGTAATTTCAATGTTATATTCACAGAATTACATGCCTGCATTTACAAAAGCCGTACTACGATGGTCCGGTAATGTGTAAATATTTTGCAAACAAAATATGAATAGGGATTTACCATTAGCAGGTTTAAGGCTAGCTACTTATTGTCTGTTACTTTTTTGTGTCAGTGCATTCAATTCTGGCACGGTGATTTACAAAAAATTTCAGCTCAAAGGTTATGGTCAGGGCACCACTTATCAGTTGACTTATTATGCTACTGATAGTATTGTTTCTAAAATATCTGTTGATAGTATCCTGCATTGCATTGATACATCCATGTCTCTATATCTTCCATCTTCACTGATCAATCGGTTCAATCTTTCATCTCGTGGGGTACGAATGGATCCTCATTTTCAAAAAGTGATCCTTAAGTCTCTTGAAACATACCATCGCACCCACGGTTTGTTTGATGTTACCGTCGAGCCTCTGGTTAAGGAATGGGGTTTTGGATCCGTGAAACCGGATCAAATACCTGATTCTGCCCGGATCCGTTTTCTGATACAATGTGTAGGGTCCCTGCAATTACAAATAAAAAAAGATTCTCTTATCAAAAAAAAATCCTGTGTCCGGATTGACCTGAATGGAATTGCCCAGGGCTACACTGTGGACGTAATCTCTAAATTCCTTGAGAAAAAAAACATCAGCAACTATCTGGTTGAGCTCGGGGGAGAGATTCGCACAAAAGGACGCAAACAACCAGGAAATATTCCTATGAAGATTGGGATTGAAGCACCTGGTAACGATTTTGATGGACCATCTATGCTGCAAAAGATAGTAACGTTAGAAAACGCAGCACTGACCACTTCAGGAAATTACAGGAGGTATTATGAAAGTGCAGGTAAAAAAATCAGTCACCTTATTGATCCTGTAACAGGTTATCCTTCACAAAATGATCTTATCAGTGTTACCGTCTATGCGAAAGACGCCATCACGGCAGATGCTTATGATAATGCACTTATGCTGATGGGGATGAAACAGGCATTGGAATTCACGGAATCGAGAAAGGATATTGGTGCGTATTTCATATACCGGAAAAGTAATGGATCGGTTGCAGATACATTCACCAGTAAATTCAGGAAATTGATCCGATAAAATAATTTTATGGCTTAAATTGGGCGTATGAGCAGGCGCGATTTTATCAAAAATTCTTCATTACTCGCAGGCGGCGCCATTCTACAACCTCCGTTTTCCGCCCTATTCAAACCGGATGAAAAAATCTTTAAGGTCGGAATTATCGGATGCGGTGACCGCGGAAAAGGATTGCTTCAGGTTTTGCAGAGTTTACCAGAACATTTCAAGGTAATTGCTATTTGCGACGTACTTGACTTCCGCTTTCAGGAAACACGGAAAATCATTACGGGCGTAAAGGAATTTAAAGATTATCATGAACTCTTGTCGGATAAAGAAGTTGACGTAGCTGTAGTGGCCACTCCTTTAAATCTACACTATAAGATTGCTGTGGATGTTTTGGAAGCGGGGAAACATCTTTTCCTCGAAAAAACTATGACCTATAACATACCACAGGCCCTTGACCTGGTAAAAAAAGTAAAACAGTATCCAAAACAAGTGGTGCAGGTAGGTCACCAATACAGGTATGTTCCACTTTATTTCAAAGTAAAGGAAATGATTTCCAAAGGATATCTCGGGAAAGTGACGCAAATCGATTGCCGGTGGGACAGAAATGCTAATTGGCGGCGACCAGTTCCCGATCCTAAACTGGAAAGACAAATCAACTGGAGAATGTATAAGGCATATTCGGGAGGTCTTGTTGCAGAGTTACTTTCGCACCAGATGGATTTTATCAACTGGGCTTTTGATACACATCCCGATGAAGTGTTTGGTACTGGAGGTATTGATAATTTTAAAGATGGCCGGGAAACCTACGATAATGTCCAGGTGATGTTGCGCTATAACAACGAGGGCATGATTGGAAATTTCGGCGCTACCTGTTCCAATGCCCGTGAAGGTTATATTTTTAAAATCAAAGGCACAAAGGGAACCGTTTCTTTATTGACCAACGACGGTGTCTATTACCCGGAAAGCCAGACAAAAAAAGAATTGGAAACTGTAGATGGCGTGACGGGAGCTACAAAGATTGAATGGAATAAAGAGGGCGGTATTCCTATTATCAAAGAAAAAATGAAAGATGGAACCTGGTATGCATTCGAAGATTTTTATGATTGCCTGATAAATGGAAAAACACCTGCTTCAAATATTTTAACCGGTGCACGAACTGCGATCTGTGTTCATATGGCAAATTCAGCAATGTATACGCATAGCATCCAAAGCTGGAGGCCAGCGTACGATATGGGTCAGGTAAAAATGATCAATGGATAATTGATTCCTAAACTTTCGGTTCCCAACCCGGCGCATACTCTCTCTTCCACAATTTAGAAGCATTGTTATTTTTCAGAATGTGTCCGTTAGCAGGATCACATAGCAGCGTATCTCCGGTCCGTTGTGATATATTGGCAAGATGGCAAAGGAGTACGCTCTTATGACCCTCTGAAACAGGAGCATTAAGTTTGCTTTCGCCTCGTACGCTTTGTATAAAATTATCAAAATGATAAAGGTCAAGATTTCCGCTTGCGCTTACAGGATTATTGGGATCCGCTTTTACATCTGATTTTATTTCTTTTATCAGCTTGTTCTTCTCATCAAATATTTTATAATCTGCCGCACCATCATTTACCAACGTTCCTTTGTCACCATAAATAATAAATCCTCTGCCGGCACCCTCCACCGGGTAATTATTACAACTGCGACCTTCCCAGGTGATGGCTTTTCCACCGGGAAATTCAAAGGATGCGACCTGAGTGTCCGGGGTCTCCCAGTCATCCTTAAACGCATATCGTCCGCCTGAGGAGGTTACCCTGTTTGGAAAATTCACATCGAGAAACCACCTGCAACAATCAATTTCATGTGTTCCATTGTTACAGGCTTCACCCGTTCCCCAATTCCAGAACCAATGCCAGTTATAATGAACCAGATTGTCTTTGTAGTCAGCTCGTTTTGCAGGTCCCTGCCAAAGGTCAAAGTTCAGCGTTGAGGGTACAGGGATTTTTTTTCCGATGCCGATACTCTTACGATTATTGGTATACCATGCTTTGGCAAAATAGGCATTACCGATAATACCCTTTTTCACTTCCGTTGCCGCCTGTATCAATGTGGGAAAGGACCTGCGCTGGTTTCCCATCTGTATCAGTTTGCCATATTTTGACATGGCCTGTATCAACAATTCGCCCTCATACGGATTATGGCTGCAGGGTTTTTCCACGTATACATGTTTGCCGTGTGATGATGCAAGAATTGACGCGGGTGCATGCCAATGGTCAGGTGCTGCAATGATGAGTGCATCAAAATCTTTTTTATTTACCAATTCCCGCACATCGCGAATCACCAGTGGCTTTTTGTCTGCAGAATTGAATGACTTTAACCCGTTCGCTATCGCTTTGTCTTCCACATCACATAAATAAGCTACCTGGACGTTTTGCAATTTTGCAAAACTTTCTGCGAGATATGCGCCACGACTATTGACGCCCATGACTGCAATATTCACCTGGTTGCTTGGAGCATTTTTTCCGAAGACCGGGAAATTCAAAATTGTAACTCCTGCTGAAAATGCAGATGTATTCTTGATGAACGATCTTCTATCCATAACTTGGTTGTATGCCTTAAAGATAATAACATTGGCAGTACGATGTGCGTCAACTTCATGGCCTTACTGTTTGAAAAAATCAATGCCTTTCTGCTAATATGACAACAAGAATGGTTGCCCTGCTCGCAAATACCAAAGCCGGAAAGGGAAAGTCAGTTTCTATATGTAATCAGATTATTGCGAGGCTCAGAGAGGATCGGATTCTATTTGAAGAACATAGAAATGAATGGCCTGTTGATCTTAAACCGTATACAGATGTATTCCTTATCGGAGGAGATGGTACACTAAATTATTTTATTAACCGATATCCGGAGGTGCGCATTCCTGTGTCGGTATTCAGAGGTGGAAGTGGAAATGATTTTGTATGGAAATTACTCGGACAACGATCTTTTGCGGAGTGTTATGACATTGCTATTCATGGTGAAGCGAAACCCATCGATGCCGGCAGGTGTAATGGCCGTTATTTTATCAATGGAGTAGGAATTGGATTTGACGGAAAGGTGGTACGATCGATGGGACAAAAGAAAATAATTTCTGCAGGTCACATTGCCTATTACATTACTGTATTGAAAGAAATTCTTTTTTACAGAGAACCGATCGTACACTTTAAAAATGGACCGGAAGAAGAAACGAAAAAAGTTTTCATGATCAGCATTGCCAATGGCAGCAGGTATGGAGGAGGGTTCATGGTTGCACCGCAGGCTGTGCTGAATGATGGACTTCTTGATCTGGTCTACATTGACGAGATCGGATTGTGGGGCAGATTGAAATACCTGCCCGTGGTAGAGAAAGGGAAACATCTTCAGTTATCTTTCATCCATTGGCGCCGCTTGAAAAAAATTATTATCAGCAGCCCCGTGCTGTTACCGGCACATCTTGATGGTGAATTTATGGAGTCAACTGAATTTGATATTGAAATTTTGCCGGCACGTTTTTTATTTCGCACTGATACCTGATCGCTCACTCACGCTGTCATGCTTTTGTGTTCCTTTGCCTCATGCGCAATCCCTGATTTGGTAAGTTTTCTCCAGAATTTTCCAATATGAAATTCATTCCGGTTCGAAAAGACGATATCCGCCTTGATACGTTTCGAAAACCTGAGTGTGCTTTTAGCCAGACTCTGACCTTCCAACATGAAACATTGGACGGGTATCGAAGAAACGCTCTGAACAAGGTGCAATGCGCGGTTAAGTATTTTATCACCTTTTTCTATATCCTTCCGCATGACGGCAAGATAAATGGTGGAGTGAAAGGATTGCGCTAGTAAAGTGGCAAGTTGGATTCTGCTGTCAGGCAGTTCTTTATTTACAGGCAATACGATTTTTTTGAAGTGGCTTACTATTCCCCCCGATCTAACTGCGAGTACGGGAACATTGGTACGTGAAGTGATCATACTGGCACTGAAAGAAGAAAAAAGATTATGATAGAAATTAAAGGCCGGCATTCCGGTTACTACAAGATCCATCTCAAATTGCTCGATATAACGGCTTAGTTCTTTTTTTGGATTGCCATGAAGCAGACTGATTTCAATCTTACCACCTTTCATAAAGTGCGCATAGTTCTCTTTCAGATTTTCGAGCTTAGCCGCTGCACGCTCAAGGTCGATCGTGGTTTCGTAAGGAAGAAGGTACATCCCTTCAAGACGACCTAAACGAAATAAGGGTTTTGAATAAACGTGCACCAAATGAATATTGCAATTGAAATTATTCGCAAGTTCAATTGCTTTTAAAATGGCCCATCTTGTTTTGATGGCGAAATCTACGGGTACAAGAATGTTGTAGAAGGATTTCATAGGGTTGAAATTGGTTGGTAATAGGTGTGCGCATTACCGAGGTGGGTTATTACGAATTAATGTTCGGAAATTACGAATCACCTCAGAAACAACTGTTTATAGTAAGGCAAATTGTATGCCTTACCGATCGAATCTTTAACAATTTTTGTAATTTTTACTGACATGATTCCTGAAGCGGGAAAGGGTACCAGCAGGAGACTATAATACGCTATAAATCAGCAGGGGCAAAGCTTTGAGGGGAATCATTGGTGATACAAAATGTTGCTTTGTTATTAACAAGGCCGCGGAAATTTTATGAATTCGGCTGTGTATTGCCGTTATAGGAAAAGATCATGCCACTTCAGTACCGGTTGAAGCCCTCCATAATAGAAACCATTCTTCCCTCTCAAGTTTTATAGACGTTGCTTTCATCGCAACATCTATCCTTTCTGCTTTCGATGTTCCGAGCACTGGTACAATTCCTGCAGGATGACATAATAACCAGGATAACAATACCTGGTCGGGCATTGCATTATATTTTTCCGCAAGAATAGAAGCAACGGCAACGATGCGCTTGTTGCGTTCTTCTTCCTGATCTATAAAGATATTCCCACCTCCGAGTGGTGACCAGGCCATCGGAACAATTTTACTCAACATGCAATGATGCAATGTTCCGTCGAGGAAAGGTTCAACTTCTACGATTGAGATTTCGAGTTGATTATATCCCACAGGAAATCGCGATTCAATCAATGCAGATTGCTGTGCATTGAAATTCGATATCCCAAATGCTTTGACCTTTCCCTGTGTCTGAAGCTGGGTAAATGCTTCTGCAATCTCATCAGGGTCCATTAAAGGATCCGGGCGGTGAATTAGCAAAATATCCAAAAAGTCTGTATGCAGATTTTCTAAGGATCGATGAGCAGATTCTATAATATGCTTTCGTGAAGTATCGTAAGATTTTATTTTATGTGCCGGCCGGTTGGGAGTAACCATCCTGATTCCGCATTTGGAGATCAGTTGCATCTTGTGCCTGAGCGAAGGTTCTTGTTTGAGGGCAACTCCGAATTCTTCTTCTGTTGTATAATGACCATATATATCAGCATGATCAAAAGTACTGACGCCCAGATCTAGACATCTTTTGATCATTGTCAGGTATTGTTCAGTCGAAAACCTCGCGCCCCACTGGCCCCATTTCATGGTACCTGCTATAAGTTTTGAAAGCGAATTTGTCATCGATTACATCAGGAGTTCATTCCTTATTTAAAATAAAAAAATCCTTTCATTTTGATGAAAGGATTTCGAAAGAGATATATAGATCGTTGCTGATTAATAATCCCTGTTGTAACCGCCGCCGCCGCCACCGCCGCGGTTGAAGCCACCTTTTTTGTAACCGCCTCCGCCGCCACCGCCGCCGAAGCTCCTTTTTTTGAATCCACCGCCGCCACCTTGTGGTTTAGGTTGTGCTTCATTGACGATGATTTTTCTACCGAGCACTTCTGTATCGTACAGGCTGCTCAGTGCGTTTTGTGCTTCTGTATCATCAGGCATTTCAACAAATCCGAAACCTTTGCTTCGGCCGCTTACTTTGTCCTTAACGATTTTAGCAGAAGTAACTGAACCATACTGTTCGAAAAGTGTTCTCAAATCCTCATCGGTCATTTGCCAGGAGAGGTTCCCTACGTAAATGTTCATTGTGACTAAAATTTTAATGTTCTGAAATCCGATTATGTCTGTAGTTACTACAATGAACTGAGGAAACCGAGGATAAGGTAAGACACTTCAGAACACGAGAACTAAATCCATTAATCAATTGTGAAGATAGTAATTTATTAATTCTGCACAATTATTTTATCGCATACTAAAAATTCTGCCTGAGCTTGATAATCTTCGTTTTGTCACATCATCCGGGATGTCAGATCACACCATAAAAAATAAAAAAAGCCCGTTATTTAACGGGCTTTACAAGTATTATTCCGATCGTAATTATTCACCCACAACTTCAAATTCAATTTCCGTAGAATTGCCATTCCCGAAATCAATATTTGCTTTATACGTTCCGAGTTCTTTCACCTCATCGGTGATATGAATTCTTTTACGGTCGATTTCAAATCCCTTTTGTTCGCGGATCGCACGGCTCAATTGTAAAGCGGTAACACTTCCGAAAATTTTGTTACTGGTTCCGGTCTTCGCACCAATCTTCAGCGGACCATCTTTTAGTTTAGCAATAACGACGTTTACATCCGCCAGCATCTTATCTTCTTTCTTCTTCAGTTGCTTGACCTTCTCATCAAGCTGCTTGCGGTTCGAAGGATTTGCTTCCACAGCAAGCTTTTGAGGGATGAGAAAATTCCGGGCATAACCATTCCTGACTTTCACCAGTTCATTAGCTCCACCAAGATTATCTACGTCTTGAATTAATATGACTTCCATGTTGATTTCCTCCTACTTTAAAAGGTCAGTTACGTAAGGTAAAAGCGCCATCTGACGTGCTTTTTTTACTGCCTGGGATACTTTGCGCTGAAATTTCAATGAATTTCCGGTGATCCGGCGCGGAAGGAGCTTCCCCTGGTCGTTTAAAAATTTCTTCAGGAACTCGGCATCCTTATAATCAATATACCGGATACCCATCTTCTTAAAACGGCAATATTTTTTCTTGGGCTTGTCAGCCTTTATCGCCGTCAGGTATTTGATTTCATTTGCTTTAGCCATGTCTTATACCTCCACTTTTTCAATTCCTGTAGGTACGCCCCTTCTCTTTTTTTCATTGTACTCGACGGCGTATTTATCGAGCGCGGTGAACATGTGACGCATTACATTGTCGTCACGAAGAAGCTGAATCTTCAGCTTCTCATTGAAGTCGGATGACGCCCTAAATTCAGCAACCCAGTAAATACCGGTTGTTTTCTTCTGAATTGGGTACGTCAGTGATTTTAATCCCCACGGATTGCTGTTTACGATCTCTCCACCTGCTTCGGTG
>DATLDA010000251.1:0-4864 GCA_035526135.1 Flavitalea sp.
GATTTTGATCCGTCAATCTTTCCGATCCCAAAGGAACTGGAAAATGAAATTGTTGATGCATACCGCCACCATTTCACAAATTATCCCGCGGCGGAAGGGAACCTCGATCTGAGGGAAGCGATTGCAGCTTTCATAAAAGAACGAAGCAATCTACATTATTCACCTGCAGAAATTCTTGTTGCTGCCGGCGGTCGCCCTTTGATCTATTCTCTTTTCCGCGCAGTATGCGACAAAGGAGATAAATTGATTTATGCGGTTCCCTCCTGGAATAATAATCACTATGCGCACTTTGTAGGTGGTGAACATGCCGTAATTGAAGCAAGCTCCGACAATAATTTCATGCCGACCGTGGAAGAGATCAGGCCGCAGATCAAAGGTGCGACGCTTCTTTCACTTTGCTCTCCGCAAAATCCAACCGGCACTACATTTACTAAGAAAGACCTGGAGGCCATCTGCGACATGGTACTTGAAGAAAATGCGGGCAGGAAAGAAGGAGAGAAAAAACTCTATGTAATGTATGACCAGATGTACTGGCATCTGACATTTGGAGACATCGTGCATTACAATCCTGTAAGTTTACGTCCTGCCATGCAGGAGTATACTATTTTCATTGATGCTGTAAGTAAAGTTTTTGCAGCTACAGGCGTTCGCGTGGGCTGGGCAATGGGGCCATCAGTTGTAATCTCAAAAATGAAAGCCATTCTAACACATGTGGGCGCGTGGGCGCCAATGGCAGAACAAAAAGCATTGGCAAAATATTTATACAAAACAGAAGATATCAATCGATTTCTTCAACACTTCAAAAAAGAAATTGCAGAACGATTGTATGATATTTATGAAGGCCTTATTACATTGAAAAAAGAAGGGCATCCCGTAGATGCGATCCAACCGCAGGGCGCAATATACCTGACAATCAAAATGGATCTCGCAGGAAAAAAACTTGCGAATGGCACTCCCCTGACTGATCAGAGTGATGTAACTGCGTACCTGCTGAATGAAGCAAAGCTTGCAGTGGTTCCTTTTTATGCTTTCGGGGCTTCGCGGAATTCTCCCTGGTATCGATTGAGCGTAGGCACCTGCAAAAAAGAAGAAATTTCCGACATGTTCAAACAGCTTCGTAAAGCTTTGCAACAATTATATTAATTGAGTAACCAGTAAGTCGTACAAAAAAAAAGAGGATCAAATTGATCCTCCAAATATTTTTAAGCAGCAGTAGTTAGTTCTTGTTACAAAGGAAAAGGAAAGATTTCAAAATCTTCTGACTGATCGCCTGTCTTACAACAGTCGACCGGTTACTGATTTTATATTTGTTCATATCAATAACTTCATGCGCACCGCATAAATTATCGATCGTTTCGAATTCAATTAATAACTGGTTAAGTTGCTCCAGTTCAAATTCAATCGCCTCCTTATCAAGGTGATCATCTTTGACTAATACAAGCAGATCGCGATTGGGCGTTTTCATTCTCTTTATTAGATTTTAATATCCAACAAATCCTTTATTCAGATTACAACCACAATTCTTTTTGGAACCACTTAATCTACTTCCTGAACTGCAGCCGGATGCCAGTACACTAAAAAAAATTAATAGAAAAATCATCTGGTGGGATACCTTCTTCATAGATTTGGTTCTTCTAAATTACTCTATTTATAACAAATTTAGTACCCAAGATTGCCTGAAGATTCACAATTTAAGAAGCTTAAGCATAAACCCTTAGTACTATTTTCGCCCCTTGATTGGGGGTACGGCCATACAACACGTAGTATTCCTATTATAGCTCATTTCCATTCTCTAAACTGTTCAGTTGTAGTTGCTTGTACTGAGGCTCAGGAACGGGTTTTATCATCCACTTTTCCCCTGATGGAGTTCGTACGGCTGCCGTCAGTACCTATTATATATGGTAAAAATCGAATGCGTACCCGCATACGGCTTTTTGGTCAAATTCCCTCGTTCCTGTGGGGTATTCGGCGGGAAAGATTATGGTTGAAGAAGTTTGAATCGACCCGAAAGGTCAGTCTTGTAATATCTGATAACCGCTATGGTTTTTATAGCAGTACGGCTCCATCAGTGCTCATTACACACCAGTTGAATATCCGATCTGGTTTCGGAAAGGCTATAGACCGTTTGATGAACTATTTGAATCTAAGGTTGATGAAACATTTTTTTGAATGCTGGGTACCTGATTTCCTGCAGGCCCCCGGGTTATCCGGTGACCTGGGTCATCCGCGGCGTATTCCTGACATCCCCGTTCGTTATATTGGCTGCTTATCAAGATTTACCCCGTGTGAACAGCAAAAGAATGAACATATCCTCATCGTACTATCAGGTCCTGAACCACAGCGATCCATATTCGAACAACTATTGCTCGACCAACTGAGTGGCATAACCGAAAAATTATTTTTTGTTCGCGGAGTTGATATAAGTTCCCCTTTGCCGGATGTTCCTTCGCATGTTACCCTCATGAATTTCGCATCCTCCGCTCAGTTGAATGACCTGGTTTGCCGGGCGCGGTTTGTTGTTGCGCGTTGCGGGTATACAACCGTGATGGACCTCTTTAAAACAAAGCAAAAAGGGATCCTGATTCCTACTCCCGGTCAGCCAGAACAGGAATATCTCGCTCGTCACTTACATGCGAGCAGACTAGCCTATACTGTTGACCAAAAAAAATTCAACCTGTACGAATCGATAAATGCAGCTTCGGATTTTGATTATAGAATTTTTGAAGGCAATATGAATGAATATAAAAATGTGATAGACGCCTTCGCAGAAAGGATACTTTGATGTCTCATATATTACTTTTGCGCAAACATCTGAATGAATAAATGGAAAGCGCACGCCGCTGTACTTTCGGCGAACCTTATTTTCGGATTTAACTTCAGTGCCGTTCAGTATATCACACGTAACTGGGTCGCCCCGTTCGGATTGAATGTGATTCGCGTCACCGTCAGTTCTGCGCTTCTTTGGATCGTACTTCTATTCGGAAAACAACAACCCGGTATCAGGAAAGAACATATTGGCCGATTTATCCTTTGTGCCCTCACGGGTGTTGTCATCAATCAATTGCTTTTTATCAAAGGGCTTTCCATGACGCTGAGCATCCATGCCTCATTGCTCATACTTGTTACACCCATCTTTATCACCTTTGTTGCGGCATGGCTTGGGCAGGAAGGAATGAGTGTTTTGAAAATAGCAGGACTGGTACTGGGAGTGTCCGGCGCAGTCATGCTGGCAATGGAACGCCCGGGTTCACATAAAGGAAATGATATACTGTGGGGCGACATTTTCATTATCATCAATGCGATCTCGTATGCATTTTATTTCGTACTCGTTAAACCGCTGATGAAGGAGTATTCACCGGTTCACGTCCTCCGATGGGTATTCACGATCGGGTTGATCGTGATGGTACCCATCGGCTGGAACGAATTCAATGCGATCCACTGGAGCAGTTTTTCATGGAGAGAATTTTCAGTGCTTGCCTTCATTGTTTTGTTCGCAACTTTCTTTGCCTACCTTTTCAACATTTACGGAATTCAATACCTCGGCGCATCGATCACCGGTGCCTATATCTATACACAACCCGTTTTTGCTACTTTGATCGCGGTGATATTTTTGAATGAAATGCTAACCTGGTATAAAGCGGCGGCGGCGGTTTTGATAGCCGGAGGAGTGCTATTGGTTTCCAGGAAGAAAGAAGCAACATAGATTTTAGACGAAACGAAGGAAATGCATTTGCGATTTCAGATTTTGTTTCACGCCCGCCCGGCTGACGCAGTCGGACAGGCAAAGACGCAAAGAAAGCAAAGGCGCAAAGAGAACCGGTAGTGGAACTCCCTTTGCGCCTTTTAAGTAACCCGCCATTCATCATACCGGAATACCTGATAGCGGATTGCTGACAGCTCTTATTGTTTTACTACTTTCATCGTTTCTGAAATCGTTTCGCCTTCAACCTTCAATAAATAAATTCCTTTATTGAGGGATTTTACGGGTAAGCTGATCTCAGAGCTTCCTTCACTGAGCATTTGCACAACCTGGCTGATGCGATGTCCGTTCATATCTGAAAGCGTTACTACCAGTCGTTGTTTTTTATCGAGAACAACAAAAGCAGACAATTCATTGATAAAAGGATTCGGAGAAACTATTAATTTTTTTCCGATACCTTTTTGATTTAGAATCTTTTTGATTGAAGAATACTCCTGATGTCCATCTACATCTGTTTGCAGCAAACGATAATAGCTGAGATTGGTTAATGGTTTATCATCAATGAATTCATATTTTCTTTCTGTATTTGAATTACCGACCCCGTCAATAGTTTTCAATGTAGAAAACTGGCGTCCATCGGCTGACTTCTCAATCGTGAAAGCTGCATTTCCCGTTTCAGTGAGTGTGGACCACTTTACAAACACTTTACCGTTTACAAGGGAAGCCTCAAAACTTTTTAATTTGACAGGTAATGCCGCATTTACACTCGCAAGAGACCATTCCATGAAATTTGCTCCATTTACCCTGAAAGCCGAATTATATAATGTTGACCAGGTATTATGTGTATAATTTCTGCAGCGCAAATTGGGATCTGATGAAGTTGAGTTTAATTGAGTAAATATGGGGTTATTAGGATTTGCCGGAGACTCATTTGCATTGATAGCATTAAACCATCCCTGAGGACGATCAATACCACAAGGATCATCTGAAGCACAATGGATCATCCAAACAGGCAGGTGGGCTTGAGCAATAACCTGACCACCGTTCGGATAATTGGAAAGTGGTGCGCAAAGAGATGAAACGCTGACAGCAGCCACCCTCCGTGCCCTATTGATTGAACTACCTACATATTCCATAACTATATTAGCTCCGGCACTCATTCCC
>DATLDA010000259.1:0-2989 GCA_035526135.1 Flavitalea sp.
TAAACAAATGGAAGGCTGATGGTGAGCCATACAAGGGAGAGCATCAGTACAATGCTGATCGCACCGCGGATGAATTGTTTTCTTTGATGGCCCGACTTCATATGCCGCGAAGATACTTTGTACAAATTTTTAATCCAAATCTAAGGTGAGAAAAAACAACACATAGTTACATAGGCACATAAGTTCACATAGATTTATTCAAAGTAGAAAGCCACCGTGTATAACGGAATTCTTCTATGTGGATCTATGATTCTATGTAACTATGTGTTGTTTTTCCATCTCAAACCAAAATACATGAGACTTCTCTTTTATCTCAATCTGTTAATTTTTTTAACCGTTAATACCCGCGGCCAGACGCTTTACTATCCTGATTCTATCTGGCAGACCCGAAATCCCACCGATGTAAAAATGAATCAAAAGCTGCTAGACAGCGCCGTCCGGTTTGCAATTCAAAACGAAACGAAAACTGAAATCGATTTGAGGGTTGCTGTTCTAAAGGCCTACGCACGTGAGCCTGGTTTTAAGATCGCCGGGCCCATGAAAGAAAGAGGAAAGGCAGCCGGTATGATAATAAAAAATGGATACCTCGTTGCACAATGGGGAGATACCCGACGTGTTGACATGACCTTCAGCGTTACAAAAAGTTATCTATCCACCATTGCGGGGTTGGCGATAGAAAATCATATCATAAAAAGCATTGACAATCGGGTAAACGAATATATTCCTGATGAACTTTTTGAAGGCAGTGAAAATTCGAAAATTACGTGGCGACATTTATTAACGCAATCATCTGATTGGTCAGGATGCCTTTTTGATATTTGTGATTGGTCGGACCGGCCGCCGAAGGATGGTACTGTGGAGGATTGGAAGAAAAGAAAACTTCTGGAACCCGGTTCCCAATTTGAATACAATGATGTTCGTGTAAATTTATTGGCCTACTGTTTACTGCAGGTATGGAGAAAACCTTTACCTGTAATATTAAAAGAGAAGATCATGGATCCCATTGGGGCATCCGTAACCTGGCGATGGTATGGATATGAAAATTCATTTATCAACGTAGACGGAATCATGATGCAATCCGTAAGTGGAGGTGGTCATTTCGGAGGGGGTTTATTTATCAACACAGAAGATCATGCAAGATTCGGTTTATTGTTTTTACGGAAAGGAAGGTGGAAAAATCAACAACTTATTTCGGAAGCGTGGGTGAATGCAGTGCATCAACCATCAGCCGCTAATAAATCTTATGGGCTGATGTGGTGGACGAATGAAGAAAATAAGTTCAAGGATTTATCCAAAAATATTTACTATGCTGACGGATTTGGAGGCAATTATATTGTAGTTGACAATGAACATGATCTGGTAATTGTTACCCGGTGGCTGGAAGGAAGTAAACTGGAGGAATTGGTTAATCTGGTAATCAGATCAGTGAAAAATAATTAATTATTCATACTCGAACGTGCAGTGATCACACGATGGCAAAGAAGATAAGGCTCCCATTATAAATCTGCAATCACAAATGCAAATCCTTCACTTCGTTCAGGACATGTCTAAAATCTAAAATTATTAAGGTGCAATTCGAATTAAAGCCACTCTGGAGAAATTTTTTTAATTATAACTGGAAATTTGGTTTATTCCTCCTACTTATTGTTTGCGTTCCGCGATTCATTCTTGTGTTGCATGCAAATGCGTCCGGCAACTACGGCGCTATTGGGCTGATCATGGTCATTTCCGCTATTACGCCTTTTATCTTCCTTACAAAATGGGGGCGTAAAGAAATCGGGATACGGAAAACTCAGAAATTTAAATGGCTGCTGATCGCATTTATTTCGGGACTTATTGCGAGTCTGCTTTTGTTCTACCTGGGGCAAGGTCTGTATGGCCACTCTTATGAAAACTGGTATCAATATATAGGGCGATCATATAAAATTCCGGAAGGGATATCCGCTAAAGACAAGAATATTTTTTTTGCTATTGTAACTGTCACCGGTGTTACGTTTAGCCCGATTGGAGAAGAGTTATTTTTCCGCGGGATTGTACACGGAGCCTTTGCGAAATCTTCAGGTGACAAGAAAGCATCCATAATTGATAGTGCTGCATTCGCTCTGACACATATTTCACATT
Source organism: Flavitalea sp. (assembly GCA_035526135.1). Classification (GTDB taxonomy): domain Bacteria; phylum Bacteroidota; class Bacteroidia; order Chitinophagales; family Chitinophagaceae; genus Flavitalea. The sequence continues at coordinate 2,122 of DATLDA010000259.1, forward strand.
TCGGATTGGTATTTGTAAACGATCAATGGAGATTTTTCGCGGTACCCGCTCTGATCTGGGTTTTGGGTATGTTTTTGTTGAGCCGTGTTTTTTTCCTGGTCAAAAATTATTCAAATTCCATTTGGGGTGCCATCATTTGTCATGCGGCGTTCAACCTCGGAATGATTTATTGCATTTTTTATTTACTCTGAAGAATAAATTTATTTAAAATGAAAATAAGGTACGGACATGTATTTTTCCTTCTTGCCCTATTATCCTGCCGGACTGAAACAAGGCAGAATGCGTCTCAACTTTCGATAAACGGCACGTGGAAACTGCAGACAGGGACGCTGATAGAAAAAGGTGATACGACAGTAACAGATTATACTAAGAAAATATCTTTTATAAAAATTATCAATGACACGCATTTTGCCTTTTTGCAGCATGATTTAAGCAATGGTAAAGACTCCGGGGCCGTATATAGTTCCGGCGGCGGCAGTTATATATTGAAGGATAGCACCTATACGGAACACCTGGAATATTGCAGTGCCAGAGAATGGGAAGGTCATGATTTTACTTTTACAGTTACCCTCAGCAATGATACACTCATCCAACGGGGTGAAGAAAAAGTGGAGAGCGCCGGTGTGAATAGATTGAATATTGAGAAGTATGTAAGGGTGAAGTGATTTCAGATTTTAGATTTGCGAAGGAAAATTTAACGCAAAGTCGCAAAGTGATTTTAGAATTTAAAAAGAAGTTTCACGCAAGGATGCAAAGAGAGCAAAGTGAGTAAAGATGCAAAGTAGTCGGCTAGGTGATCTAGGATACTATGTATCTATGTCTTCTTTCAAAATCTAAAATTGCAATCTAAAATCTAAAATAGAAAATG
>DATLDA010000261.1:0-3954 GCA_035526135.1 Flavitalea sp.
CACCCTTTATCAGCGGGTATGCATTGTTATGACCTCCACCGATTACGATCGGGATCTTTCCGGCTTCAGTGATCATTTTTACGATACGCTCCACTTCTTCATCGATCATTGTAACCGCATGTCTGTAGGCATCAACTTTCTCTTCGTAGTCGTGGGCATGCTGTTCGATCAGGAATTTCACATCGCCAAAATCAAAATGGCCCAATAAAAGAATGTCATCACCGGTGATGAAATCGTTGCTCTGGATATTAAGAAATGAAATCAAAAATGGAATCCATAAAGAATCAGTTCCGCCCGTTCCCTGATTGGCTTTAACGCCAATGTCTTCCGGAATGCCGAACAGTACATATTTCGCATCAGATTGAAGTAATGATTGTTCGGGCTGATTTTTATCCATGATACAATGCAGTCTTTCGCCAAGCTTTGTCTCAAAACGCCTCAACTTTGTCAAATACAAAACATCCTGCTTATCGTACCATTTAAAATGTTTCATAACAAAATCTCCGTGATAACTATTGCGGGCGGTTTGAAATCATTTACGGCTGCCCCTGTTCTTTTTATAAAAATATCATTTTGCCCGTGCGCCTTCCAATAATAATAGTAAATAAAAATACCGGATTAAATGTAGTTAATTTCGAATGGCAAGTTCACAAAAAAAAATTAGAGAGCGCCTCGCAGAATAAATTACTAAGCACCAAAAAACTTTTTGAAAAATATTATGATAGCCATTCTCCGCCAATCATTACCCGGTCAATACAATTTGACCCGAACGAATAGGGAAGATAGGCAAGCGAAGGAATTTCTTTCGTCAGAATCAGGTTGGCTTTCTTTCCAATAGTGATCGAACCAGCAGTTTCCCCGAGATCCATTGCATAAGCGCCGTTAATGGTGGCTGCATTGATTGCTTCTTCCGGATACATTTTCATTTGAATACAACTTAATGCTACGACAAAATTCATATTACCTGAAGGAGCGGATCCCGGGTTATAATCTGAAGCGATCGCCACAGTTGCTCCTGCATCGATCAATATTCTGGCAGGTTGCATGGGCATACGCAAAAAGAACGCAGCGGCCGGTAGTAATGTACAAATGGTGCTGGTATTTCCAGCAAGCAGTTTGATCTCTTCTTCTCCTATCGATTCAAGGTGGTCCACACTTCGTGCACCGACGGAGATCCCTGCCTGCACACCACCGGACCGGCTTAATTGATTCGCGTGAATTTTTGGTATAAGTCCATGTTTCATTCCCGCCTTACAGATGATTTCTGTTTCTTCCCTGCTGAAAAAACCTTCTTCGCAGAAAACATCAATATAATCAGCCAGTTTTTCCTTTTGTATCACGGGCAACATTTCTTCAATGATCAACCTTATATAACCCGGATGATTTTCTTTATAAGCTGACGGATAGGTATGTGCGCCAAGAAATGTTGAACGGATCAGCAGCTTCGATTTTTGTTGTAACCTCCGGATGACACGAAGCATTTTTAATTCTGCCTCTACCGATAATCCATAACCGCTTTTGATCTCTATGGATCCAGTACCCAGCTTTGCCACTTCTTCCAGCCGTTTCCAGGCATTTGCATACAATGCCTCTTCCGACATATTTTCAAGGCGTCTGGCAGAATTCAAAATTCCTCCTCCACGCGCTGCAATTTCTGCATACGAAATGCCGCGGATCTTATCCACGAATTCATCTTCCCTTGATGCCGGGTAAACAAGGTGTGTATGGCTATCGCACCACGCAGGTATTATAAATTTACCCGATGCATCAAATACATTTTTTGCACTGCTTTTTTTGTAATCAGCCATCTGTCCATATCCTGCAATCTCGTCACCTTCGATTATCAAATATGCATTCCCGAGTACCGGCAATACGGCAAGCTCCTTTCCACTAAGCAGCCTGGATTCTTTTCTGACATTCACCAGACATTTTATATTGATGAGGGAGGTTGACATAGGTGGTGGTATCGGGTATCAGGTATCAGGCGTCCCAACCTGATTACTGCTATGTGAACGAAAATTGTGACTAACAATGAAATTTAAATTTGTCAAAATCGAGTAAAAAAATGTATTGAATAAAATGCAACATGCACTTCATTTTGTCGGGGATACCTGATACCTGATACCTGATACCCGACACCTCATAACTCATAACTCAATCCTTCCCTCTCAATCCCGCCAATCGCTTCTGTAAATCCAGTGCATTTTCAGCGGCAGTTTTGATTGCAAGCTCATAGCCTGCGTCTGCATGACGGATGACACCGATACCGGGATCGTTTGTCAACACACGGCTTAAGCGTTTGTCTGCTTCTTCAGTTCCATCTGCAACGATGACCATTCCTGCATGAATACTGTATCCCATTCCGACTCCGCCACCGTGATGAAGACTCACCCAGCTGGCACCACCTGCGGTGTTCATCAAAGCATTGAGCAACGGCCAATCGGCTACAGCATCACTTCCATCGAGCATGGCTTCTGTCTCCCGGTTCGGCGAAGCAACAGAGCCGGTATCGAGATGATCACGACCGATCACAATCGGTGCGGATACTTTTCCGGTTTTCACCAATGCATTGAAGGCAAGTCCCGCCTTTTCTCTTTCACCCTGGCCGAGCCAGCAGATCCTTGCAGGCAATCCCTGAAAAGAAATCTTTTCGCGCGCAAGCTTCAGCCAGCGTTGAAGTGATTTATTATTAGGGAACATTTCTGCAATGAGTGTATCTGTAACGGCAATATCATCCGGATCACCACTCAACGCGGCCCACCGGAACGGGCCCTTTCCTTCACAAAATAATGGGCGGATATATGCCGGCACAAATCCGGGGAAATCGAAAGCATTTTCCAATCCGCGTTCGTGTGCACGGGCCCGTATATTGTTGCCATAATCGAATGTGATCGCTCCCTGTTTTTGCAAAGCGAGCATCAGTTCCACATGCCTGCGCATAGAATCATAAGCGTATTCAATGTATTGTTTCGGGTTTTCTTTCCGTAGCACTGCGGCATATTCCTGCGACAATTCGTGCGGCCAGTACCCGATCAACGGATCATGTGCGGAAGTCTGGTCTGTTAATGTATCAGGGATCACTTTTCTCTGCAGTAATCTTTCAAGCAGATGCACCGCATTGCACCGCACACCGATAGATAAAGAAAGCCCTTTTGCTTTTGCATCCACTGCCCTGTCTATCGCTTCATCAATTGAATCAAACCTGAGATCAAGATATTTTGTTTCCAGTCTTTTATCAATACGCCATCCTTCCACTTCTGCTGCAAGACAAACACCTTCATTCATTGTGATCGCAAGAGGTTGAGCACCTCCCATCCCACCTAATCCGGCCGTTACGTTCAGCGTACCTTTTAATGAACCACCAAAATGTTTATCTGCAATCGCAGAGAAAGTTTCATACGTTCCCTGAACTATGCCCTGCGATCCAATATAAATCCACGAGCCAGCCGTCATTTGACCATACATCATTAATCCCTTTTTCTCGAGTTCATCAAAATGTTCCCACGTTGCCCATTTTGGAACAAGGTGTGAATTGGCCAGTAATACACGGGGTGCATCGGGATGCGTTTTCACAATAGCAACAGGCTTGCCACTTTGAATGAGCAGTGTTTCATTATTTTCAAGATCTTTCAGAGCGGCTATAATCAGGTTGAGTGCTTCAATATTCCTTGCAGCTTTTCCCCTGCCACCGTATACGATCAATTCTTCCGGTTTTTCTGCCACCGCGGGATCGAGGTTGTTCAGCAACATTCGTAATGCGGCCTCCTGTATCCAACCCTTGCACGACAAATTCGTACCAACAGGCGTTTTATAAATTGCGGGATCATACGTTACCATATCTTTCCCTTTTTAAATTGTTTGCATTAGTCGAGAGTATATTCGCCAAAACCATGATTGAGTTCTACACCCTTTTGTTTTGCAAAGTCATTCACCTTTTTTACGAATGATTGATCA
>DATLDA010000267.1:0-18342 GCA_035526135.1 Flavitalea sp.
CATTTTCCAAACTTGTTCTTTATCCGCATTACCGTTACCGGTGATGGACTGCTTCACTTTTTTAGGAGAGTATTCAAATACTTCAAGACCCGCACCGATAGCTGCGGCAATCGCGACACCTTGTGCCCGGCCAAGCTTCAACATGCTTTGTACGTTTTTTCCAAAAAATGGCGCTTCAATAGCGAAACAATCAGGATTGAATTGGCGGATTAATCCACATATCGTTTCATGAATCATTTGCAAACGTTGGTAATTATCTTTGCGGCTGCTTAATCTGAGTATATTCATTTCCAGCATTTGCATTTGCTGACCATCGATACGCAAAAGGCTGTAACCCATGAATAGGGTACCAGGATCTATACCAAGGATTATTTTCGCAGGCTTTTGCAATGAATGTATTCGTTATTTTGTGGATCCATTCTCTCCTGCGCGCAACCACTGGATGAAGCGGTACAGGCCTTATGAACAAAAATATCAAATTAATCTTCAATTATATCCTGGGTCCGCTTGTATTCTGCATTCTCATTTATTCGATCTTCATGCAGATTCAATCCCGAGCTGATTGGGAATCTTCCGTTGTCGAGGCTTGGAAATCTTTCAGCACGAGCGGCACAAAACAGATTCTCTGGGTGTTTTTACTAATGCTTGTTAACTGGGGACTTGAAGCGCGTAAGTGGCAGCTTGCCATCGGGCAGATCCAAAAAATTTCGTTTTTTACCGCATACCAGGCTATACTTTGTGGAACAACACTCGGATTTTTTACTCCCAACAGAATGGGCGAATATTTTGGAAGGATCTGGTACATCGATGAAGGAAAACGGATCCCCGCGATTTCGTTAACGATAGTGTGCAGTATCGCACAACTTCTCATCACATTATCCGGTGGCATTGCCGGACTTTTTTTTATCAGGGCCCACCTTGTATCCACAGACCCTGATTCCGGTTCACTTGTATTCTGGCTTAAGATCGTACAATATACAGCCCTCTTTGCTTTCGTCATTTTACTGTTACTCTATTTCAGATTATCCCGGTTGGTGAGATACCTGGAGCGCATAACCATAATCGGTAAATGGATTGCGTATATCCGGGTTTTGGACAACTTTAACGCAACGCATCTGTTAAGGATACTGTCTTTATCAGGGCTGCGTTATCTGGTTTTTCTTTTGCAATATTTTATCGTTTTTCAGGTATTTTCTGTAGGAATAAACTGGTGGCAGAGTTTTTGGTCAATCAGCGTGGTGTTTTTGATCTTGGCAATAGTACCCACGATTGCTGTTATTTCAGAGCTTGGTGTACGATGGAAAGCGAGTGTGGAGCTGGTTCGGTTATTCAGTAACAATATGATTGGCATTTTTGCGTCTTCTCTTGTGATCTGGACAATCAACCTGGTAATACCTGCATTGATTGGCAGTTTATTAATTTTGAGGATCAAATTCTTCACAAACGTTAAAATGAATGTAAATCAGGACCTTTGACCGCGTTGTACATCTAATGCCTATGCATTTACTGAAACCTTTGACCATTTTGATCTTCACGGTGCTTAGCTTTCCCATCAGGGCCGGTGATGACTTCTGTGGTATCTACAATACATCATTCAGAGCGGGGGAGTTACTTACATTCAAAGTTTTTTATACCGCTATGGGCATGTACGTCAGTGCAGGCGAAGCAACCTTCAATACCTCGTTAGAATCGCTCAATAACAGACCTGTATATCATGTGATCGGAGATGGTAAAACGTATAGCTTTTACGATAATTTTTTCAAAGTAAGAGACCGGTACGAAACGTTTATAGATACTGCCACGTTGCAGCCACTGAAATTTATTCGCAATGTATTTGAAGGTGGCTATAAGAAATTTGAAAATGTGTCTTTCAATAAAGTAACAAATACAGCTGTTACGAATGATGGAGTATTCAAGGTACCCGCCTGTGTCCAGGATGTATTGAGTGCAATATTTTATGCAAGAAATATTGACTTTAATAAGTACAAGGAAGGTGATAAAATACCATTCACCATGTTCCTCGACAAAGAGATCTTCGAAATGTATATTCGCTATCTCGGCAAAGAAACTGTCAAAACCAAGTACGGGAAATTCCGTGCCATTAAATTCAAACCGCTTTTACTAAAAGGAACCATTTTTGAAGGAGGTGAAAAGATGACGGTTTGGGTGAGCGATGATCGAAATCACGTACCTGTAAGAATTGAAAGTCCCATTACCGTCGGAAGCATAAAAGTTGATATGATCAGCAACCGCAATTTACGATACCCACTCTCGTCATTGATTTCCGTCAGATAGAATTTTATATCAAAGTATCGAGTCGGAAGATTTCTTCAGATCGTATCCCTTTCTCTGTTGACTTCAGGGTACAACATTCGTGAACCGGATCGTGCTCAAAGAAGAGAATATATTTTTTTTGTAATGCCTCATCAAGAAATTTTTTCTTTTCGATGAGGGTCTGCAACGGAAACATGTCGTAAGCCATCACATAAGGAAGGGGCAAATGGGCTACACTCGGCAGCAAGTCTGCCATAAATACAATATTCTGATTACCGTAATTGATCTGAGGCAGCATCATCGCATCGGTATGTCCGTAAAAAAATCTGACACGAATGTGTTCTGTAAACTCCACCTCATCTTTTACCTCGATGAATTGCAACTGCCCACTTTCCTGAATAGGTAAAATATTTTCTTTCAGAAAAGAGGCTTTTTCTCTTTCGTTCGGTATTACTGCCCACTGCCAGTGCCGTTCATTGCTCCAATAAACAGCATTTGAAAAAACCGGTACAAGCCGGTCTTCTTTTCTTTCAATACTTCCACCGCAGTGGTCGAAATGAAGATGGGTCAAAAATACATCCGTAATATCGTTACGGTGGAAACCAATTGCGTCAAGCGCATCGTCAATCGTTCTGGTATTATGCAGAAAATAATGACCCATGAATTTTTCATCCTGTTTGTTGCCAATTCCGTTATCAACAAGAATTAATCTTTTTCCATCTTCGATGAGGAGGCAACGCATAGCCCATGTACAAAGATTTTTATCATCTGGCGGGTTGAGTTTTTGCCACATACTTTTTGGCACAACACCAAACATGGCACCTCCATCTAATTTGAAAAAACCTGTTTCTATAGAATATAATTTCATTTCGCGGAAATCAGGCGATCGTCAGCCTTCGCTTTTGTTTTTGCAGTGCGAGCATTAGACCTGCAAGACCAATTATAAAAAATAGGATCAATGCAAGTACTGAATATTTCATACCAATAATCTCATCGATGTATGCATAAGTGATCATTCCTATTACGATGGCAACTTTCTCCGCAACATCATAAAAACTAAAAAAAGATGCTGTATCTCTTGTGACCGGCATTAGTTTGCTATAAGTGGAACGGCTGAGAGACTGAATCCCTCCCATAACAAGACCCACCGCGATGGCAAGACCATAAAAATAATATTCGGCATTGATTCCATTTTCTGCTGCATCTGCCACAAAATAAGCTGCAATGCAGATGACGATCCAGAATATAATCACCAGCATTAAGACTTTCAGATTCCCAAATTTGGCAGAAAGCCGTGACATCAATATTGCCCCCGCTACTGCTACCAGTTGAATAATGATAAGAGTAACAATCAGATTCGTAGCCGGTAGTTTGAGCATTCTTTCTCCGAAGATCGTGGCGGCGCCCATCACTGTCTGAACTCCCATGCTGTAAAAGAAAAAGGCAAAAAGAAATCTTTTAAGTACAGGGATGTCTGAGAGTTTAATAAAAACTTCCTTAAGTTCTATAAACCCCTGGGTAAGAAAATTTTTATCCTGTTGTGAGACCGGAAGTGAAGGGGGAAGCCTGGCAAACGTGATTTGTGCAAATCCAATCCACCACAATCCAACAAGCAGGAAGGTAACGAGTAAACCCATTTTCTCATTGCCCTGCCCTTTAAAATATAAAACGAGCCCAAAACCAATTAACTGCATGATGACACTGCCTACATATCCATAGGAGAAACCTTTTGCGCTTACTCTGTCCTGATCTTCAAGTGCCGCGATTTCAGGTAGGTAAGAATTGTAAAAAACCAGGCTGCCAATATATCCTATAGCCGCGAATACGAAGCACAACAAACCCCATCCTACATTATTCCCTTCAAACCAAAAGAGCCCCATGCAACTCAAGCCACCGAGATAACAAAAAAACTGCATGAATTTTTTCTTATTCCCCCGACTATCTGCAATCGAAGACAAGATCGGAAGCAGGATAGCGATTAACAGATAGGCAAATGCAAATGCATAAATGTAAAGTGCGGAGTTTTTGAAAGTCCTTCCGAGAAATGGAACTGTATCCTCACCGAATTTCTCTTTTGTTATTGAAGTGAAATAGATCGGAAAAAAAGTTGTGGTGATGACCAGGTTGTAGACTGAGTTTGCCCAGTCGTACATTGCCCACCCGTTGATCACTTTTTTTGAAGCAGTTGGCATGGTTAGGTTTTCGCAGCTGTGAAAGTAAGAAACTTACAATTGCAGATTTTAGATTTCAGATTTAGTTTTAACTCAATTAAAAATCTATAACAAATCTAAAATCTACAATCTACAATCTCCAATTAGTCTATGACTCCCTGCCAGATCAGTATCAATAACACAATGCCTGCAAAGATCCTATACCATCCAAAAAGCCGGAATCCATGCTTTTGAAGAAAACCAATAAAGAACTTAATTGCAATAACAGCCACAAGGAAAGCCACAACATTGCCGATGACAAGTAAACGAATATCATCGTGCGAGATCTGGTTGTATCCTTTTACCAGTTTATAACCCGTTGCGGCGAACATTGTTGGTACTGCCAGGTAAAAAGAAAATTCTGCCGCCAGCCTTCGGGTAAGTTTTTGCTGCATTCCACCAATAATGGAAGCGGCGCTGCGACTAACTCCCGGAATTAATGCAAGGCATTGCCACAACCCGATGCGGAATGCTTTACTATTGGAAATATCTTCCTCTTTATCAATAGGAAGGTTTTTGAAGAATTTATCAATAAAAAGCAGTATGATACCTCCCAGCAATAAACTAACGGCGACGGTTGTAGGACTTTCCAAAAGGGCATCAATTCGGTCTGCAAATAATTTTCCGAATAGCAGGGCAGGTATTACCGCAATCAGAAGCTTTATATAAAATTGCCATTTTGCAAAATCGAAAAACTTTCTCCAATACAAAACAACAACCGCCAAAATTGCACCGAGTTGTATTGTAATCTCATAGATTTTCACAAAAGGGTCTTTGTGTATATCCATCAGACTACTGGCAATAATCATGTGGCCCGTAGAAGAAACAGGAAGGTATTCTGTGATTCCTTCCACAATAGCAATAATGATTGCTTCAATTGTATTCATTCAATGCAGTTGTACGAAGGAGCCGATTCAAAAATGGATGGAATTGGTTGCTATCAGGATTTGGGCTTACGGAAAATGGCAAATACTTCTATCCCTAACCCAAGCAGTATAAGTATAGGAGCGACAGTAATGCGTGTTTTGCTATAGACTTCATTTTCATTAAATACATTTGGGTCTTTACTATTTCCACCGGCCATGAGGAAAAGACCAATCGCCATAACGACTATACCGGCAATGATCCATAGATAATTTTCTTTGCCGAAAAGATTACTACCGGTACGGAGAGGCTTTTTTTCATTCATGTTTACCAATTAGGGGCGCAAGATAATAAAAGGTGCTGACAAGAATAAAGGCTCTAATAAAGGTCATCGAGCTTCATCTTAAGGTATTTGACAACGCTTCTATTAGTACTAATAAGGGATATACCGATTCCAAGGACAAAAAGCACGAGCGTAAGAAGTAGTAACTTTTTATTATCCCTTAAATCCCTCAGGTACGGAACGAAATTTTCAAAAAGTACAATGATGACGTAAATCAGTACAATAGATATCAATGCGGCAATCGCACCATTGATAATCGCTCGTATGCTCATCGGCCGGGTAATGAAACTTCTGGTGGCGCCTACCATTTGCATGGTTTTTATCAGGAAGCGGTTACTGTACATCGCGAGTCTGATGGTATTATCAATGAGCACGATCGATAGTAATGAAAAAACAACAGCTAACACTACAAGGCCTATCAGGATAAGCCGCATGGTAGGACCCATTTTTTCAACCAGGGAAGCAGGATAATTGACTGATTGAACCACCATAGAATTTTGTTCAAGATCCGCTTTGATCGCAGCAAGACTATCCTTTTGAACATAATTACTTTTCGTATTGAAATCTATTGAAACAGGCAACGGATTTTCATCCAGCAAGGGCGCGAAATCCGCTTCGCCCTTTTCAAGCCAGCGTTGTTTTGCTGTTTCTTTATCTATGTATTCGACAGATTTAGTATAAGGCTTTCTGGAAATATAATCTTTCAACGAATCAATATCCGGCTGGGGTACATTGTTGCGGAGATAAACCTGAATCTGTACATTTTCTTTCAACTGGTCAATATACCGGCTCGCATTTAATAGTAACCAGCCGAAAATGCCTACAAAGAACAATACGATCGTTACACCAAGGATCGCCATGAAATAGGAAGGTTTCGAACGTTTTGCTGAAGATTTTCCAAATTGAGCCATGCATTTTGTTTTGAGTAAACCTGCGAACGACAAAAATAATTATTCGAGTCGATACTTGGTGAGAATCAAATGCGCTTGAGCCCTCACTACTTATCACTGATTTCATTATTTTTGCGATCCTACTAACGTTTGCAAGATTACTATCATTTTACACAAGACAGCTTTTTAACGTTTCCTCAACTATTAGGTACTGTCTGGGAAAGAAATGATGATTAAGATTTGGGGATCATAAATCAATGTCCGACGGATCGAAGATGGAATACAATTTCAGTTTAATTGAAAAAAAATGGCAGGAAGACTGGAAGAAGAACCAGGTCTATAAGGTAGAAAATGATTTCTCCCGGCCAAAATATTATGTACTGGATATGTTTCCTTATCCGAGTGGTGCGGGTTTGCATGTGGGTCATCCGCTTGGGTATATCGCCAGCGATATCTACGCCCGGTACAAAAGACTAAAAGGATTCAATGTGCTCCATCCTATGGGCTATGATGCATTTGGTTTACCGGCTGAGCAATATGCGATAGATCACGGAATACATCCTGCATCATCAACGGAACAAAATATTGAAAATTTCCGCAGCCAGTTAGACAATATCGGTTTTTGTTATGACTGGAGCAGGGAAGTGCGTACTTGTGAACCATCATTCTACAAATGGACGCAATGGATCTTTCTTCAGTTATTTGACAGTTGGTATGACCATAAGAAGAATAAAGCCGAACCAATAAAAAAGCTGCAGCTGATTTTTCAAAGAAATGGTAATCGGGAGTGTCCTTGTCCTGGTGATGGATCAATACATTTTTCAGAAGCCGATTGGAAATCTTTTGATGATCGAAGGCAACAGGAAATTCTCATGTTGTACAGGCTCGCGTATTGCGGATATGGTGAAGTCAACTGGTGTGAGGCATTAGGAACCGTTCTTGCCAATGATGAAGTGATCAATGGCGTAAGTGAACGCGGTGGATTTCCGGTTGTAAAAAAGAAATTACGGCAGTGGTATCTGAGGATCACTGAATATGCGGACAGACTGTTAGACGGTTTGAATAAAGTAGATTTCAGTGATGCGATGAAAGAAATGCAAAGCAATTGGATCGGTAAAAGTGAAGGGGCAGAAATCACATTTGAGGTGGTGAGTAACGATATGCTCAATAGTGAATTAAAAGTATATACCACGAGACCTGATACAATTTTTGGCGTTGATTTTATGGTGGTAGCTCCTGAACATGAACTTATCGAATCCATTACTACCAATTCCGAAAAAAAATCAGTTGAAACTTATATTGCCTATGTAAAAAGCAGGAGCGAACGGGAAAGGATGGCCGAAAAAAAGATTTCCGGTTGTTTTACCGGAGCATATGCTATCAATCCTTTCGACAAAAGAAAAATTCCGATCTGGATCAGTGAATATGTTCTGGCGGGCTATGGCACGGGAGCGATCATGGGGGTACCCTGTGGCGATGAACGTGATCACAAATTTGCTATGCACTTCAATATTTCTATTACCAATATTATTGGCAGATATTATACGGGAGAAACGGCGAATCCTACAAAAGATGCGGTGTTAGAAAACAGTGATTTTCTGAATGGTATGATTATGAAAGATGCTATCCCCGTAGTGAATAATGAACTGGAAAAGCGTGGCATGGGTAAACGCAAAGTCAACTATAAGATGCGCGATGCGGCGTTTAGCCGTCAACGTTATTGGGGCGAGCCGTTCCCGATTGTATGGAAAGAGGGCATTGCCCATGCACTTCCGGTAAATGAATTACCAGTTGAACTGCCATACCTCGATGATTTAAAACCCGGACCAGGCGGTGAAGGGCCACTCGCTAATCTTGATGAATGGAAAAGATATCAGGAAGGAATACGTGAAGTGAATACAATGCCGGGATATGCGGGCTCTTCATGGTATTTTTTCCGGTATATGGATCCGCATAATAAAGAAGTATTTTGTGACCGGAATATATCAGATTACTGGAACCAGGTGGACCTCTATATCGGCGGGACCGAACATGCAGTCGGTCATCTTTTATATAGCAGGATGTGGACCAAAGTTTTATTTGATTTAGGATTTGTATCATTCGATGAACCATATAAAAAATTAGTAAATCAGGGGAAAATAGGCGGCGATTCACGGTTAGTTTACCGTGTTCATGGAACCAACGAATTTGTTTCCGCGGGCCTGAAAGATATACACCATACAGATGAAATTCACGTTGACGTTTCTATTGTTGATGGAATAGAACTCGATATATCCGAATTCAAAAAACTAAAACCGGAATATGACGATGCTACTTTTATTCTTGAAAATGGAAAATATTACTGCGGAAGCCGGTTGGAAAAAATGAGCAAACGCTATTTCAATGTTGTTAACCCGGATGATATTGTATTGAAATACGGAGCAGATACTTTCCGGATGTACGAAATGTTTCTCGGGCCGGTAGAGCAGGACAAACCATGGGATACAAAAGGCATTGAAGGAGTACACCGCTTCCTGAAAAAATTCTGGCGCCTCTTCTTTGATGATATAAAGGGCAAAGTATGGACAGAAGAACAACCAACAGATGCCGAATGGAAAATATTACACAAAACAATAAAGAAGATTGAAGAAGATACAGAACGGTTTTCTTTCAATACAGCTGTGAGTGCGTTTATGGTTTGTGTGAATGAATTACACGATTTGAAATGTTTTAAAAAACCAATTCTGGAACCCCTGGTGATTATGCTCACGCCCTATGCACCACATATAAGTGAAGAATTGTTTCACATACTTGGCAATTCTACAACCGTATTAAACGCCACATTTCCCGACCTGAAAGATCAATACCTGATAGAATCTTCGAAAAACTATCCGGTGTCAGTAAACGGCAAAGTCAGAACTCAACTTGATATTCGTCTCGATGCCACCCAGGAACAGGTTGAGAAGCTGATCCATTCGAATGAAATCATTGCTAAATGGCTTGATGGGAAATCGCCGAAGAAGATTATATACGTAAGGAATAAAATGATCAACGTGGTAGTTTGATGGTATAATTACTAATGAATTTGATGGTAAAAGAACGAGCCGCCTACTGATACTAGGAATTAGGATGATTCCTGACTTTGTGTATAAGACTGCCTCTTGGTGAAAAAAATCAACAAAGACTTCGCATAACATCAACAATACGCAATTGAATCGCGCCAAACCAATCATTTATTGGATTGGCATGTTTTTCATCATAAGTAATGAAAATTGCGAAAGTGAAAAGGACAAAGGAAATCACAAAGACTTCTATTCTTGATATGGTTGATTTTTTAATGGCATCAACCGGAATTACTCGTGAACAGGCAGTGATCGCGCTTAATACCATCGTTCATTATGTTCAGTTACATCCTGGTGAGAAATTAAACCGTATGATCGGTTTTCTATTCGGAGGCTCAAAACGACAGAACCCGGAATCCCTTAACTAATCTGTTAAATATTTGTGAATGAGGTAATTAACCTACTCCTGATGGGGGACGGTATGACAATTGCAATGGGTGAGTGGTGGACAATATTCTTTAATAAATTAACTAAGTATGAAAAAAGTATTAGGGGCCGCAATATTGGTGGCCGCAACCTTGTCTCTGAATGCACAATCAAAAATCAAAAGCAGTTTCGGTATTAAAGGCGGAGTGAACAACGCACGTTTTGAAATCAAAGATGAGGACAGCGATTGGAAAACACTTTGGCATGCCGGCTTGCTCGCTCATGTACATGTTGCCGATAAATTTGCAATTCAACCGGAACTCGTGTTTTCAAAGACTGGTGGATCACGACAAATTGCAGCTGTAAAGTACGAAGACTACAATTCTTATCTGACAGTGCCTGTATTGTTCCAATTTATGGCGGGAACCGGATTTCGGATCGAAGCAGGTCCTCAAATTGGCTTTCTCCTCAAAGCAAAACAAAAAGCAAACGGGACTGAATCAGACACAAAAGATTTTTACAAGACGACTGATGTAAGCTTAGTTGGTGGCCTGAGCTATCTTACAAATTCCGGACTTGGTTTCGACGCACGTTATGTGTATGGACTTACTGATATTTCTAACAGCGATAACGTTGGAGCTGGCGGAAATTTCCATGTGAAGAACAGGGTCATCCAGGCTGGAATATTTTACCAGTTCAAAAATTAACCTTCTCCCTTCAATCACAAGAAGACTAAGACATTAAACAATTAACCCTGCTGGATAAGCAGGGTTTTTGTTTTGTTCAGAGTATAATGAGAGTAAATATTAAAATCCTTTTTTGTTCTCCCGGTTTTTTTTGATCTCTTCCAACATTTCCTTCACTGCTCTTTCAAGTTGTGGATCCTTCCCCGACAAAATCGATTTGAAATCATTTGGCACCCTGATATCCGGTTCCAGTTGCAGGTTTTCTGTCGGCCTGTTTTCCTTTCCAATCGTCGCTACCATAGGAATTCCAAACACAAGTGTTGGATCAATTTGTGTTTCCCACCAGACAGCCGTACCGGTACCTGGAACGGGCATTCCAATCAGCTTTCCAATGTTCAGGCTTTTATAAGCGTATGGAAACAGGAATGCATCTGAGTAATTGCTTTCACTCATAAGAACAGTTGATGGGGCCGCCCATTTATTTCTCGGTTCACCGTTTGTCGGCGTGATGCCTTGTGGTGAAAAGTCAAGATATTTTTTGCCACTTAAAAAAGTAACCAGGTCATCATGTAACCAGCCACCGCCATTAAACCGTGTATCCACAATCAATGCTTCTTTGTTAGCAGACTTCCCGAGCACATCTTCATATACGGTACGATAACTACCATCATTCATTCCCTGAACATGCACGTAACCTACTTTGCCTCCTGATAATTCTTCTACTTTTCTTCTGTTCATCCTGACCCATCTGTCGTACATCAAACCATTTTCTTCACCTTGGGTTATTGGTTTTGTTGACTCGTCCCAACGTTGTTTCGTTTCCGGATCATACAGGCTAAGCAATACATTTTTTGCTGCCTTTCTGTTCAATAATCTGTTCCAGTCGATTGATTCGCTCACCTGCTCCCCATCAATTTTTTCTATTATTACACCTTTTTTGATTTTAGTCGTTGCATTCGTGAATGGACCTCCGGTGAGGACCTCCATTATTTTTACTCCGGATCCGTTGTAGGTTTCATCATAAAGCAACCCCAGACTTGCTGTCGCATCCGTATTAACCTGTGGAGGCGCAAATCGTCCTCCGGTATGCGATGCATTCAATTCACCGAGCAGTTCGCTTAGTAGTTCCTGGAAATCATAATTGTTGTTGATGTGTGGTAAAAATTTCGCATAAGAATCGTGGTACATTTTCCAATCCAGTCCATGAATTTTCGGATCATAGAATTTTTTTGTGACCTGCCTCCATGCATGATCAAAAATGTAAGCTCTTTCACCGGAAGATTGTAATACCATTTCGCCATTTACAGTAACGGGAGTTATTCTTCCACTTTCGGCATCAACTTTTACAATTCTTCCATCGCTTACGACAAATAGATTTTTTCCATCTTTTGCTACATCCATTCCTGCAGGTCCTCCATCGAGTTTCGCTACAAGTTTTGTTTCTTTTGTGCGCGGGTTCGTCATCCACAGATCATATCCTTTTTCCATTCTTGCCAGAAAGAATAACTTTTCTCCATCACTACTGAGTGTGTAATCTGAAATATTGCCTGAATTGATTGTCAGTCTAAGTTTTCTGTTTTCCAACCCCTCAAAATAAGGCTCCCAGCCCTTAGCCGGTGGGGCAATTTTAACCGATGTATCTTTCTTCGCTTCTGTTTTTTCTTTATCCTCCCGCTCTTTTGCGAGCGCAAATTCATCTTTTGTTAATTTAAATTTATCATACGCCTCCTGATCGAAGAACATCGCATATACATCGAGTTCCCGTGCTCCCTGGAACGCGAGCGGTTTCTTGCCGTCACGATCTGTAAGCCAGAGCAAAGCTTTGCCTCCAAAGGCCCACTTGGCACCTCCATCAAAAAATCCGCTCTCTGTAAGATTGCGCCGTTCACCGGATCCGTCTGCTTTCATCAATGCCACTTCAGAAGAACCCCACCGACCTTCGTTGGAAGAAAAAGTAATCCACTTTCCATCCGGTGACCATTGGTAATACTGATCACCATCTGCATAGGAATAGTTTACACCTTTAGGAACAATTGTCCTGGATTTTTTTCCTGCGAGATTGAAGACTTTAATCACATTTCTTTCTTCCAGGTAAGCGAGTTCTTTGCCATCAGGGGATAGCTCTGGTTGGAATTCATCAGCCTCTGTTGCAATGAGAGCTTCCTCCCGCACAACAGTGGATGCATAGAAATATGGCTCTTCCTTTCTTTCGATAAATGCCCGGTAAATATCCCAGCTGTTACCTCTTTCGCTCGCATAATATAATGAGCGGCCATCCGAACTGAATTCCACGGTGCGTTCCTGCTGTGGAGTATTCGTAATTCTTTTTGTTAATCCTCCTTCTACCGCAGTCACAAAAACTTCACCGCGGACAATGAATGCAATTTCTTTTCCATTTGGGGAAAGAGAGGTTTGTGTAACACCTGTATTGATGGGCAGAATTTTTTCCTGGTTGGTACGTGCATCTGTATTTACGTGTATGGTAACTTTTTCCGGGGTTCCGCCTTCCTTCATCGTATATACTTCACCGTCATAAGTAAAGCAAAGTTTATTATCTGACGACCTGGTCAGATGACGGATGGGGTGATCTTTCATTTTTGTGATCTGAACTGCATCCGAGCCGGTACTTTTATAGATATTCTGACTTCCATTTTTTTCACTCAGATAATAAAAACCATTATCGCCACTTGCCCATACGGGTTCTCGGTCTTCACCTTCAAAAGAAGACACCTGGGTGTATTCTTCTTTCTTTGTATCATAGACCCAGATATCGCGTGTGACCGCAGATGTATGTCTTTTTCTCCATGCATCTTCATATCCCTTTCTGTCCTGAAATATAAGTTTATCACCTTTATCGTTGAACCGTGCAAACTCTGAACCTGCAGACAGGTACATGACCGATCTTCCGCCTTCAACGGGAACTTTATATAGTTTCACAAAGAGTGCGCGTTGGGGAAACCTTGCGCTCGTGTAGATATCATTTCTGTTTGTGCCGAACAGAACACTTTTTCCATCAGGGGTAAAATCATAGGGCACATCGTTGGCTGAATGATAAGTGAGGCGTTTCGCTTCGCCTCCTGATGAAGGCATCACGTAAACATCAAAATTGCCATACCTGTCGCTCGCAAACGCGAGCCATTTTCCATCCCGGCTCCACACCGGCATGAAATCATGTGCTTCATGTAGAGTTAGCGGAACTGCATCGCCGCCCGATGCAGGCACTTTATAGAGATCTCCTTTATAACTGAAAACAATTGTTTTACCATCTGGTGAAATTGCAGGATACCTGATCCACAACGGTGTGTTTTGTGCATACCCTGTACAGATTGCAAAAAGTATAAAACATAATGTGAGTAGGTTTTTTATCATATGAAAAAACTTTAAATTTTAAGAAGGGAAGATAGCATTTGGGGACAATGAATGTAAACTTTTTTATGAATGGCAGTAGGCTATCAGAAAGTCGTTGATGCGGAATGTCTGCATGCAAGCCTTTTACATGTACATTTATCTGGCATCTGTTTCAGTTTGTATAGTATAATTCAAGTAAGAAGTTTCATGAGTTTTCAAACAGAAAGATTTTACCTTTTAAGCCGGCAGCATCAACCACAATTTCATCCTGTTGTTGCTTTTGATCCCGGAACCGAATTGATCGGTCGTATCGATTTAACAACAGAAAACAGTGAAGTTTCCGAAGCTATTTATACCGACCTCGATAAATTCACAAATTATATTGAACAGTTACAGAAAAAAGCGAATGCTGTGTTCCTGATAGGCGGATATAATGAACTGCGCGGAATGTACAGCCGGAGTACTTTGTTCAATGCTGGCACAAACGATAATTTCCAATTTGCTGAACCCCGGCGGTTACACCTGGGAGTTGATATATGGGGGAAGGCCGGTACAGAAGTGTATGCCCCACTGGGTGGCGTTGTACATAGCTTTGCTTTTAATAATCGCGTTGGTGATTATGGTGCAACAATTATTCTTTTGCATCAACTGGAAGGCCTCGCGTTCCATACTTTATATGGTCACCTGTCTATGAAGGACATTGAAAAACTAAAAGAAGGAGACTACATTGCGATCGGTCACAAACTCGCACATTTCGGATTACCTGCGGAAAATGGACAATGGCCGCCACATCTGCACTTCCAGATTATTTTTGATATGCAAATGCAAAAGGGTGATTACCCCGGTGTATGTCGTAATTCAGAAAAAAATTATTATCTCACTAATTGCCCGGATCCTGATCTGATCCTCGGTATGAATAAGTATCTCCTGAAATCGTAATAACAAGTGGCAAGTAGTTAATCGCAAAACAGCCTTACGAGCTGTTCCCATTCCTGATCAAGTCCAACTTCCGGCATTGTCGTTCCCGCTTTGCGATACCAATACGAAGCATTGAAAGTATCGCCTTCTTTTCTGTGCAGATACGCATGTATTTGTGCTGCCCGGGCATCACTAACGTCCTGAATGGCCTGGTGTGCAGCATTCCATTCTTTTTGTGCATCATACCACATAGCAAGCAAATGGGGTGAATCAAATTTCGGTGGAATGCGGTTTGTCAGAGACAAACGGAACTGTTCGAAGGTCATAATGTAGAAGACCTGTTTATCTTTTTAATAATTTGAAAGCATGCGTCCATTGGTTACTCAGGAATCCGGGGAGACACCAGAGGATACACAATTGTTCGATGGGTCGTGCAGAAACGGAGCTCCCCATATCTTCAGCTTCCCAGCCAAAAACATATAAAATGCCGGTGACTGTTTTTTTTGCTTCTTCATTATCGCCACAAATAAACATCGTAGGTTTTTCACTTCCGAAAGCAGGCTTATACATGAAGGCACTTCCAATGCTATTGAATGCTTTCACTACATAAGCGCCGGGAATCACAGCCTGAATCTGCTCCATCAGTGATTCATCCGACCGTGTGAAAAATTTCAACACCCCATTGATGGGAGGATCAGCAGAGATCGGGTTTGTGACGTCAATCACCACTTTGCCGGTAAATTGTTCCGGACCGGCAAGTTTTAGTACGTCGAGGATTGCGGCCCCTTTAGCTGCAAGTATAATAATATCAGCATATTGAGCCGCCTCGGAAAAACTTCCTACCTGTACAGTGGGTAACGTTTTCTGCCAGTCGACCACATCTTTTTTCACGGGTATCCGGGTACCCATCATGACCGGATGTCCCTCCGTAATGAAACCTTTTGCTAAAACCTGTGCTACAGTGCCTGAGCCAAGGATGCCGATTTTTAATTGTTTTGTATACATGTTTCAGGTATGAGGTATGGGGTATAGTGTTCGTGCTTTCGGAAATCAGAAAATTCCTTAATTTATTTTTCACTTCATGAGAAGTTACTGTTTTTATTTTTTCGTATCAATGAAATATTTTTAAAACAAACCGCATAAAAAAAATTACCTCATACCACATACCCCATACCTCAAAGCCCATACCCCAAAGGATTTTTCTTACTTTTACTCATGTCCAATCTGAACCTGCAAACGGAAAAAGAATTACTGACTACTGTAGATAAGGAATTTGAAAATAATATCCGCCCTGCTGCGATGAGTGATTTCTCCGGGCAGGCACAGATCATTGAAAACCTCAGCATATTCATTAAAGCAGCCAAACTGCGAAACGAAGCGCTGGATCACATCCTTTTTCATGGTCCTCCGGGATTAGGTAAAACCACCTTGTCGAGAATTGTTGCCAATGAACTTGGTGTAAATATTAAAGAAACATCCGGACCTGTGATTGAAAAGGCGGCAGACCTTGCCGGTCTCCTCACAAACCTGGAACCGCATGATGTATTGTTCATCGATGAAATCCATCGGCTCAGTACAGTGGTGGAAGAATATTTGTATGCGGCCATGGAAGATTACCGGATTGATATCATGATTGATACGGGTCCGAATGCACGCAGCATACAGCTGAACCTGAATCCTTTTACACTGATTGGGGCCACCACGCGCAGTGGATTGCTGACGGCCCCCTTGTTATCACGGTTTGCCATAAAATCGAGACTGGAGTATTATACTTCCGATACATTATACCAGATTGTATTACGGTCTGCGAATATTCTTGGAACAAAAATTACTTCAGATGCTGCCAATGAAATATCACGACGCAGCAGGGGTACTCCACGTATCGCGAACGGACTTTTGCGGAGGGTACGCGATTTTGCTCAGGTATTGCATAATGGTATCATTGATCTGGCAATAACCCAGCATGCTTTGCGCGCATTGCATGTTGATGAGCATGGCCTTGATGAAATGGATAATAAAATCCTTCTTACGATCATTGAAAAATTCAAAGGCGGACCTGTGGGAATCACAACAATCGCTACAGCAGTGGGTGAAGAGTCGGGAACTCTGGAAGAAGTATATGAACCTTTTTTGATCCAGGAAGGTTTTCTGAAAAGAACACCTCGCGGAAGAGAGGTAACTGAAAAAGCGTTTACACATCTTGGAAAAAAAATCACCGGCCGAACCGGTGGTTTATTTGATCAGGGACTCTGAACAATATCTTCTAATATTCACGTTTGTCAGGATGTAGCCGGTGTAGGTGATACCAGCCGGAAACCATTCCCGTGAATATTTACGATCTCGATATTCGAATCGTCTTTCAGGTATTTCCGCAATTTAGCAATGTATACATCCATGCTTCTTCCATTGAAGTAAGTGTCGCTGCCCCAGATTTTTTTCAGGGCATGTTCACGTGGTAACAAATCATTCAAATGTTCCGATAATAATTTCAGCAATTCATTTTCTTTTGGAGAAAGCGTTTGCATATGTCCTTTATGACTCAATTCACGCAGTTTCGGATTGAAGTGGTAAGATCCCAAATCATATTCACGGTTCTCCTGTTCCCTCGAACCTTCCTCATTTCGTTTCAGGATTGCTTTTATTTTTAATAGAAGCACTTCGCTATCGAAAGGCTTGGTAATATAATCGTCAGCTCCGAGTTTATATCCCTGGATAATATCTTCCTTCATGGTTTTTGCACTGAGAAAAAATAAAGGGATGTCTGGATCGACGTCGCGGATCTCTTCTGCAAGTGTGAACCCATCCATGTTCGGCATCATAATATCAAGCAGGCAGAGATCATATTTTTCCCGCTGGAAAGCAGCCAATCCAAGCCGGCCATCTCTTTCAAGGGTAACTTCATAATCATTCAATTCCAGATAATTCTTCAATACCATTCCAAGATTCGTATCATCTTCGCACAACAGTATTTTTGCTTTCTTTCCGTCCATTTTTAGTAAATTTTTAGTTCATGCAAATAAACATACGGGATTTAAAATTAACTCATTTCACAGTTATTCGATCGTGTTGCCTAATATTTTGTTAATAAGCCATGTGTGGTCTATACAAAATTTAGACTATCATTTTGGCTGAATGTTTATTCTACATTTGCACGTTCAATAATATATGCGAATAACCAGTGAAAAGAAATTCAAGAAACTGATTGTAATCGGCGATCGTTTACTCATTCGACCGGCACGTCCCCATGAAAGAACAGAAAGCGGATTATACCTGCCTCCTGGCGTTCAGGAAAAGGAAAAAGTTCAGCAGGGCTATGTTATTAAAGCCGGACCGGGATATGCA
>DATLDA010000270.1:0-16381 GCA_035526135.1 Flavitalea sp.
AACCCTGTTTTCAGAGGGATTAGTTACCGCGCCGGTAAAAAATGAAACAGATAACAGTCTGACATTTGCTTATATCGTACACATGTATCCAGACCGGCAAAAACGAAGTTTTGATGAAGCACGGGGTTTCGTTATGAATGATTATCAAAATTACCTGGAAGAAAACTGGATCGTGCAGTTAAAGAAGAAATACCCGGTAAAAGTGAATGAAACGGTTTTTAAAAGTCTGGTGGAATGAATGCTATAAGCTTTGAGGTATGGGGTATGAGGTATGGGGTATGAAGTTTTAAGAAGAGCAAAAATCAATAGTAGTCAAGAAAACTTACACAAATTAATTTTTAAGTCTAATCGCTCACAGCTCACAGCTCATACTCCACAGCTCATACTCCACAGCTCATAGCTCACAGCTCATACTCCACAGCTCACACCTCACAGCCCTAAACAAGCTCTTTCACAACATTCCAGATCACTTTAGCTTTTCCGAGTGTATAATAATGAAGAACAGGAACACCGGATTTTTTTAATTCTTTTGACTGGTGCAGTAGCCATTCAGTTCCTACCTGTTCTACATCGACATCTGTTTTGCATTTCATTACCTCCACACTCAGGTCATTCGGAATGTCAACATAAAATGTGCGCGGGATCACTGAAAGTTGTTTTTTACTTGTCAGTGGCTTGAGTCCGGGAATGATGGGAACGTCAATGCCTTTCTCTCTGCATTTTTTTACAAATTCAAAATATTTTTTATTGTCGAAGAACATTTGTGTGACAATATATTCAGCCCCCGCATCCACTTTTGCTTTAAGGTGAGTAAGGTCTGAATCCATATTTGGAGCTTCGAAATGTTTTTCGGGATACCCGGCGACGCCAATAGAAAAACGGGTTCGAAATCCATCCCGGATATCTTCTTCCAGATATATTCCATTATTCAGGTTGACTACCTGTTTCATCAGATCGATCGCATAACGATGTCCGTCAGGTTCCGGTTCAAATACGGTTTCGTTTTTTGCTGCATCACCACGCAGTACAAGCACATTGTCTACCCCGATAAAATTGAGGTCGATGAGAGCATCTTCAGTTTCTCTCTTATTGAACCCGCCGCAGATAAGGTGTGGGACTGCATCGACCTGGTAATGGTTCATGATTGCTGCACAAATACCAACCGTTCCCGGTCTTTTTCTCACTTCCACCTTTTCGAAAGTTCCATCTGCTTTTTTCTTGAAAACATGTTCGCTGCGGTGATAGGTAACATTGATGAATGACGGCTTGAATTCCATGAGCGGATCGAGGTGCTCGTAGATCGAATTCATTGTTTTTCCTTTCAGTGGCGGGAGAATTTCAAAAGAGATCAACGTATGCTTCGCATCATTAATGTGGTCAATAACTTTCATAGTTCAAATAGGGTGCAAACATAGTTAACGAATTCTGTATAGCAAACTGCTGTTAAATTGAGTGTAGCCAACATACGTCGTGGCACATTATCCGGTACTTTTGTTCAAACATGTTGCATTGAGTGAAATCATTACTAAAGAGCTGGTAAAAAGATACAGAAACCGAACGGTCGTCAATCATGTTTCCATCAATGTGAAACAGGGAGAGATTGTAGGGTTGCTTGGTCCTAATGGAGCCGGGAAAACAACTACATTTTATATGGTCGTTGGTTTGATACGACCGGATGAGGGAACCGTTCACCTGGATAACAATGATATTACGCGATTACCTATGTTCCGTCGTGCAAAACAGGGAATTGGATATTTGCCACAGGAAGCTTCAGTATTCAGGAAACTCAGCGTGGAAGATAATATCAAAGCGATCCTTGAAATGACAAATCTCAGCCGGGGTGAACAAAAGAGAAAACTGGAAGAATTGCTGGATGAATTCCGTCTGCACCATGTCAGGAAAAATAATGGCGATTCTTTAAGTGGTGGCGAAAGAAGGCGTACCGAGATAGCCCGTGCATTGGCGGTTGACCCCAAATTCATCTTATTGGATGAACCCTTTGCCGGTGTTGACCCTATTGCAGTGGAGGATATACAGGCTGTTGTTGCGCGATTAAAGTACAGAAATATTGGCATCCTGATCACCGATCATAATGTAAACGAAACACTTTCAATCTGCGATCGCGCCTACCTTCTGATTGAAGGAAAAATCTTCAGACATGGAACAGCAGAGGAGCTTGCAGAGGATGAGCACGTGCGTCGCCTGTACCTTGGCAGAAATTTTGAATTGAAGCGAAAAGACTATTTGCATGAAGAGGCTGCAGGCAAAACAAATGACATCTCCGACAGGCAACTGTAATCAATCTGCCGCATTGCAGCAATTTCTTTATTTTGCTGCCCCATGAAATTGTTATCTCCTGCCATATCACAACTTGCACGCATGCGACTGTGGCGGATTGATGCCTGGAAAACACATCCTGAAGATGCCCAGCGGGAGGTGTTGCAGGATCTTGTCACATCTGCCCAGTATACTGAATTCGGCAGAAAATATAATTTCTCCAAATTATTCAGTGTAAATGATTTTAAGAAATCTGTTCCCATTCATGATTATGAAACCATGAAACCTTACATCCAGCGGCAGATGGGTGGAGAAGAGAATGTTTTATGGAATACGCCAATCGCCTGGTATGCAAAAAGCAGTGGAACTACAAGCGAGAAAAGCAAATTCATTCCGGTAAGCGAAGAGAGCCTTCAGGATTGTCATTATAAAGCTGCCAAGGATATCCTCACTTTATATTACAATTTCAATCCGGATTCGGATCTGCTCACGGGAAAAGGGTTAGTAATCGGAGGCAGTCATACAATCCATCAGGTAAATGATGAAGTGCATTACGGTGATCTGAGTGCCGTGCTTCTACAGAACACACCATTCTGGGGAGGATGGCTTCGCACACCCGATCTGAGTGTGGCACTGATGGATGAATGGGAGGAAAAGATCGAGAAACTGGCTGTCAACACCATTCATGAAAATGTCACTTCTATTTCTGGTGTCCCCACATGGACAATGGTATTGTTCAGGAGGATCCTGGAAATGACGGGGAAATCAAGCATATCGGAAGTATGGCCTTCCCTTGAATTATACATGCACGGAGGTGTTTCGTTTGTTCCTTACCGGGAGCAGATGAAGAAACTCATCGGAAAAGAAATTAATTATCTGGAAACCTATAATGCAAGCGAAGGTTTTTTTGCTGCACAGGACATGCCGGGACAGGAAGGGATGTTGTTGTTTGTTGACCATGGTGTGTTCATGGAATTTATGCCGGTTGAAGAACAAGGAAAGGACAGGCCACAAACCATGGGTTTGTCAGAAGTTGAAATGGGAAAAAATTATGCACTCATCATCAGTACAAATGGCGGGCTCTGGCGCTACCAGGTAGGTGATACGATCACATTCACTTCGCTGAATCCATTCCGGGTGAAAGTACGCGGCCGGTTGAAACATTATATCAATGCATTTGGTGAAGAACTGATTGTTGATAATACAGATAAGGCGATTGCGATCGCTTCCGGCAAAACAGATGCAGTCGTAACTGATTATACTGCTGCCCCTGTTTATTTCGGCGAACAAAGCAATGGTGCGCATGAATGGCTGATTGAATTTGAAAAAGCTCCTGCAGATATGGGAAATTTCACAAACGAGTTAGACAATGCATTAAAACTTGTAAATAGCGATTACGAAGCAAAACGGTACAAGGATATTGCCCTGCGCATGCCCGTCATGAATGTTCTGAAAAAAGGAACATTCGCGGCATGGCTCAAAAGCAAAGGAAAACTCGGAGGTCAGCATAAGGTGCCACGACTGAGTAATGAAAGAAATTATCTCGAGGAAATTATTAGGTTCAATAGTGAAAAGTAAGACGATGGACCACCGACGACCGACCATAGACGATAGAGTGGCTAATGATGTACGATGTACGGTGTACGATGTAGAGGGCTAGTAACACTATATTCATGGTCGATGGTCGTGTATTCTAAATCACAAATATGAAACTTCTCGAAAATAAAGTAGCTATTATAACCGGTGGCTCCCGCGGTATTGGTGAAGCGATTGCCGTCAAGTTGGCGGAACAAGGTGCAACGATCGCATTCACATTTGTAAGCAGCGAAGAAAAAGCAAGGGCACTCGAACAAAGGCTCCAGGCTTCAGGGGTGAAAGCAAAAGGCTGGAAAAGCAATGCCGGCAACTTTCAGGAATGCGAATCTTTTGTAAACGATGTGATAAAAGAGTTTGGTGCGATCGATGTGTGTGTCAACAATGCCGGTATTTCAAAAGACAATCTCCTCCTTCGCATGACGCCTGATCAATGGGACGATGTAATGAATATTAACCTGAAAAGTGTTTTCAATATGACAAAACAGGTGATCCGCCCTATGATGAAAGCACGCAAAGGATCAATCATCAATATGAGCTCGATCATTGGTATCCGGGGAAATGCAGGACAGAGTAGCTATGCGGCAAGCAAGGCGGGAATCATCGGGTTTACGAAATCAATGGCGCACGAACTGGGAAGTCGTAACATCCGATGCAATGCGATCGCTCCGGGATTCATTGAAACCGATATGACGCATTATTTGAAAGATGGCGATGCGGCGAAAACTTTTATGGAGAAGATCCCTTTAGGCAGATTCGGCACCGCAGAAGAAGTTGCAAATACCACCTTGTTCCTTGCGTGTGATATGAGCTCGTACATTACGGGACAGGTGATCAGTACGTGTGGCGGATTGAATATCTGACAAGCATATCCAAAAAAATATTTCTTTATTTTTTGAATCGTTGCAAAGCTTTTCTACTGAAGTCACTGAGAATTAACCGGCCGCTTATTGCTGCACGTTCTGTCAGCATCTGTTCCCAATGTTCTGTTCCTTTCCAGAATATTTTCTTCATTTCCCGCATCGCTGCCGGATTAGAATGTGCAAGGGATTCCGATAATCTTTTGATACCTTCTTCCATATCATCCATTGTTGGATGAAGTTCTGCATACAGTCCTTTTCTTTTTGCCCATTCGGCATTTCTCCACCGCATGGCATCGATTGCCAGTTGACTGAACGATGCATTGCCTATTTTTCTTTCCACTGCGGGTCCGACCACAAAAGGTCCGATGCCGACGGCCAGTTCACTCAGTTTAATATCAGCACCTTCAACAGCAATGGCATAGTCGGCTGCGGCTGCCAATCCCACGCCGCCACCTACGCACTTGCCGTGTATACGTGCAATCACGAGTTGTGGACAAATGCGCATGGCATTGATCACTTGTGCAAACCCACTGAAGAACCTGATTCCTTCCTGTTCATTTGTGATAGATGCGAGTTCATCGAATGAAGCGCCGGAGCAAAAAGTGGAATCACCTCCTGATCGCAAAACAATGACAAAAGTTTCAGGGTCCTCTGCAGCAATATGAAATTGACGGGCAATTTCGCGTAGCATACTGCCCGGTAATGAATTGCTTTGCGGGTGAAAGAATTCAATCGAACGAATGCCATGGTGCACTACACTTTTAACTGAACCTCCGGAATCATTACTTGAAGTCATACTGGCAATGTTTTTTAAAGTAAGCAGTGCGATATAACGATAACCGCTTATTTATTCTTCTTTCTTACCATCGTTAGTATGGTGGCAATGGCAACAGGTTCATTGGTTTCGTCTGTTACCTCAACGAGCCACTTGACAATCCCTTTTGGAATGTCCGATTCGTCTTTCTTATCCTGCCCCGTTTTTTCTTTACAGGTCAATTTGACTGCGATCGTAGAACCGGCATAAACTGGTTTCGTGAAGCGACATTCTTCAAGCCCGTAATTCAATAACACTGGTCCTTTTGCAGCATCTACGAAAAGACCGGCTGCAGCACTGAGAATAAAATATCCGTGTGCTACCGGCTTTTCAAAAGGTGTTCCTTCCAATGATGTATGGTCAGTATGCGCATAGAAATGATCCCAGCTTACATTGGCAAAGTTGACAATATCCGCTTCTGTGATGGTTCGTTTGTGGGTATGAAGTGTGTCTCCGATTTCCAGTTCTTCAAAATATTTCCGGAACGGATGTTTGTCTTCTTCATGCGAAGCAGCACCCTGCTGGTAAACACGTGTTACAGAAGTTACAGACGTCGGTGAACCCTGCACTGCAACACGTTGCATATAATGATAAACACCTCTTACACCTCCCATTTCTTCACCACCTCCCGCGCGGCCGGGGCCACCATGAATCAGCTGCGGTAACGGCGATCCATGTCCGGTACTTTCTTTAGCACAACTCGCATTAAGAATAAGAATCCTGCCATGATGTGTGGCTGCGCCGAATACAAAATCACGCGCTTTCTTATCATTGGATGTTACAATAGAACAAACCAGCGAACCTTTTCCTTTCCGTGAAAGGCTGGCAGCTTCTTCAAGATCCTTATAAGGCATGATGGTGCTTACCGGTCCGAATGCTTCCACCGAATGCACAACATCATCACGGAACGGGGATTCATTTCTTAATAACAACGGACTCATGAATGCCCCTTTATTCGCATCAGCATCGATCAGTTGAACACTGTCGAGCGCACCATAAATAATCTGGGAAGTAGCCAGCAATTTCTTTACCTGGTTTCGCACTTCATCACGCTGATCCTTACCCGCCAATGCACCCATTCTCACTTTTTCATTTTCCGGATTCCCGATGGTTGTTTGCGCGAGCGATTTTCCGATTGCCTTCTCTATATCTTCGATTTTATTTTGCGGAACAAAGATCCTGCGGATCGCTGTACATTTTTGTCCTGCCTTTACTGTCATTTCCTTTCTCACTTCCTTGATAAATATTTCCCATTCCGGCATTTCCGGACTAACATCATCACCCAATACAATACAATTGAGCGAATCGGCTTCCATCGTGAAGGGAACATTTTCCGATTGTATTACGGGGTGTGCTTTTAGTTTTTTGCCTGTGGTTGCGGAACCTGTAAAAGTTACGGTATCCTGTGCCGTCAGATGATCCAACAGATCCCCCGCATTTCCGCATACCAGTTGCAGTGCACCATCCGGTAATATCCTGGAGTTCACAATTTCTCTTACCACAGCTTCAGTTACATAGCAGGTCAGCGTGGCTGGTTTTACAATGGCAGGAATTCCCGCCATAAGGTTGACAGCAATTTTTTCAAGCATCCCCCATACCGGGAAATTGAATGCATTGATATGAACTGCTACGCCCTCTTTGGGAACGAGGATATGTTGGGCCATGAAGGTTCCGCCTTTACTGAGGCTGATCGGTTCCCCCTCCGTGCAGAACGGTTCGTCAGGAAACTTTCTTCGCAGGCTCGCATACGAAAAAAGATTGCCGATGCCACCTTCCAGATCAATCCAGCTGTCCATCCTTGTTGCACCGGTATTGAAACTTATTCGATAAAATTTTTCGAGATGTTCGCGCAGATGTAACGCCAATGCTTTCAGCATCCTGCCACGTTCGTGAAAAGTCAGTTTTCGCAGCGCAGGGTTCCCTTTTGTTCTTGCATATTCAGTTGCCGCTTTGAAATCTATTCCGGTAGTGGTTGCATGTGTGATGAGGTCTCCATTGACTGCATGATAAAGGGCCTGTCCTTCACCATCACCCGTGATCCATTTTCCCGTTATATAATTTTCCAGTTTTTTCATATGCCTGATTCGTCTTGCTAAATTAGCGAAGAAAGAGGAGGAAATATTTTGCCTGTCGCATTGCAAATAGGGAATACAACACAGCCCTATCTTTAAGTAATGAAAACTTCAGTGGTACTTGTTCTGTTCCTTGGATTGACAGCAGCCTGTAATTCTTCAACAGATCGAAAAAACGGATATTCAGAAATCCCGAAAAATAAAGAAGATTCACTAATGCAGCAGGTAATGGCCGGCCATGATGCAGGGATGGCGCGTATGGGTAAAATCAGTACCTCAATAAAAAAACTGGAGCGGATACTGGATTCCAGCGGCATACAAATCAATAGATCTGCCTATCGCCAGGCAATTGCAGATCTCCGGCAAGCGGAAACATCCATGAACTTATGGATGCACGAGTTCAGTCTTGATACGCTTGCAAATGAATCGGAGAAAAGAGCCATTTACCTGGAAAATGAAATAATAAAAGTAGGGATCGTGAAACGACAGATTGCTTCCAGCCTGCAAAAAGCAGATTCTCTTTTACAAAAACAAGATGTTGCTCATTGAATACGCTAAGGATAACTGTTATTTAAGTAATCCGAATTGTTTCAGATGATGTTGTGCGTGTTTGTGCAGCAGCTTGACATTTTGTTCGAAGGTGAGGTCGCCGAAGAAAGGATTGGTTGTTGTGCTGTCAGGATTTTTTTCAAAAAGAAGATAAAAGTCATTCAATTCTGCCTGAAGATCCGCTATCGCGTTTTGCATAGTGGAATGTTTTGTGGGTGCCGGTGTTTCCCCTAAGAGAGCATTCCTGGTATTTTCTTTGAAGGGTGCTTCACTCATGAGAAATGTTCTGTATTGCTGCAATTTTTCGCCTTCGTTCATTACAGGCAATTGATGCTTTCCATTGGCAATCTTTACTGATTCAGTAAAGTGTTCGACCATCTGCTGGCCATTCATGACGCCCCACTTGCCTCTTGCATCGGGAGCCAGGTGCTTCAACAGAAAAATAAAATCATTTTTGAGAAAAGTCAGCTTGTCTTGCATGTCGCTTCAGATCCTTGATCTCGGAAGTTAATAAAAAAAGATGCGCCATTCAAGGCGTACGGGAAAGAACTTCAGGCGGGTTTTTTTTCTTCGATTTCCGCGCAAAGGGAATGAAAGATCTCATCGATCGATCCTTCGCCTTTGATCTTTACAAC
Organism: Flavitalea sp.; assembly: GCA_035526135.1. Lineage (GTDB taxonomy): Bacteria > Bacteroidota > Bacteroidia > Chitinophagales > Chitinophagaceae > Flavitalea. Next base: position 8,804 of record DATLDA010000270.1, read on the forward strand.
CTTACCAAAATCCCTGTAATAATCAGCGACAGCCGCTGTTTTATTCTCGTATTCAACGATTCGGGAACGGATCACTTCTTCATTCGTATCATCACTTCGCCCGGATGTTTTTCCACGGTTCACAAGGCGCGACATCAATTCTTCCTGACTCACATCAAGTGCCAGAACGGCTGCAATGGAAGTCTTTTTTTCCTGAAGCACTTCATCCAGTGCCTCTGCCTGGGCGACGGTTCTGGGAAATCCGTCAAACAAAAAGCCATTCGCACCCGGATGCGTTTCAAGCGCCGTGCGGATCATACCTATCACTACTGCATCAGGAACAAGCTGTCCTTTATCCATAAAGCTTTTCGCCTCAAGGCCCAGTCTTGTTTGCTGTGTGATCTCTTCTCTTAGCAAATTTCCTGTTGACAGGTGAATCAGGCCATATCTTTCAATCAGTTTTTCCGACTGCGTTCCTTTTCCACTTCCGGGAGGTCCAAATAAGATCAGGTTAAACATCAGCTATTAGCTTGGTGAATGAACAATTTTACGGCAACGGGTGTCTTTAAAAGCAAACCCATTGTTAACTTTTTTGTGTCGGTAAATATATACTATGGATATTGAAAAACCTTTAACAGTAACGGGTTTCTGTTGAAAAGCAGGCAAACTTTCAGGCATTCGTTGCGAAATGAATTGTTAATGAAGTACTGCACCTCCATAGAAGGCAATCTTAAAGCAGCCGCAGTTCGTACATTTACAGGCCTGAATTTACATATGAAACGCATGATAAAATATCTTCTAATAATTCTTCTATTAGGTAATCTGCAACAATGCAGTTATTCTCAGCCAGTTCCCGGAATTAAAAGCAATAATATGGATACATCTAAAAAACCTGCGAACCCTGTATATGCACGTAATGATAGTTCACAGGTAAATCTTTCAGAAGAAGAATGGAAAAAAGTGTTGCCTCAGGACGTTTATTATATAGCAAGGCAGAAAGGAACAGAAAGGCCGTGGACGAGTAAGTTTGAAAACTTCAAAGAAAAAGGTACTTACTACTGCGCCGCCTGTGGGAATGCACTTTTTGTGAGTGATACGAAGTTTGAAAGCGGGTGTGGCTGGCCAAGCTTTTATCAGCCGATCGGCAAAACAAGTATCATCAATACACCTGATCATACGCTCGGAATGACGAGAACAGAAGTACAATGTGGCCGCTGCAAGGCCCATCTTGGTCACGTATTCGATGATGGTCCACCGCCAACAGGACTACGGTATTGTATCAATGGCGTGATCCTTGATTTTGAAAAAGCAAATACTGCAGAAAAGAATTATAAGGAGAACCAGAAAAAAAGCTGATCATTTTCGCGCAACAGTAATTGCAACACCGCTGATAATGATAAGTAAGATCCCTGCAAGAGCAATAGTATCCGGGAATGCATCACCGAGAAAAATCCCAATCAATAAAGCAAAAATGATATTGCTGTAACCAATAGCAGAAACAATGCCTGCTCTATCGTGCCCATAAGCGTTGGTAACAAAATATTGACCTGCGAGTGCAAATAATCCCATGCCTGAAATGTACAACCATTCACTTTTCTCAGGCAACCTGATGGGACCACTGAAAAATTCATCAGCCGGTACACCAAAACCATAAGCAGCAACACCCGCAAGGGGAAGCAGGATGCCGCTCAATAAAAATGACAACACAATGATCCGTGTGTCATAATACCGATTCAATGAACTGACCGAAAGATAGGCGAGAGCAGAAGCAAGTCCGCAGATAATACCAATGAAATGATATTTTAACCCGATCCCGGAATCAGGCCTGTAGATGAGCAGTACACCCGCGAACCCTGTAACAATACAGAGCAGGATGAATAGTGATAATTTTTCTTTCGGAAGGAACAGTGTGAAGAGCGCAATGAAAAGGGTGTTTGTAGTATTGTAAGTCATCGCAGTCCCCAATGGAATATGCAGAATGTTATATAAAAGCGTATACAGTGCAATCGTTCCCATCAAACCCCTGAACAAAAGTAACCACGGTCGGCCCCCTTCTTTTTTTAGAGGTTGAAGATAAATGCTGATCAATAATACCAACAGGCCGGTGACGTTTCGGTAGAACACAAGTTCCTGCGTCGTGAACAATCCTTTCAACACTTTGGCAAAACCACTCATCATGGAAAATCCAAACGCAGCAAGCAACATATAGCCAACGCCTTTGTATTTATTCATTCCACTTTCCATGAATGATGCTAAGGTATCATTCGATTCTTCACAACACCACGCCTATCTTTGCGCCTTGCGTAAAAAAAGAAAACATATCACGCTGCAAAAGGTACTGGTGACAGATTATGCAGCCGAAGGAAGGTCGCTTGCGCGGGTAGATGGTAAAGTGATTTTCATTGATGATAGTGTTCCCGGTGATGTAGTAGATGTGCGCCTTGGAAAAAATAAAAAAGACTGGGCCGAAGGAAAACCGGTTTTTTTTCATGCCTATTCAAGCGACAGGGTCCTGCCATTTTGTGAACACTTCGGTGTCTGCGGCGGATGCCAGTGGCAGATGCTGCCATACGAAAAACAACTACTATATAAACAAAAGCAGGTGACTGACAATCTGCAAAGGATTGGCAGGGTAGAACTTCCGGCGATCGAACCAATTATTGGAGCGGCGATCACCAGACGTTACCGAAACAAGATCGAGTACACTTTCGGCAACAAACGATATCTGCTTTCGAGCGAAGTGCATGATCAAACTATCAATGCTGCGCAGGATGTGGCAGGTTATCATGCTCAGGGTATTTTTGATAAAGTGGTCGACATACGCGAATGTCACCTGCAGGCGGAACCGACCAATGCCGTACGGCTTGCAGTAAAAGAATTTGCCATTACACACAAGATGTCATTTTATGATATCAGAAATCATACAGGATTTTTAAGGACGATGCAGGTAAGGCTTTGTCGAACCGGTGAATTGATGATTAATCTGGTTTTTGGATATGAAGATGTACGCCAGCGTTCACTTGTGATGGATCATATCAAAGAAACGTTTCCCGAGATCACCGCATTACTCTATACAGTCAATACAAAAATGAACGACAGTATGATCGGTCTTATTCCGCAGGTGTATGCCGGAAGAGATCATGTCATCGAGATGCTCGAAAATTTCCGGTTTAAGATCGGCCCTTCTTCTTTTTTTCAAACCAACACGGATCAGGGAGAAAAACTGTACCGGGTGGCCCGTTCATTTGCTGAATTATCCGGTAGAGAAATCGTATATGACCTTTACTGCGGGACCGGGAGTATTGGAATTTTTGTAAGCCCGGATGCCGCGAAGGTGATCGGTGTTGAGATGGTGGAAGAAGCAATCAATGATGCCAGAGAAAATGCAGTACTGAATAAGATCAGTCATGCATTATTTTTTCATGGAGATGTGAGTACAGTTTGTACCCTCGATTTTTTTGCAATGCATGGTAAACCCGATGTGATCATAACGGATCCGCCTAGAGCAGGGATGACTGAGAAACTGGTGGAAGAGCTGATACAGATTGCAGCGCCGCTGATCGTATATGTGAGCTGCAACCCGGCAACGCAGGCAAGGGACCTGCAGGGGTTGTCCGTCAAATATGTTGTAACCAAGATCCAACCGGTCGATATGTTTCCGCATACGCATCACATCGAGAATGTGGTACAGTTAAAACTGCGCCGATGAAAAATGTTTAATCGTAATTTGAAGTATAAACGAAAAGTATGACCGAATTCAGACCCGGCCGATTTGAATTGATACCGTGGGTGATAAAAAACCTGATCATTGTAAATGTGCTTGTATTTTTTGCACAAAAAACATTTGCGAACAATCCGTATTTCAATATAGAGAACTTTTTTGCCTTGCATGATGTGCGCTCAGTGTTTTTCAAACCCCACCAATTGATCACCCATATTTTCATGCACGGTGGCCTTGATCATTTATTCTTCAACATGTTTGCCCTTTGGATGTTTGGAAGCATTTTGGAAAATGTGTGGGGCCCTAAACGGTTCCTTACATTTTATATTCTCTGCGGTTTAGGGGCTGCGGTCCTTCACCTGTGTGTTTTGTACATTGAACTAACACCGATCGTCGAAGAGTTTCACAGATTCGATCCGATTTCACAGGAAACGCTAAAATATAATCCACTTTTCAAACTCAATGTTGAAACAGTAGGAGCTTCAGGTGCAATATTTGGGTGTCTGGCTGCCTTCGGTTACTTATTTCCCAATAGCCTCATTTATTTGTATTTTTTCTTTCCCCTGAAGGCCAAATGGTTCGTGATTTTATACGGAGGCATGGAGTTGTGGCTGGCTTTCCGTAATTCAGCAGGTGACAATGTGGCCCACTGGGCGCACCTGGGAGGCGCAATTGTTGGTTTGTTGCTTGTCATGACGTGGAATAAGACCAATAGGCGCACATTTTATTGAATATCCCAACCTTCAAAGACATTTTCTGTTAAGAAATACAAACAAACGACAACCCATTATGAGTTGTTTAGAACGTTTTGTATTTTCATAAAAACAATCAATTGTGTTGAGAGAGAACCGGTATAAAAGAACGTTGATGCTCGGGCAGGATGGCAATACCCTTGTTTTCCTTATGATGGTACTGGCCGTTGTTTTTTGCATTTTCAAATTTATCTATGTTGCTTACCGCTTGTCGGGGTTTTCAGAGGAATCATTTATGGTTTCGATCTTCAATTGGTTCTGCCTGCCTGCTGATACCGGTGCAATCCTGCAAAAACCCTGGACGATCATTACCTATATGTTCATTCACCATGGCGTATGGCACTTCCTGGGGAACATGTTGTGGTTGTGGGCGTTTGGCTATATCCTGCAAGACCTGACAGGGAACCGGAAACTGATACCGATTTTTTTATATGGCGGCCTTGCGGGTGCTTTATTGTATGTCATAAGCTTTAATGTATTTCCCTTTTTTGCTCCCGCTGTACCGGTAAGTACTTTACACGGAGCCTCTGCCGGGGTAATGGCGGTTGCTATTGCTACTACCACTCTTGCTCCCGGATATCGCATCTTTCCCATGATACATGGCGGCATTCCTCTATGGATTCTTACCATCATCTTTGTAGTAATTGATTTTGCAAGTATACCAGGTGCAAACGGCGGCGGGTCTATTGCCCATCTCGGCGGTGCAACGATCGGCTTTATTTTTATGAAGCAGCTCAATCAGGGACGCGACTGGAGCAACTGGATGAATCAGTTCGCAGACTGGGCGACGAATCTTTTCAATCCTGAAAAAAAAGAATGGAAAAAAACGGCAAAAAAGGAGCATTTTTATAATACACGGGGTGCCCAGCCTTATAAGAAAATTCCGAACGTTACACAGAAACGAATCGACGAAATCCTTGATAAGATCAATCAGAAAGGCTACCGCTACCTTTCTGAAGAGGAAAAAGAAATCCTCAAAAGAGCGTCGCAGGATGAAGATTTGTAAATCATAAAAAATGACGACAACCCCGTTCAGGATCTTCACCAAGCGGTTATTCATATTATTTACTATCGGGGTTGTGTTTCTTTTCCTGCTTGCGTGCGCGAACGCATTCCTTCATCCGGAAAGATGGTGGTTTTTCGCATTGCTGGGACTTGCATTTCCTTTTCTTCTTTTGTTCACTGTGGTATTGTTTTTCTTTTGGGCATTTTTCCGATCACGCTGGGTTTTTGTCCCTTTTGCAGCCTTGTTGATTGGATTTACGAATATCCGCGCATTGATAGGATTTCATTTCGGTAAAAAATTCAGGACAGAAAAAACAAGTGAAACCATTCGCATACTTACCTGGAATGTAAACCGGTTCACGGACGAGTCGGCAGACGGTCAATCAGGTTATCGCAAAGACCTTTTACAAATTGTAAAACGAGAAGAGCCCGATGTCATTTGTTTCCAGGAATATCTGGAACCTAATCCGCAGGCCGGTCTCTCAATTATTACAAAAAATCTGGAAGAGATGGGATATGGATCACGTTTTGTAGTAACGGATTACAGTCGTACAAATGGCACCTATCACGTAGGTGTCGCCATCTTTTCTCGTCATCCGTTTATTGATTCGTTGCGGATCCGGTTTCAGGGTCCGCGGACATTACGTGCTGCCGAAAGTTTGATAGCCTGTGATATAACTGTGCACGGTAAAACAATCAGGATCTATACTACACACCTGCAATCTGTTTTATTGCAAAAGAAAGATTATCGTGATCTTGATATTATCCGTAATGCGAAGGACAGCATGGTGGAAGCTTCCCGTTCTATTTTACGTAAACTGAAACAGGGGTATAGTCTCCGAGGCGACCAGGTAGATCTCGTCAGACAGGAATTGGATCGCAGTCCTTATCCCGCAATTGTATGCGGCGACTTCAATGATGTGCCCAATTCATATACTTATTTTCAGATCAAGGGTGACTGGAATGATGCATTTGTTGAGAAAGGCTCAGGCATGGGACGCACCTTTGCAAATCTTTCACCCACCTTGCGCATAGATTATGTGATGGCCGATAAAAGATTTGAAGTACTCCAGTATAAAAGACAGGTCATTTCCTATTCGGAACATTATCCTATTCTCGTAGATTTCCAGCTGCCTTAATTTTTCTTTTATTACACTTTTACGCGACGTATATCTGTCAACCTTACCGGCATCTTACTTGAAATAAACCTCTATTTTTGCACCCATTTTCAGGGTGACGAATGAATCAGTTAAAAGTTTACAACTCTTATTCCAGGCAAAAAGAAATATTTACTTCCCTGATACCGGGGCGTGTGGGTATGTATGTATGCGGACCTACGGTCAGTGGCGAAAGTCATCTCGGTCATGCACGGCCATTTATCACATTTGACGTCGTTTACAGATACCTGTTACACCTGGGTTATAAAGTCAGGTATGTCAGGAATATTACGGATGCAGGACATTTTGAAGAGGAAGGAAGAGAGGCAGAAGATAAGATTGCGAAAAAGGCAGTGCTGGAAAAACTGGAGCCGATGGAACTGGTTCAGAAATATACTAACCTCTTTCATTGGGCCATGCGTTCCTTCAACAATCTGGATCCAACCATTGAACCGACAGCGACAGGCCACATCGTAGAGCAGATCGTTATGATCGAAAAACTACTGGACGCAGGATTCGCCTACGTTACAAATGGCTCCGTTTATTTTGATGTAAAAAAATATGCAGCCGATTATCCATATGGTAAATTGAGTGGAAGGATTGTGGATGAACTGCTTGAAACTTCACGTGAACTCGATGGGCAGGATGAAAAAAAGAACAAACAGGATTTTGCATTATGGAAATCAGCCCCGCCTGAGCACCTCATGCGATGGGAGAGTCCATGGGGCGAAGGATTTCCTGGCTGGCATATCGAATGTTCGGCCATGTCGACAAAATACCTCGGAACTCAGTTTGATATACACGGCGGAGGAATGGATCTGCAGTTTCCCCATCATGAAAGTGAGATTGCACAAAGCATGATCTGCAATCACCAGATGCCTGTGCGTTATTGGTTGCACAATAATATGATCACGGTAAATGGCAAGAAGATGGGTAAGAGTTATAACAACCAGATCCGGTTGAC
>DATLDA010000271.1:0-6293 GCA_035526135.1 Flavitalea sp.
TGGAGCAGCCTGCGTCCGAAAAAGGGAACAGTGATGAAATGGTTGAAAACCGGCGAAACAGTCAAATGGGTGAAGGATAGCCAGGGTGTAAAAGTATTCCTTCCTGCTTCAATTAAGAAAATGCCGCCGGGTTATCCTGCATTGGTATTTTCATTTATTGTGGAAGAATAAAGTTAAAATGCGCTGCACTACTTCCTCTCAAAACGGATTGTACTAATTTACATTTATGTTTTGCATGGTCTGAGGTCGATGGTCTGAGGTCGATGGTCTGTGGTCTGTGGTCTGTGGTCTAAAACTAATTTTACATTTATGAATTGTCTTATTGTAGACGATAATCAGATAGCCAGAACCACGTTACGTCAATTAGCCTCACGCATAAAAGACCTTACGATGGTGCCTGAATGCGCCGATGCACTCGAGGCATACAACCTTTTGCAGGAGAAACAGGTAGAGATCATGTTGCTTGACATTGAAATGCCCGGAATGTCCGGAATCGAATTAACGCGTAACCTTGCGAAAAAAAGTCCAGTAATTATTTTCACTACCTCAAAAAAAGATTACGCACTGGAAGCTTTTGATTTGAATGTTGTTGATTATTTATTGAAACCCATAACACCCGCACGATTCATCCAGGCGATTGATAAAGCAAGAGAGGTAATACAGAGTAAGTCAGAGGAAGTGAAGGTGCATGAAGATGAGTTCATCTTTATCCGTGATTCCAATATCGTAAAAAGGCTCAAACTTGATGATATAATGTATGCAGAGGCAATGGGTGATTATGTCAAGCTGCACACACCCCAGCGCTTTTATGCCATCCATACCACACTCCGGGCAGTAGAACAACGGCTGCCTGCAGATAAATTTTTACGGGTTCATCGTTCTTATGTGGTCTGCGTTGAGAAAATTGATACAATTCAGGAAGGAGTACTGATCATTAATAATAAGCCGGTGCCGGTTGCAGATGTCTACAGGGCAAGCTTGAATAAAAGGATGAATATCTTGTAAAAATTTTCGCTTACAGCTTATCGCTTTGATTAATGCCTGCGGCATTTGCAGCTGATCAAATTCATTGTACTACACTACAATATTTTTTTCCCACGACTAGCAATCCTTTTTCTTTGAACTCATTTCAATCTTTCATAGTTGCTGAAACGTATCAACCCCCGTTGGGTAAGTAACGGGGGTTGAAGGCGTAAATCAGCAGACTGAAATCCGGATTAAACATTTGATCTCAGAACCTGCATTCCGGAATTATCCTGGGTTCGGAAGGATTCTGTTATTCCCCTCGACGTTTTGAAGCTACGCTGCCGTTTGTTTTTGTATTGGTGGTTGTTTTAGCTACGCCGTGTTTTGTTTTCTTTTTCGCATGTGTTTTACGGACGCCGGCTTTGCTGGTGACTTGAGCCCCCTGTGGTGTAGATTTATCCACTGTCACCCCTTTTGTTTGATCTTCCTTTCCGGTAGGTTTCTTAACAGCATGAGTTTTAGACGGGTCGGTCTTCTTTGCTGGTGCGGTTTGTGAGAAGGTAACTGCTCCGAATAGTAAAAGCGCAGCTGCTGCAGTGATGAACTTTTTCATTTCTCTTTTTTTAATTGTTATTGAAATCTTTTTCGTAAGTATTCGTTTTGTGAAGAACAGAAACAGGAAGTTTGAATTTTACTTCACCTTTCAAAAACTTCAGATCATACAGGTGAAAACTTATGTTCCATTGTGATTGGTAGACATTCCACATTTTATGTAGTAGTAATAATCCGGAACACGGACTGGAAACATTTCCGTTTTTAATAGATCCCTTTAACGACCATATTAAACCGTCGCTGCCATCGTCACCTAAATCAATCGGAAATGACGGGGATATATCGGCATCAATGAGAAGTCTGCTCTTCTGGTATTTGAATGCAGCAGCCTCCTTATTTTTATTTGCAGTGATGATAAAGTGCCTGTTGCCAGCCAATTTTAATGAACCATTTTCAAAGTCGAAAAGCACTTTCATCAAAGGCTGATCGTCCTGAAGGATTTGTTGGGTAGTACTTGTCATTGCTGATAAAATTTGCGCTGAAGACGGTATGATGTATTCAAACTGCTTTATGAGCAAAATATTTTTCATTATCCAGCAATTTCAATCGTAAGCTACTTTGGTTCGGCATCGGAATTCTATACCATTAGTTGAAAAGGCAAAATCTATAGCTGGTTGGATGTAGGCAGAAGATATTCTTGTTTTGAACGGAGGGGAGCGGAAAGCCTGTTGATCCAAACAGGCTCCTGCTTATTGCCAGGGGAATTTTTTTTAAGTGAAGACTACTTGCGCGTTACTGTTCGGGAGCGGTTACCGACTGATATTGCCTAATCAACTACTTCTCATTCTTCAACCTGGCCGTGGAAAGTAATTTTATATCGTCCATTCCAGAAACATTCAGAGGATTACTAACCGTCTTAATATAGAAAAATGAACAGTTCTTTTTATATTTCAGAAAGTCAACTTCCGGAAAACTATATTCTTCTGGTTGACGATGATGACGATGACCGCTTCCAGATGAATGAATTTTTCATGGCTAACGGATATACATGTCAAATGCTTTCTTCAGGATTAGCTGCCATTCAATTTCTTCAACTGCTTTCTCCGGCCTTCTATCCTTCACTTATTATTCTTGATTATGCGATGCCTTTGTTGAATGGTGAAGAAGTATTGTTATTTATAAAATCATCGACAGCATTTGAAAATATACCTGTAATTATTTATTCGTCTGAAATGAATGATTATTTAAAAAGCCGACTGAAGGAATGCGGTGCCTATACATGTTTTTCAAAAGCCTATAAGACAAGTCAGTTGGATGATATGAACAGGACTATTGAATCATTGCTGCTTTCAAAGGGAATATGACTATCGGGCACACCGCCGATTCATTTTTCTCATCAGACGATTAATTTTCCCTTACCACCCATTTTCGATATCGATCCGGTTCGCAACACTGTACATTTATACATATAAAATATGACAAATGGTGCCTGGTAGTCTTCCCTCAAACATAAACCAATATATGCCCGCTTAAATTGTCTCTTTTCATCATCAGTAGTTTGGTTCGACCTCGGTTTCTACCGGGGTCTGTTTTAATCATCATGAAAACTGTTTACACGATATTATTTTTTTTAGATACGCTTGCCCTGGTCCTCTTAACCTATTTATTCCTGAAATTATCCGACCAAAGAACCGGTGAGTTCACAGCCATGGCACTGTTCGGCGGAATAATTGTTTGCATACTTCTTATGGTGTTTATCACCATACGGTTTATTAAACTTCCCGGATCTAACCGGCATTATTAAATGTTTACTTTCGAAGTTTATAAACTATGACTGGCAAACGGCTTATATACTTCATAGTAGCAGCTTTTATTGCAGGCAATCTTATCTTAATTATTATAAAATACAACTCAGATAAGAATATTGAAAAGCTGGTGGACGATAATGAAAAATTGCTGATCGAGTTTGAAGTGAGTAATCAATTAGGCGCGCTGGAAAGGGGTGTGGTGTTGGTCGATAGTAAAATAAGGGGCACGATTGCCACCAATGACACTGCTTTTATTGAAGGCGTGGAAATGCAAATGGCCAACATACAGGATGACCTGAATAAATTACAAAATTTATGGGGTGATGACAGCGTAGAAATAAATCTTGGCCTGTTAGATTCTCTGGTGCGGGAAAAACTACGACTCAACGATCAAATATTGAAGGTGTATGCGCGCGAAGGACAGAAGGCCCCGGCAGCACGCATCGCACAGCAGCGGGGAAAAAAACTTACTGATTCAATTTTGTCTCTTACGCAGCAGATCACCAGCATCAGGCAAAACAGAATGATTCATGTTAGCCGTGCCATCGACGAGAGCGTAAACCAGGTACAGCGGCTCGATACTTATCTAATACTATTTATCCTCGTCAGCGGTGCCGCCCTTTTTTGGTACATCATCAATACCCTGCGTACGCAAAGCCGTTTAATTAAGCAGGTAAGACACTCCGAAAAAAAAGTAAAGGAAATTGCGCGGGTGAAGGAAAATTTTTTAGCAAACATGAGTCACGAGATCCGAACACCGCTGAACGCGATATTGGGATTTACAAATTTGCTGCAGCTTAAAAAACTTGACCATGAATCAGGTGTTTACGTTCAATCCATTCAGCGGTCCGGAGAAAACCTGCTGACTATTATCAACGATATTCTGGACCTCTCAAAAATCGAAGCTGGAATGATGCGGATTGAACGTTCCCCTTTCAGCCTGCGGGGATTGGTGCATTCTATCGAAAACATGTTCCTGCCCAGTGCGAATGAAAAACGAATTGATTTTTTTGCCCGTATTGATGAATCACTTCCTGATATCCTGGACGGTGATGCAACACGATTGACCCAGATTTTGATGAATCTCATTGGCAACGCAATGAAATTCACTACGAGGGGAAAGGTTTTCATCTCGTTTGAGAACAAAGGGAACGACGGTACAATGGTTTTATTAGGTATTGAAGTCAGTGACACCGGTATTGGTATTCCCAAAGAAAAACTCGAAAAGATTTTTGACCGTTTTCAACAAGCGGACGATGCGGTGACCCGGGAGTATGGTGGAACCGGGTTGGGGCTGTCGATCGTGAAAGAATTGGTGGAGCTTCAGCAGGGAACCATCCGAGTAGAGAGTGATACGGGGAATGGCACCACTTTCTACCTGGTTATCCCTTACAAAAAATCTGATGAACAGTTTATTACCCACCCAACATTTATCAGACAACCCGATACAAATCCGGCAACACTTCAAAATGTCCGTATCCTGATCGTAGAAGATAATGAAGTCAACCAAACGCTGCTGCGTTATTTATTTCAAAAGTGGCAGGTAAAATTTGAAATGGCCAATAATGGAATAGAGGCGATAGAAAAATTAAAGAGAGAGACGTATGATCTTATTCTCATGGATATACAGATGCCGCAAATGGATGGTTATACCGCAACCCGGCAAATCAGAAATATATTAAAAATTAAAACCCCCATCATTGCGATGACGGCTCATGCCATGGCCGGTGAACGTGAAAAATGCCTGAGTTATGGGATGGCCGAATACATTTCTAAACCGATCCGGGAGGAACAATTAATCAGATTGATCACTCAATTTGTTTCTATCGACACATCGTCATCAACAAATCAATTAGGCACAACAGGTTCTATTGAAACCCAATATACTTATATTAATCTTGCCTACCTGCACGAGGTCAGTGCTGGAAACAAAGATTATGAAAAGGATGTTACCACACAATTCATTCTCGCTGTACCGGACGAAGTTGCTGCCTTGAACAGAGCTGTAGAAGTCAATGACAAGGAAGGTCTGCGCCGGATCACCCACAATCTGAGAACATCTGTATCGGTGATGGGATTAAATGAACTGCTTGAACCCTACTTCGATTCCATTGAATACGGCGTAGCCGAAGAAAATAACCTGGCGGAAAGTATAGAAAATATCAAACGCATTTGCAGCCATGCAATGCCGGAAGCAAAAAAATATCTGGCATCCATTTCCGGTTGATTATCGTTTGTAGTATATGAAGTATAAGAAAGAGAGGTTAAGAAAAGGATGGATTCAAATAATATATTTTTAAAAAGTATGTCATATTGCAGCACCATTGAAGGGATGTCGGAAGAAAAAAAGGCTTTGCATAAAGCCTATCACGATAAGTGGTATGGCTTCCCGCTAAACGATGATGACGAATTGTTTTGTAGGTTAGTTCTCGAGATCAACCAGGCAGGACTGAGTTGGGAAACCATATTGAAAAAAGAAAACTCATTTCGAAAAGCGTATCACAATTTCAATATCAAAAAAGTAGCAGGCTATACCGATTCAGACATAGCCAGGCTATTGGCAGATGCGGGTATTATCCGTAACCGGTTAAAAATAAATGCCGCCATAGAAAATGCGAAAACGATTATTCAGCTGCAAAAAGAATACGGGTCATTTCAAAAATGGCTGGCACATCATCACCCGAAATCGAAAGACGAATGGGTAACCTTATTTAAACATACATTCAAATTTACCGGGGGGGAAATTGTCAATGAGTTTTTAATGAGCATTGGATATTTGCCGGGTGCACATGCAACGCATTGCAGTGTGTACAAAAAAATAGTGAAGTTGAAACCGATGTGGATGAAGGTTTCACGCCCGCCCGGATGACGTCCCAGCTTTAGCTGCTTGCAAGCTGCCTCAAAACTGTACTAAAGTGAATTGCCCGGTGTTCCGTGATCTTACCTGCATCATTGAATTTGAAAATA
>DATLDA010000272.1:0-4327 GCA_035526135.1 Flavitalea sp.
TATTTTATTTATATCCCGATGATCATGATCCTTCCCCGTCTCGTGGAATCGCTTCATCCTGGCGGTAAAGGCGTGGAAGGAAATCCCGGACTAAACGGAGGAGATCTTGATCCCGCAATGCGGATGATCTTCTGGCCCGCAGTTATCGGATGGTCCATCCTCGGTGTCTGGATCACTACGTTATTAATCCGGTTACACTTACTTGAAGAAAAAAAACTTACGGTTAACAGATGATAAAAAAAGTATTCTTTACCATTTTCTCCTTCTTCATTTTTCTGATCTCATTTTCCCAGGATACCACATCTGCCAAAGGAGCTGCAGGAGCGCTTGCCGCCGATCGCAAAATTTATGTGGTGATGGCTGTCGTTATCACGATCCTGGCAGGATTGATACTGTATGTAGTTAGACTCGATAGAAAGATCGGGAAACTAGAAAGGACGTCGTGACCGTACAACCATTGAAAGGAAATGAATTAAATTAAAAATGCTGAATTATGGCTGGACATCAGGAATATAGTTTCTTCGGAGCAGTTGAAAAGAGCTTCGATAAGGCTGCAAAATTTACGAAGTGGGATTTGGGAATATTGGAACAAATCAAACAGTGCAATGCAGTATATCGCATGCACTTTCCCGTTAAAGTTGGCGATACAGTAGAAGTGATAAAAGCATATCGTGTTCAGCATTCACATCATAAAACTCCGTGCAAAGGTGGGATCAGGTTTGCACCCAATGTCAACCTGGATGAAGTAATGGCACTTGCCGCCCTTATGACCTATAAATGCGCGATTGTCAATGTACCCTTCGGCGGTGCAAAGGGAGGTATCACCATCGACCCCCGTAAATACACCGCATACGACCTCGAAAAAATTACGCGACGTTACACGGCAGAACTGATCAAAAAGAATTTTATAGGGCCTGGCATTGATGTTCCCGCACCGGATTACGGAACCGGCGAACGTGAAATGGCGTGGATCCTCGATACGTATAGCAGCATGCGTCCGGGTGAAATCGACGCGCAGGGTTGCGTAACTGGTAAGCCGGTCACGCAGGGCGGAGTGAGAGGTCGCAGGGAAGCGACCGGGCTGGGTGTTTTCTTCGGATTGCGTGAAGTATGCAACATGACGGACATCATGCATAAATTGAAATTGACCCCCGGTGTGGAAGGCAAGCGGATCGTTGTACAGGGATTGGGAAATGTAGGTTATCATACGGCGAAATTTTTTCAGGATCATGGTGCGGTCATTGTGGGCTTAGCGGAGTACGAAGGAGCCATCTGGAATAAAGAAGGTCTTGATGTGGACGCTGTATTTGCACATCGGCAAAAAACAAAATCCATTCTCAATTTTGTACATGCTACCAATTTCGAGAAAGGTACAGATGCGCTCGAAATGGAATGTGATATACTGATACCTGCCGCGCTGGAAAATGTCATCAATGGAGAAAATGCTCCACGTGTAAAAGCCAAAATAATAGGAGAGGCTGCAAATGGACCACTCACACCCGAGGCTGATGAAGAATTTATTAAAAGAGGAATTCTCGTAGTACCCGATATGTATCTGAATGCCGGTGGTGTAACCGTTTCCTATTTCGAATGGCTGAAAAATCTCAGCCACGTACGGTATGGAAGAATGGAAAAAAGATTTACCGAAAATCTGAATAGTCAGATCCTCGGACAAATTGAAGGATTAACCGGTAAAACCGTTAAAACAAAAGAAAGGGAACTGATCATGCATGGTCCGGATGAAGTAGACCTCGTACGAAGCGGCCTGGAAGAAACGATGATCACAGCAACACGGGAGATTATGGATCTTTGGAATAGTACTCCTGCTATTCCCGATATGCGTACAGCAGCTTATGTGGTTGCGATCAACAAAGTCGGAACCTCTTATGCTGAATTAGGGATCTTCCCATAATTATATTATCACTGAATGAATTCCTGTCTTCCGACGGGAATTTTTTTATGCCCTGTTGCTTTTTGATACCTTGACCATCATGGACGCTGCCTCACGCATTGAATCGGTAATAAATCGTTTGAAAAGTCATCATGTTGATGAAAAGTTTTTTCCTGGTATCAGTGCTTTAGAAAATAAAGCCGATGTATTGCCGGCGGAAACGATTGCGAGAAGATTACTCGTTCTTCTTGCAGCTTCCTTTACGGCATATAATTTTGATGGTGTTGAAAAAGTTACCGACTGGCTAAAACGAGAAAATGTGTGGGCCAGCGCAAGCGAAAAAGAAAAATTATTTTTTCGTGATCCTGCTCCGCCGGAAACTGAAAAGCAACAATTATCATGGCGGTTTGAAGCTGCTTATATACTTGCCTGGGCATTGCAAAAAGTATCCGGCAGACCCGATGCTTCACGGGAATTACCTGAAACGGGCGTAAAAGAATTTCTGCTTTCAATTCCGGCCATAGGTACACCGGTCGAAGAATTTCTCCGGAAAGCAAAATTGAGATCTCTCGATGAAATTATTGATGAAAAACTATTTTATGAATCGGCAGTGAGATCACTGAATGATCAGCAGGAAAATGATCTTGAAAACTCAACATCCATTCATCCGATGGCAACGTTCGAAAGATATTTTGCACTGTGTTTTATCACCAATGGCAATACAATTTCGTGGGATGAGCTGACAAGGATTGAAGAAGAGGATGAATTTTGAGGAAATTATTAATTAATAATTAGTAATTAACAATTAATGGTCGTCGGAAATTCAAAACGGTGGATTGTAAACCCTTATTACGATTTAGATGAATCTTGAATTTCATATTGATACGGGGCGGAAATTAAAGGCGGTCCACTTACTGATTAAAATTTGAGTTATCTGTTTTTATTAATTACTAATTATTAATTGTTAATTACTCATTACAGGAAACTCCGGTATCTCCGTCAATGCCACCAACTTCTTCTCTTTCTTACCAAATCCGGCACAAAAAACTCCATTTGTAACAACGAGGTAGGGAACAGGTACAGAGATATGATAGCGCAGTACCTGGTCAAGCACTTTTTTTTCCAGCGAGATGGCCTGCTCCTTACATTCAATGAGCATCCATGGTTTATGATCCCTGTCGTACACCAGAAGATCGAATCGTTTTTTCAGCTCGCCCAGTCTGATTTCTTTTTCAATAGCAATAAAGGCAGCGGGATAAAGTTTCACCTGGAGCAGGTATTGAATAAAATTTTGACGTACCCATTCTTCTGCAGTAAACGTTACCCAAAATTTCCTCAGCTCATCGAATATGAATTTCTTTTCATTTTCGTTTTTGAATTTGAAATCATATGGAGGGTACCTGATGGGTATCATTGGGCCAAAGCTACAGCAGGATTATCACAGCTATAGCGGCCAATGAAATAGCAGTCGAATATTGATTGTATGTTATACATTAGCAACGCGTTCAATTCTTGATATGAAAACAAAAGAAGAAATTGTACAAAACTGGCTGCCGCGTTATACGGGTGAAAAACTCGAAAACTTCGGAAAATACCTGTTGCTTACAAATTTCAGTAATTATGTGCAGCTCTTTGCCGACTGGAACAAGGTTAAGATAGCGGATGTTACCAAACCAATGCAATGTGTAACTGCAGGGGATATTTCGCTGATAAATTTTGGTATGGGAAGTCCCACGGCTGCCACCGTCATGGACTTGCTTACGGCCATCAGTCCGAAAGCAGTTCTGTTCCTGGGAAAGTGCGGTGGATTGAAAAAAAGAAATAAGTTGGGAGATCTGATCCTGCCAATTGCAGCCATACGCGGAGAAGGTACCTCCAATGATTATTTCCCACCTGAAGTTCCGGCTCTACCCGCCTTTGCATTACAAAAAGCAGTTTCTACCACAATCAGGGACCATGGTTTCGATTATTGGACCGGTACTGTTTACACGACGAACCGGCGTGTCTGGGAACATGATGAAGAGTTTAAGGAATATTTGCTGAAGATCAGGGCCTACGCGATTGATATGGAAACGGCCACCATATTTACTGTCGGTTTTTACAACAAGATCCCCACCGGCGCACTTCTACTGGTAAGCGATCAGCCGATGATACCCGAAGGTGTGAAAACAGAAGAGAGTGACAGGAAAGTAACGAGTGAATTTGTTGAAAGGCACATAAGAATTGGAATCGATTCGTTGAAGCAATTGATCAATGATGGCATGACGGTGAGGCATTTGAAATTTTAATTGAGCCACTTGCCTCTGTGTAGCATCCACAATAAAAATGAACGCACCGGTATTACAGACACAAAGACTCCGTGTGAATTTTACAAATGAAACCGGAATATTTACAGCGGTAAATGACATTACTTTAAATATACACCAGGGCGAGATC
>DATLDA010000285.1:0-7232 GCA_035526135.1 Flavitalea sp.
TAGCCGCCGGCTTTTCTATACTGATCGATTGTTTCAGTTTGATGGCGACATTTTTTTCAGTTCTCACTGCAGGAGTCCATGGAGCTGTTGATTCGAATTTCTCTTCCAGTTTTTCATTGATCTCGTCATTCCCACCCCGCAATACTTTCGCATTTACCGGTTTGCCGTCTTTATCAATAATAAATTCCAGCATAACATATGTTTTTTCCTGTCCTTCTTCCAGATAAGATACCATTTCACGACTCAGGTCGTCGATAAAAGTTTTGAATGAATCATTTCCACCGGGAAAGACAGGCAATTTATCCACCACCTTGGCCAGCTCGCTTTCAGCAAAAAATTTTTGCGGACGGATATTTTTTTTCACTACCGGTTTAAGGCCCTCTTTTTCGTCCGGTCCGCTGCTTTCAACTATATACTGACCATCTTTATTGATCATGATCAGCGGCAACTTCTTTGTTTTATCAAAATACTGATAGGCTCGTTTCAATTCTGCTACCATGGGGTTGTATTCAGGATAATCCTTCAGGAAACGTACCAGGTAGGCATTACTGCGGGCATTTTTGAATTGTACCGGAAATATATGCACAGGGATGAAATCCTGTCCCCCGTTCTTGGCATGAGCGGCGAGAATATAGAGTTCCTCAATCTGTTGATCCGTGATGGGTATACATCCGGTGGTCACACATTTTCCATGAATATAAATATCTCCTCCAGGTTGGATTGAATCACTCAGGATCCTGTCTGACAGGTTGGGATAATTCAATCCAAGAGAAAGGTGATAAGTACTTTTCGGGTTGAATTCATTGATATAATAAAATCCTTCGGGAACCTGAAAATCACCCTGCATTCGTTTCGGTCCCAGGGAACCGGCGAGGGCACACACTTTATACGTTTTAAACAGCTGGTATTTTTCATTTGCGTCGTATTTTACCCAGACTTCCAGTTCACTATCGTATTTAAACGAACGCAAATAGAGATATTTCGCAGGCCATGGAAGATGTTTTTCACGGAACTGGCGTATAAGGGTGTCCTCCTTTCGTTTCATAACATCGCTGATGCGAGGGAAGGAACGTTGGTATTCAATAAAATTAAAGCCTGATGATCCAGTCTGAGCCTGAGAACCAGTCATTAAGCAAAAAACCAAAAGAGTAAGGAAGAGTTTCATTGAATGAGTGCGCACATCATTACAACGAAGATTCATGTATATTAATTTTTGTGCGCCGTTAAAATTAGTATAAAGGGGAAATCAAAAATCAATCCATCTATACACCCGATGTGGATAAGTGAGGAACTAGACCCGGACCATAGAATGTACGATGTACGATGTTAGATGTACGATGGGAAAGACCACCGACGATAGACCACGGACGACCGACCACAGTCCACGGGATGTACGATGTCAGATGTACGATGTACGATGGAAACAAGACCACAGACCATAGATGTACGATGTACGATGTTAGATGTACGATGGAAACAAGACCACAGAACATCAACCTCATCCCATAGATCATAGAATGAACGAACAACAAACTACATCGTACATCGTACTTCTGACATCGTACATTCGAAGGCTATCGGCTATAGGTTTCCTCTAGCTTCCTGTTCCCTCTCGATAGCTTCAAAAAGGGCTTTGAAATTCCCTTTACCAAAACTTTTTGCTCCTTTTCGCTGGATGATCTCAAAAAATAAAGTAGGCCTGTCTTCGACCGGCTTGGAAAATATTTGAAGGAGATAGCCTTCTTCATCGCGGTCGACGAGGATACCGAGTTCTTTAAGCGGTTCAATATCTTCATCAATCCGGCCTACCCTTTCCAGGAGATCATCATAGTAGGTAGATGGCACTTTAAGAAATTCCACTCCCCTGCTTTGAAGATCTGTAACGGTTTCAACGATATCAGCCGTAGCAAGGGCTACGTGCTGGCATCCTTCTCCGTCATAGTATTCCAGGTATTCCTCGACCTGTGATTTCTTTTTTCCTTCCGCTGGTTCATTAATTGGAAATTTCACGTACCCATTGCCGTTACTCATCACTTTGCTCATCAGGGCAGAATATTCTGTCGAGATATCATTGTCATCAAAAGTGAGGATGTTGCGAAATCCCATCACTTCTTCATAAAATTTAACCCATACATTCATTTGATTCCATCCGACATTTCCCACACAATGATCTACATACAAAAGGCCGGTTGAAGCGGGATTATAATTTGATTGCCATGGTTTATATCCGGGCAAAAAGATCCCTTTGTAATTTTTTCTTTCTATGAACAGGTGAACCGTTTCACCATAGGTATGGATACCACTGCAAACCACTTCCCCGTTTTCATCTTTCAGGACTGTCGGATCAAGATAACTGCGTGCTCCCCGTTTCGTCGTTTCGTTCCATGCATTCTTTGCATCCCCCACCATCAGGGCGAGCGCTTTTACACCGTCTCCATGTTTGTAAATATGATCAGCAATGGCATTTCCTGAACGCAACGGTGTGGTAAAAACGAACGTCAGCTTGTTTTGTCGAACGGCATAGCTGACCTTATCACGAAGGCCGGTTTCCGGGCCGGCATATGCGAGCGATTGGAATCCGAAAGCGGTTTTATAAAAATGCGCAGCCTGTTTTGCATTACCCACATAAAATTCCACGTGATCAGTTCCGTCAAGGGGAAGGAAATCAGTTTGCATGCCGGTCGGTTTGGGGCAAAGTTAAGACAACATGGTTCTTAGTTCCTAGTTCCTTGTTCCTAGTTCTAAACTACATAAGTTTTACTTTGAACTAAGAACTAAGAACTAAGAACTAGGAACTACAATATATTTGCCCCATGCAAAAAGTTGGTATTCTTGGCGGTGGACAATTAGGCAGAATGTTATTATTGGCAGCAGCGAATTACCCTGTCGAAACTTTTGTACTTGAAAAAGAAAAAGATTGTCCGGCCGCACATCTCTGCCATCAATTTATAGCGGGTGATATCCGCAACTTCGATGATGTCTACCGTTTCGGTCAATTGGTCGATTCATTGACAATTGAAATAGAATCGGTAAATGAAGAAGCCTTATTCAAACTTGAATCAGAAGGCAAAAAAATTTTCCCACGACCTGCCACGCTGGCTATCCTTAAAAACAAAATTGCCCAGAAAGATTTTTATAAAAAAAACCAGATCCCATCGCCCGCATACTTTGTTACACAATCAAAAAATTCTTTGAATGATCATTCCGCTTTCCTGCCAGCTGTTCATAAGGCAGCACTCGGCGGATATGATGGCCGTGGTGTACAGATGATCCGGACAAAGGCTGACTTTGAAAAAGGTTTTGATGGTCCCGCTGTTCTGGAAAAGCTCATTAGGGTAGAAAAAGAAATTGCCCAGATCATTGCAGTCAATGAAAAGGGTGAAATGGCCCTTTACCCTCCGGTTGAAATGGTATTTGATCATCGGTTAAATCTGTTGAATTTCCAGATCTGTCCCGCAATGATCCCCGAGAAGATATTATGGAAAGTTGAAGCAATTTCAGTGACAGTGGTCAAAGCATTGAAAAGTCCGGGTATTTTTGCCGTAGAGCTCTTTGTTGATGATAAAGGAGATGTAATGGTAAACGAGACAGCGCCACGGGTTCATAACAGCGGACATCATACGATCGAGGCTAATTTTAGTTCTCAATTTGATATGTTATGGCGGGTTATACTCGGCTATCCGCTCGGAAATACAACTCCTATCCTGCCAGCGTGTATTGTGAATGTGATCGGAGCCGAAGGATATTCCGGCCCTGCGAAGTTTGAAGGACTGCATGAATTGCTGCAAATGGACAATGTATTTGTACACCTGTATGGGAAGAAAGAAACACGACCAGGCAGGAAAATGGGCCATGTTACGGTACTTAGTGCCGAGAAGCAGGAACTCTTGCACAAAGTCCAACGGATTAAACAAACACTTCAGGTAATTGTATAATTAGTCATTGTCAGATAATGCGATATTGTTTATCAGCAATGGCACAAGTTCACTGGCCTGCTGTCGTCTAAATCCATTCATCATTTCCAATTCATCCATATCTTTTTGATCCAGTAATTTTACCTGTTCAACATTTCATGATGCGTATAAAGAACCTCGTTTTTATTTCATTGGTGATTCCTGTTTTATTTTCCAATTGTGGAGGTAAGGCAGAAAAAAAACAAATAGCGGCAGAAAAAAAATCTGCAGGTGGTGCTGGTGGCGGCCGTGGAAACCAGCCTTTGCTCGTTGAAGGCTATGTAGTTAAAACGAAAACGATCAGTGAAAATATTGAGGCCCCCGGAACCCTGATGCCTTTTGAAGAAACAGAGATCAGGCCGGAGACTTCAGGAAGGGTGGTTTCCCTGAATATTCCTGAGGGACGGGTAGTGAGAAAAGGAACGATCCTCGTTCGTTTATTTGACGGCGATCTTCAGGCTCAGCTTAAGAAGCTTGAAGTACAACTTTCTATTGCAGAAAAAACAGTTGAGCGTTATCGTGAATTACTTAAGATCAGCGGGATCAGTCAGCAGGAAGTGGACCTCAGCGAACTTCAGGCTAACAATTTACGGGCAGATATTAATCTGATTAAAGTGGATATTGGAAGAACACAGATCCGTGCCCCCTTCGATGGAACGGTGGGACTGAAAAATATCAGCCTCGGTGCCTATGTTACTCCATCCAATATTATTACAACGCTCCGCCAGGTAAGTCAACTGAAACTGGAATTCACGATTCCTGAAAAATACAGCGATAATATGAGCCGGGGCAAAGTGGTCAATTTTGCCATTGACGGAGTACGTCAAAAATTCGGCGCCACGGTAATTGCAACGGAAGCCGGTATAGAACAAACCACACGAAGTTTACGGGTACTTGCCATTGTTCGAGGCAAAAATCCAGCTCTTGTCCCCGGTACCTTTGCCAAAGTTTTACTTCAAATGGGTCAGGAAAATCAGGCTATGATCATACCCACGCAGGCGGTTGTACCACAGGCAAGGAACAAAAGAGTAATCGTTTATAAAGCTGGCATAGCACAGTTCCAGGTCGTCACCACCGGTATTCGTGATTCAACTTTTATCCAGGTGATTGATGGACTTAATGTAGGAGATACAATCATCACTACCGGACTCCTGGCCATCCGCCCTGAGAGTAAAGTAACTATTTCCAAAGTTCAATAGTATTACCATGAATATTTCTGAGCTGAGTCTTCGCCGACCTGTGTTTGCAACTGTAATGAATGTCGTTATTGTTTTGTTTGGAATTATTGGATTTACTTTTCTCGGCGTTCGGGATTATCCGGCCATTGATCCTCCTATTGTGAGTGTGCGTACCGCTTATCCCGGTGCAAATGCCGACATTATCGAATCACAGATCACAGAACCTCTGGAGAAAGCAATCAATGGTATTGCAGGCATTAAAAATATTACTTCCTCCAGCAGCCAGGGAAACAGCAGCATCAATGTTGAATTTGACCTGAGCATAAACATGGAAGCTGCAGCCAATGATGTTCGGGATAAAGTATCGCAGGCTGTCCGTAATCTCCCTCAGGATCTGGACGCACCTCCTGTTGTTTCAAAAGCGGATGCATCTTCCGATAATATTATCGGTATGACGGTGCAAAGCAATACGCGCAACCAGCTTCAGATCACAGAGTTTGCCAACAATGTACTTGTCGACAGACTGCAAACGATCCCTGGTGTGAGCAGCATCAATATCTGGGGAGAAAAACGGTATGCAATGCGCATTTGGTTTGATCCTTCCAAGCTGAGTGCATACAATCTTACCCCCGGCGATGTGGAAGCAGCACTCACAAGGGAAAATGTAGAATTGCCATCAGGAAAGATTTCCGGTAATGCCACTGAGTTGTCAGTTCGCACATTTGGAAAATTGAATTCAGAGGAAGATTTCAATAATGTAATCATCAAAAATGTAAATGGCAGTGACATTCGCCTGAAAAATATCGGTGAGGCTATTCTTGGGCCGGAGAATGAAGAAACCGTTTTGAAAGAACGTAAAGTGCCGATGATCGCACTGGCCATCGTGCCGCAACCAGGTTCGAATTATGTTGCCATCTCCAATGAATTTTATAAGAGACTTGAACAACTTCGTAAAGATGTTCCTGAAGATATCCAGTTGAACATTGCAATGGATCAAACGGAATTCATCAAGCGTTCCATATCGGAAGTTGAAGAAACGCTGCTGATTGCCATTATCCTTGTTGTACTTATCATCTACCTGTTTTTCCGTGATTGGATTATAGCGCTTCGTCCTTTAATTGACATTCCTGTTTCTCTGATCGGTGCATTTTTCATCATGTACATCAGCGGCTTTTCGATCAATGTGCTTACGTTGCTGGGAATAGTACTGGCTACCGGGCTTGTGGTGGATGATGGGATTGTTGTGACCGAAAACATTTATAAAAAAATGGAAGGAGGCATGGATAAATGGAAAGCGGCACGGGAAGGATCGAAAGAAATCTATTTCGCGGTAATTGCTACATCGATCACGCTTGCTGTCATTTTTTTACCAATCATCTTTCTCGAAGGGTTCGTCGGAAGGTTATTTCGTGAATTTGGGATTGTGGTAGCAGGAGCCGTTCTTATTTCTGCATTTGTATCGCTTACACTTACACCTGTATTGAATGTAAAACTTACAAAATCGACACATAAACATTCTTGGTTCTATCGGAAGACCGAACCATTTTTCCGGGCCTTGGAAAATGGTTATCACCGCGGACTCTTAAGTTTTATGAAAGTGCGGTGGGTCGCTCTGATCATTATTGCTGCGTGTTTTGCGATCATCTTTGTAATTGGTAAAGATATTCCTTCGGAACTCGCGCCGATGGAAGACAGGAGCCAGTTCCGGTTACAGGTTCAGGCGCCGGAAGGCACATCGTATGATTACATGGACAAGTATGTCGACAGGCTTTCGCAATTAATGATTGATTCAGTTGATGAAAGTAAAATCATCATGAGTGTTACAGCTCCCGGATTTACCGGCTCTGGTTCTGTAAATACCGGATTTGTAAGGGTGACCCTGGAAGACCCGAAAGATCGTTCGCGTTCCCAACAGCAAGTAGTAGATATGGTGAATCGTAATCTGGGAAAATTTCCCGAAGGAAAAGCATTTGCAATCCAGGAACAAACGATTTCCGTAAACAGACGGGGCGGATTGCCGGTACAATTCGTTATTCAAAACAATGATTTTAATAAGCTGACACAGGTGTTACCGAAGTTTATGGAAGAAGCAAATAAGAAT
>DATLDA010000298.1:0-5826 GCA_035526135.1 Flavitalea sp.
GGTGGGAAGGAATGATGTATTTACATTGCTCGGTAGTCTCATCTTTCTTATCACTAAGTGAGATGGTTAATTTTACTTTCTTGATTGCATTCGAGAAACGCGCCGCATCATAATAATTATATGCCGGGTTCGCATCATACACGATCAACGCACTTACACGTCCGCCCTCCATGTCACTGATCAATGTATTGAATTCGGATTCTATTCC
Source organism: Flavitalea sp. (assembly GCA_035526135.1). GTDB lineage: Bacteria > Bacteroidota > Bacteroidia > Chitinophagales > Chitinophagaceae > Flavitalea. Next base: position 209 of record DATLDA010000298.1, read on the forward strand.
CTGCTTCGTTAGCAACGGTGCCGACCAGTCGATCGTTTTTCCATTTGCACCGATCGCTTCGTTGATCGCATTGACGATTGATTGAATGTGTATACTGTTGCTTCCGCATACAACAAGGGAAGATCCATTATTATTTTTTAGATCAGCAGCGGCTTTTTCAATTCCTTTTTTCAATTTATCAGATAAACCTGAAACCGGCTGGCCTGTAAGAGCATTGAGTAAAGCAAGTGCAACAGCACCAGTTTCTGAAGGACGATGGGTGAATCTTTCATCCGCATTTGCTCCCGTAACACTTAGCATGCTTTCGAACTGGTAATGTTTCCCCATCGAAGGATTGTCCTGCTTCACTTTTCTTTGTTGCGCGAAACTTCTTTGGTATTCAAGCGGGTTCAACCAGGCACCCAGAAAATCAGCGCCAATACTTACAACTACTTTGGCCTGATCAAATCTATAAGAAGGAATGGCGCGTTTGCCATAGCCGGCTTCGTTGGCCAAAAGCATTCCGCTGTAAGAAACGGAATCGTAGGAAATGTGTTTGCTGCCGGGATATTTCGCAAGAAATTCTGTAATGATCTGCTTTGTTGTAGGAGAAGTAACTGTACTCGTTAACAATACCACCCCAGAACTGCTGCCCAGTGCTGCAACAATTGATTTATCTATTTCGTCAATCCCTGTCGCGTTGCCGTTCGCGATGGGATACCGCAGCCTGGCTGTATCATAGAGATCGAGAACCGAAGCTTGCACACGGGCGCTTGTACTTCCGCCGGTAACGGTTGATAGATTATTCCCTTCTATTTTTATCGGCCTTCCGTCTCTCACTTTGACGAGGATAGGAAAAGACTCACCGCCATGCACATACGTAGATGCATAGAAATCGGCAACTCCAGGAATGATATCCTGCGGACGATTGACAAAAGGAATTGCTTTTTTAATCGGCGTTTCACAGCTTGCAGCCAGGGCAGCCGCTGCTGTACTGAAGCCAAGGTATTTAAGAAAATCTCTCCGGGTTGCGCCTGCATTTTCAACGCCGGTGCCCCCTTCATCCAAAAGTTCTTCTGGAAATTCATCACCTTCCCCTGCGGCCGGGAGGTCGCTTTTGTTCATTTCTGAAAAACTTTGCCAGTATTTCTTGTTAGCCATATTTTGGTTTTTGCCGACAGGCCCGGGGCCTCGAAACTGAATACTATTCTCCTTAATCAAACTAGGATGAACAGAAATGATTAATAATGGCATTTTTGACATTCGATCCCACCAATATCACTGACAGTGACACTGTCTCTTTGCTTTGATTTGATCTCATTGTGATACCGCTCATACATACTGTAAAACTTATTGCCTTTATTACCTGCTGAATCAAGAAAATCAACTTTGGTTTCACGATGACAGTTAACACACCATCCCATGCTGAGTTCTGCGAATTGAAAGACTTCATTCATCTTTTGAATTTCACCATGACAGGTCTGGCACTGGATTTTTCCGGCAACTGTATGTTGTGAGTGATTGAAATAAACATGATCGGGAAGATTGTGAATCTTTACCCATTCAATCGGATTGCCGGTATTTACGTATTGTCTTTTAGCAGGATCCCATCCGGAATGTTCATACAATTTTTTTATCTCGCCGGTCCCGCTGATTTCCTCACCCTTCTCATCATACAATTGCTCTCCCGAATATTCATTGATCGTCATATGACAATTCATACAGGTATTTACAGAAGGAATATTTGCATGCTTTCCTTCCACAGCGCCACCATGACAATACAAACAGCTGATTTGATTTTTTCCTGCGTGCACCTTGTGTGAATAATAGATCGGCTGTTTCGGCTGGTAATTTTTCGTACGTCCCAGACTGATAGCTCCTTTGACAACAAAAAATCCACCGACCACAAACAAAATGAGAGTGAGCAATGTGATATAACTTTTATTCCGGTAGAAAGGTATTGGCTCACCACCGGGAATACCTTCTTTATCATCTGCAAGTTTCCGGAGATTGCTGTTTACCTGCAGCATGATCAACGCAACTACTGCAAGGATCAAGGTTAATACGCCATATAAGATTGCATTGTCGTCTTCACCGTAAGTAGCCTGTGACGGATCAGGAGCCGCTGCCCCTCCAGGTGCCCCGCCCGCTGCAGGCGCAGGAACAGAATTAATATAATCTACGATCGCATCAATGTCTTTTTCGGTGAATTGTGGAAATGCCGTCATCAACACATTCCCGTGTTGCGCTTTCAGACCCTGGGTATACGAATCGCCCTGCATATACTTGGGCGGGTTATGAATCCATTTGTACAACTCTTTGCGATCTGACCAGGGACCTCTCGATTCAAGACCGGCCAATGCAGGACCTGTAAGCGCTTTATTAACACCATGACAAGAAGCACAATTTTGTTGAAACAACTGTTGTCCGTTCTGTGCAGTTAAGCTGGAAGAAAGTAGGAAAAAACTGAAGAAAAAGATAATTGGATACACGCTTCGAACACTCCATCGATGGTCAATCATATCAGTTGAATATGATGAAATTATGCGGAAAAATTTCCTTGATTGGGTGCAAAAATAAGTCAGGATTTTAACATATTATCAACATGTTTAAAATTTTTTTAATCTGCAACTGACGTGGATTACAGCGGAATTTTGGAGTTTTTTCAAATCGTGAAGAATGAAATGTCATGTCTTTGTCTTCGATTGAAATCATTTATATCCGGCCATGAAATTCACACTTTAAACCAGTTTATTTATTGCACATTTGTGTAAACCGATGTGGGCTGAATGGATCCGTTACAAAAGTCATCTGCTGATTTCAGGAATATTTCTTCAGGAAATAAAGACGCGCCCTCTACCAAAAAATATTTTCATCACCTCGAAAGAAAATGGAATGTTTCGGGTAAACAGCTCGTCCTTATCCTGATTGTTTTTGCGATTACAGGTACAACGACTGCCTATCTTACCAGGATGATCACCCGCTGGTTCCAACTTGATATTTCTTCCATTTGGTATTGGGTGGCGAAAGTTGCAGTGCTTGTTTTTGGCTACCAGATTTTAATACTTCTTATTGCCATCCCTTTCGGACAGTTTCGTTTTTTCTGGAACTATGAAAAGAAAATTCTGAGATGGTTCGGCATTTTGCCACGTGATAAAGGGGCCGCTGATGACAAGTGACAACAAGGTTCAGTTAGCTGTTTTTGCTTCCGGCACCGGCTCTAATACCCAAAAAATCATCGATCATTTCCGTGAGCATCCAGTAATTAAGATCGTGCTGATCGTGTGCAATAAGCCGGGGGCCGGTGTATTGACTATTACGGTAGAAGAAAATATCCCATACCTGTTGATTGAAAAAGAAAAATTCTTTCGCGGTGACGGGTATGTTCCGGAGTTGAAAGAAAGGCAAATTAACTGGATAATTCTGGCCGGATTTCTTTGGAAGATTCCGCTCGGATTATTGAAAGCATTTCCTCGGAGAATTATCAACATTCACCCCGCCCTTCTGCCTAAGTTCGGAGGAAAAGGGATGTTTGGAGATTTTGTGCATCAGGCGATCCTCGATGCAGGCGAAAAGCAAACCGGGATCACCATACATTATGTTGATGAGATTTATGATCATGGAGAGATCATTTTCCAGACTAGCTGTGCAATTGAAGCCGGCGACACGGTGAAGCATATTGCTGCGAAAGTTCATGCTCTTGAACATGCCCATTTCGCGAAGGTGATCGAAAAGGTGATTGAAAAAAATTCGACAAAACCCAAACTACGGTAGTCTTAAGACTACCGTAGTGGACAAATCATAACTCCTTATCATTCAATTACGAAATGGGACAACTACCGTAGTCCTGCCATGTTTCAGCCAATTCTGTATCAACAGACACGGGCGTGTAAAAAATGATCACCGTGGCAAGTCACACGCTTTTGGGATGACAACTACCGTAGTCTATTATAATATCGCCCTTTATAATTTTGGGACAACTACGGTAGTCTTAAGAAAACCGTAGTGTAAGCTGAACTGAATTGTTAAAAACTCACCCCCACAACGTCCGGTTCCGTCTTTCCTCTGTATCATTACATGAACAATAACTTCCCGACCCAGTTGCGTTCTCAGCATTTCTTTTATCTCTTATTAGTGGCTTTCTTTCTGCATGATCCTTCCGTGAAAGCGCAGGTAAGGATTTCAGGGACGGTATTTGATATCTCCATGAAGCGGCCGCTTGATGCAGTCAGCGTGTTAAGTAATTCAGGTTCCGGCACCTTTACAGATCCGAATGGCCGATATACATTACTTGTAACTGAAAATGATTCCATCTGGTTTTCTTACCTGAATAAGCCAACTCCGAAATATGCAGTGGCAGGAATCCTGAATCGAAGCAGCTTTGAAATTGCATTGCATGTAAGTTCAACGATGTTGAAAGAAGTTATGATTCGTCCTCGCAACTATCGCCAGGATTCCATCCAAAACAGGCAGGATTATGCTAAAGCCTTCGACTTTACAAAACCAGGGATCAGTTCTTCCATCGCACCTGGTGGTGGAGTAGGGCTCGATATAAACGAATTCATTAACATGTTCAGATTTCGCCGTAACCGTCGCATGCTCGCCTTTCAGGAACGGCTGCTGAGAGAAGAAGCAGATCGGTACATCGATCACCGATTCAATAAACCATTAATAAGAAAACTCACGGCACTTACCGGTGCCGACCTTGATACATTTATAGTACGATACCGTCCTGATATTGATTTTACACAAGAAGCTACTGATTATGAGTTTCAGGAATATATTAAAATCTGTTATCGCCAGTATGAAAGATTATTGCGTTTGCGCAGTGAATTGTACAGAAAAGAATAGGCGGTAATACAGCACTACAAGTTCTCATATTTTATTTTACCTTTCTTTCAAACAGCTTCTGATATGAAAGACATATCAATTGTGCTCCTCCTCATTATTCATTCTTGTTTGTTATTTTCTCAGGGGCTGCCAATCGCGAACACACCGGAATCAGTGGGGATGTCTTCCGACCGGTTAAAAAGAATTGACCACGTATTGCAGGAATATGTTGACAACGGAACGTTGAACGGTATGGTAGCTCTTGTTCTGCGCAATGGCCGGATCGCATACTACCGTGCCTTTGGGTATGATGACCTGCAAACAAAAAGCCCGATGAAGAAAGATGCCATCTTTCGCATCGCGTCACAAACAAAAGCGATCACCAGCGTTGCTGTGATGCTACTGTATGAGGAAGGAAAATTATTATTAGACGATCCTATTTCGAATTACCTACCGGAATTTAAAAATCCAAAAGTATTGGATAAATACAATGAAAAGGATACAACGTATACGACAATACCTGCAAAAAGAGAGATCACTATACGCGATCTGCTGACGCATACTTCCGGGATTGGTTATGCTCAGATCGGCTCGGCACAGGCAAATGCGATTTATTATAAAGCCGGCGTGATCGGAGGCATTGGTGTAGAAAATTTGTTATTGGAAGATGTAATGAAAAAACTGGGACCGCTGCCTTTGTTCCACCAGCCGGGTGAGAAATGGACATACGGACTCAATACAGACCTGCTGGGATATCTCGTTGAAGTTGTATCAGGAATGAAACTGGATGTCTTTTTTCGTACCAGAAT
>DATLDA010000168.1:0-2537 GCA_035526135.1 Flavitalea sp.
TACGATGGATCGATTACGGCCCGGATAATTATGCAGGTGTTACGTGGTCAGGTACAAATGACAGAAAAATATTTATGGGATGGATTAGCAATTGTGATTACGCGCAGACTGTACCCACACAAACGTGGCGCAGTGCGATGACCGTACCGCGTGATCTGCGGATAGAAAAAATTGATGATAAATATTATGTGGCTTCGCGTCCTTCGCCAGAGTTAAATACCATCGCATTCAAATCAAAGGTGCTGGAACTTTTCGGACCATCTGTTCTTCACTTGCAGGATGAAAACGTAAATGACTGCTCCGTAACATTAACCAATAAGCCCGGCGAAAAAGTAGTGATCGGTTATGATAAGAATTCGAATAATTACTTTATTGATCGAACCACGTCAGGAAATGTTGCCTTTGCAAAAGGCTTTGCAGCAAGGCACACAGCTCCGCGGATTTCCAACTCAAAATTGATTGATCTGACATTGGTCATCGACAATGCCTCAGTAGAATTATTTGCAGATGATGGACTCACGGTGATGACTGAAATATTTTTTCCAACTACACCGTTTACAGCAATTCAATTACGATTTAAGGACAGGTATTTGATAAAAGTAACAGAGTTGAAGAAGGTACAGCGGGTGTGGTAGAAATTTTAGACTGTCAAGATCCGTTCTTCCAAGAAAGGAAAACAACATAGGCACATAGATATATAGGTACACATAGAAAACTTCCATTGCGTCTTTGCTTCCTTTGAATCTTTGCGTGAAAATCAAAACACCATCCATCACTTATCATACTTGCATGAGTGATTGGCACAACCATAGCAACCGTATTAAAGAAACTCCTACAATAAACCCTCTCCGCTCCCGTTGTGAAATGAAATCCATTCCAATGATCCTCCGAATCCTCTTCATCCTATTGTATACTGCAGTCTCAATTTCTGCTTCCGCACAACGATGGACAGACAAAAATGTTAAAGTCACCACCTGGCTGTATCCCCGGATTGCAACCACTCAATCCACTTCCTACCAGGTGATCATTCACAACGGATCTATTCCGCTGGAGAGTGCTGCCCTAATTAAAAAGAAAGGGTTGATGGCACGCGTGCAAAGAATGGAGGATGACATCAATAACCGCACACCCGATTATTTTACATACTACCCATATACGGTGGCTTCTTCCAATCCTGCTCTCCTCATCGAGATCAGCTTCGGGAATTACAGTGCCGGATTGAATGCCATGAAGGAACATACGATTCCGTGCAAGGTGAAAGGCGCAAAACTTACCAAGGAAACATTACATGAGTGCCCGGCCTACTACTATGAGCGGAACTATAGTTTACCGTATGTCATTCGGATTTCTGATAAGTCAGGTAATGTGCTTCTTACCGAATTATTTGCTGGCAAAGGGGTTCAGACATTCGGATTTGATGCAAGCGGTATGAGCGGATATCTTAAAAAAGGTGAATTGGAAACTGCATATGCGACACAGGAAAGGAATCAACCGATGCTGATGGCGAGCCAGGCTATGGCAATGCAGATCGAAGAGGTGGAACCGGTTTTACAATCCCTATGTTTCTATTCCCCGGTAACGCGAAAGCTTTCCATTGCCTCTGCTGCCGGAAAAAATTTCGACTATACGGCATTGGATGCTGCGCAGAAAGTCGCAATCAATGCATTTGAAAATATCAAAAAAACGTCGGCCACTACATTGCTTACTTCGCTGGAACCGGCTATCACCACCTGGAAAAAAGAGCTGGCAACTTTTGATATGAAGCAGGATAATGCACGTATCAATCGCAGCATTGCAACCGGACTTTATGCAAACCTGGCGCTTGCTTATTCATACGGATGGAAGCTGGACTCTGCATCCGTGTATGCACAAAAAGCGCAGAGCCTCGTCAAGTTTTCAATATCTGAAAATGCGAAAGAAGATATTGCGCAGCTTGTTTCCGATATACAACTACGACGTGATCAGTTAAAAGCGTATCAGGCTCAGGCTGCTGTTACGGCTGAACCTACAAAAGCGCCCATGCTGTTGGATGCACTGCGCGTGAAAACAAAAGATCTAACGTATGCAGGTATTAGCGGGAAATCGAAATACGATGAGTGGGCGAAGCCGTTAGCAAAAAAAGAAGAAGGGAACATCCTTGATAAAGTGATTGAAAGCTATCGTGGGGAGAAATCAGGAACGTCAGGTGCGAATAAATATGAAGCGCGCGTGGTAAAAAACAGCTTACAGGGTTATGTGTTGAATATCGCTGCTTTTTTTGATGGAAAAATGGAAACGATTCCTGAGGAGATATGCAGCATCACTTATCTGAATGAGTTATCAATCGCCAGCAATTCAATCAAAACAATTCCTGAATCAATATCACAACTGACAGAGTTAAAAAGATTGAACCTAAGTAATAATCAACTGACGTCCTTACCAAAGGAATTGCAGGAATGTAAGAAGTTGAAGATGGTGAATCTGAAAGGCAATTCGATACCGGCAGCGGAGATTGAAGCATTGCAGAAGGCATTGCCGGAGTGTAAGATTAAGGTGTA
>DATLDA010000011.1:0-5540 GCA_035526135.1 Flavitalea sp.
TTTCTGCCCTATCGAACATTGAAATTACCTGAAGGGATCGGCTGTTATTGCCTGTATCACGGAAATCTTTCTATCGCTGAAAATGAAAAAGCTGCCCGTTGGCTGATAAAGGAAGTTTTTCATGATCTCAAAGTTCCGTTCGTTATTACGGGAAAAAATCCATCTCCATCACTCGAAAAACTTGCCCACGGTCAGGTTCATACCTGTATCGTGGCAAACCCGGGGGAAAAAGAAATGCAGGATATGATCACAAAGGCCCAGGTCAATATACTTCCATCCTATAATGATACCGGAGTGAAATTGAAATTATTGAATGCTTTATATAATGGCAGGCATTGCGTCGTAAATGAATCGACTGTCAAGGGATCGGGGCTTGATGCAGCATGCCATATTGCATCCAATGCACAGGGATTCAAAAGCATAGTAAGCCAGTTATATCATCAACCTTTAGGAGAGGAAGAATATCGGTTACGGAGTCATTTGTTACAACATGCTTTCGACAATAAAAAAAATGCAGAACGTCTTATTGCATGGATATGGTAGCATTGTCGATCATCTTTCCCCTTTCCGTTCTTACCATTCGAGCCGGAAATTTATTGATCACAATATAATCGTGGGTCGCCATCACGATTGCTGTACCAAAATCACGGGATATGTGAAATAATAAGGTCATGATCTCGTCTGAAGTTTCGGGATCGAGATTTCCTGTAGGTTCATCCGCCAGGATCAGTTTCGGAGAATTTAGTAATGCCCGTGCTACATCTACCCGTTGTTGTTCGCCACCACTCAACTCAAAAGGCATTTTGAAACCTTTCGATCGAAGTCCTACTTTGTCCAAGACATCGTTGATCTTTTCTTCCATCAGCTTTTCATCCTTCCAACCTGTAGCGCGCAAAACAAATTTGAGGTTGTCGTTCACGTTGCGGTCGGTGAGCAATTGAAAATCCTGAAATACCACTCCCAGATTCCGACGCAGGAATGGAACTTTTTTCCATGTCATATCGCGCAAGTTAAAACCGACCACTGTTCCCTCTCCGTCTTTCATCGGAAGATCGCCATATAAAGTTTTCAATAAACTCGATTTACCCGTACCTGTTTTTCCGACCAGGTAAACGAATTCCCCTTTTCGTACAGTAAGGTTTACATCCTGCAGGATCAGATTCTTCCCCTGGTATATATTCACATGCCTAAGATCGATGATGGATTCTTGCATGACGCAAATTTAGGGAAAAGCCATTGGAGGATGGCTTTCAGCAGTCAGCGATCAGCTATCCCCTTCTAACTATTTATTTGTTTCTTCAATTTCTAATTATAAATGACTCCCGAATTTTATTCCAGTGGGATTGCTGACTGCTGATAGCTGATAGCCTTCAATTCTCATTCAAAATAAATTCTCACCGTCTGATAAAACAACCTGTTCTGCATACTCTGCGACTGCTCTGTAAATCCCTGTAATCCGAACAACCCCGCGGCATTGCCTTTGTTAATCGCGATCTCGAGGTAATTAGCAGAATTGAATAATGCGAGCTTTTCTCCTTCGGCGACATCGGCGTAAGTTTCACTTACAGTAGCAATCACTTCATCCCTTTTGAAAACAATCCGGAAACTTCTTCCCTTCCGTTGCTCTTCGAATTGTTCGCGGGTGATGTTCACAACAATATTTTCAAAATGATCAATGAAGATGATTTGTCCTTCAATCCAGTTATCGCCGAGTAACGGACGCAGATGATTTTTTTCGAGGTAGGACACTTCTGAAACACCGATCCGCTGAAGGCTTACTCCTTGTATAATTTGTTGTATCGCGTGGCCCATCACCTGTGTGCAATACAATGTGTTTCTCAATTGTGATTTGTCGAGCGGTAATGCCAATACCATTTCTGGTTTTTCTTCGAGGATCATGGTCAACAATCCATTATCCGCACAGAGGATATACTGTTCGTTGTGGAAGGCTAATAACAATGTTTCCGGTTTCTGTTCAAATAAATTTACCAGTACGATGTGAAATGTTTGCGCGGGAAAATTCCGGATCGCATTACGACAAACATAAGCCGCCTGTGGATAATTGAATGGAGTAAGTTGATGAGAGATGTCAATCAGTGTAAAAGAGGGATCAATCTGAAGCAACTGGCCTTTCACGGCGCCTACCAGGTAATCCTGCTGACCGATATCGGAAGTGAGGGTGATCAGCGCCATTCAGGTGATTGTAGATTTTAGATTTGCGATTTCAGATTTGCTTTGCCCCTTTGCTTCCTTTGCATCTTTGCGCGTCCGACCGTGCATCCGGGCGGGCGTGAAAATAATTATTTAATCAGCCTCCCTTTATCAAAAAAGAATTTATGCACCATTTTATCCGTCAGAGCGGGGAAGAATCTGTTCATTAATACGGTGCGTTTACCCGTAAATGTAAGTACAAGGGAGCGTTTACGTTTTTCGATTGCTTTGAGGATGTATTGAGCACATTCGGCTGCGGGCATCATTTTACTTTCATCCATTTTGGATTCGCCTTGCGGTTGTCCCTCTTTATTAAGTGCAGCGTTCCGAATGTTGGAGGTTGTGAAACCCGGGCAGATCCACATCACATTCACTTCGTCTTCGATCAATTCAGTACGAAGGGCTTCCAGCCAACCCTGAAGTGCGAATTTTGAAGCGGAGTAGGCACTTCGACCCGGGAGTCCACGATATCCGGCTATGGAAGAAATTCCTGCAACGGTTCCTTTACGTTCAACGATCGATGACAACGCAAATTTTGTGCAGTACACCGAGCCAAAGAAATTTACGTCCATCACTTTGCGTATCACATCGGTTTCCACATCTTTCACAAGGGCATGCATGCTGATGCCTGCATTATTGATCAGAATATCGATGCCGCCGAATTCTTTGATCGTAGAGTCAATAAACCGCTGGCATTCCTGTTCTTTGCTCACATCGCACATTACCGTGTGGAGTTCGATGTTCGCGTATTGCATCTGCAGATTGTAGAGCTTATCGTAGTTGCGGCCGCAGGTGGCTACTTTGGCGCCGAGAGGAACGAGCGCTTCTATGAGAGCTTTGCCGATGCCTTCGCTTCCACCGGTGATTACGACTACTTTATCTTTGAAGAACGACATAAGCGGATATTGTAGACCAAAATTAACTGAAGTGCAGCGGGAAAAAAATTGTAGTTGAAAGAATGACCCTCCCAATTAAAATCCGGAGGCTCTGCTCCAGCCAACTAACTTTATTTAAGTTCAAATAAAAAAGACCCTGAAATAATCAGAGTCTTTGTGATCCCGCTGGCACTCGAACCCAGGACCCTCCCGATTAAAATCGGGATGCTCTACCCCAGCCGACTTAACTTTATTAAGTTTAAATAAAAAAGACCCTGAAATAATCAGAGTCTTTCTGTGATCCCGCTGGGACTCGAACCCAGGACCCATACATTAAAAGTGTATTGCTCTACCAACTGAGCTACGGAATCATATTAGATCGCCATTGTTTTAGATAGGCGATTATTGAACAAAAGTATATCCACACCTTTTTTTTCAGGAGTGCAAAAATAAGCCAAAAAGACTTTGTACCAAATTTAATAAAAGAGATTGTCCACAAGAGTTCCACGGCAACAAAAACCGTAATCTATGGATCAATTATTCTTAGTATGCCCTACTTGTATATATTATTTTCAGAAAAGCTGAATAAGTATAATATCGGTGCGTGCATTGATTTAGATCGTCGTTTGCACGAACATAATAGTGGAAATTCAAAATTCACAAGCTTAGACATGCTATGGTCTATAATTTATAAAGAGCAGTTTAAAAGTCTCGCAGAAGAAAAAAAAAGGAGCTCAAAATCAAACGAATGAAATCGCGAAAGTATATTGAAGATCTGATTGCGAAGGGTAGAGCATCCCGATTTAATTAAGATAAAACTTTCGATCACCTCATTTACTAATAAATATTATCAGTTTGTATCGACTCTCTCCTTAAATTTTACACAAACCATCACAAACGAGATGCTGATAATTTTAATTGATTTACCTGATTCAAGGACCTGAGCATTTGTCAGAATGATGCCTTTCATTTATACTTAATAATTCTCAGTTGTATTCTTTAATTAACAGCTTGTATCTTCTCTTGTAAAAAACTATACATTCCTTTTCCTTCACCGTCGCGTAATTGCAAAAACTCATTTTCTTATCATTTTTATAAGTAATAACTAATACTAATGCATAAGTGCAATTATTACTGACCAACCAATTTTAGGACTGAAATAAGGGTTTTTACGTATTTATCCAATTGAATAGGGGTTTTTTCGTTCCCAGGTCGGATTTATACAATTTTTAAAAATAAAATCTGTTAATACTGGTAATTGTCCACGGCCTGCGTTGGAATAACCCCTAACCGCCGTTTCAACATGAAACAAAATTCAATATCCTTAATAGGAGCAATCCTTATTGCCCTATTTAGCAGCTATACGCAAGCCCAATCAATTGGTACCGTTGCTTCAGCGGTCTGGATCACTGATTGTAGTCAGAGTAATTATTTCAATACTTCCGGCACCCCGGTAAATCTGATTGGTCCGGCTGGCAATGTGTTTGATGGTGCGAATCTGGGTGTCCATACGCAAAATTCCGGAACACTCATCTTTCGTGGCGCTCAGGTAAAAACATTTAAGGACCCTGTTGCTTCAAATGTGTGCGGTGCACAAATATTCTACCGGGTGTACCCTCAAAGTGGTGTTCCCGGACCTTTCAATTCTATCACGCTTCCTTTTATGGAAGATTGCAATTCCGTAACCAACCTCTACCCTTCCGGCGGTTCGTGTCTGTTGGGAGATCAAAAATGGGAGCGTGTTATTCCAAATGGAACAACAGTTCCCTATGCACCGGTAAACCTGACTAATTATGTTCCCGGAAATTATATACTTGAAGTGTTTTATAAAGTAGCAGGTTCATTAACCACTACCACACAATGCACCGATACCGTAACATTAAATAATAGTGGAAATAATTATAAAGCTCTTTTCTCCATCCAGTCTCCTATTCTTTCAAACAGTACGAATCCTTCTACCTGTGATGGCAGTGATGGTTCAATTACCATCAGCGGCTTAGTACCGGGATCTTCTTTACAATTAAGTTATACAGATGATGGCGTCGCAGTAGGGCCTAGTGCATATGTTGCGAATGGTACAGGACAAATAACAATTACCGGATTAAATAAAGGATTGTATTCCAATTTTAATGTAACGGTCAATGGTTGTGTAACAAATCTTTTTACAGGAATCATTTTATCGAATCCAATCTTTACATCAACCTTTGCATCAATCGCACCTTTTTGTGCCGGAACTACAGCACCATTATTACCGACTACATCAAGTAACGGTATTACGGGAACGTGGAATCCATCTGTTATAAATAATCTCACAACCGGTACATACACATTCACACCGAATGCCGGTACATGCGGCTCACCCATTACGATTACTGTAACGGTTATTCCAAGGGCAACTCCGACATTTCCTTTCGGTACCACGCTAACGATTTGCGGAAGCGGATCCGTGCCGGT
>DATLDA010000014.1:0-10834 GCA_035526135.1 Flavitalea sp.
TCCTGCATTGTTACTCCGTAGATCACATCCACTGCATTCATGGTCATTTTATTATGCGTAACGATGATGAACTGGCTTTCTTCGCTGAATTTGCGGATCATGTTTGTGAATTTCCCCACGTTTGCATCATCAAGGGGCGCATCTACTTCATCGAGAATACAAAACGGCGCAGGTTTGATCAGATAAATTGAAAAAAGCAATGCTGTTGCAGTGAGTGTTTTCTCTCCCCCGCTTAATTGTGTGATGGAAGAAGGGCGCTTGCCTTTCGGTTTTGCAATGATATCAATCCCGGTGTCTGCCAGGTTTTCAGGATTTTCGAGTATCAGATCTGCAGTGTCATCTTCTGTAAATAAAGCTTTGAACACCTTTTGAAAGTTATCGCGCACTTTGTTGAATGTCTCAAGGAATTGCTGGTTTGCCGTAGCTTCTACTTCCTGGATGGTTTGCAATAAACTATCTTTTGCACTTACCAGATCGTTTTTTTGCTCCAGGATGAAATCATAACGTTTTTTCATTTCCTGAAAAGCTTCAATAGCGGTCGGATTTACTTCGCCCAGATTCTCCATGCGTTTTTTCATCCGATCCGATTTTTCCTGCAATTCTTCGACAGGAATTTCGCCGGTTCTGGGCTGGTCTATAATATCATCGAGGTTAATTCGAAATTCCACATTGAGCCGCTCTTTCATCCCTGCCAGTTGCAGTTTCAACTCATTGATCTTATCCTTAATTTCAGAAAGCAGATGTTCGATCTGCTCCTTCTCTTTCACTTTATGCCGGAGTTCGCTTTCTTTTTCATTAAGTGCATTACGAAGATTATAATAAGTCTGGTCGGCCTCGTTCAAACTTTTTTCCTCACGCTCTTTTGTTTTCAGCATTTCAACCAATTCCTGTTGCGCCACAGCAAGCTCCGCCATGCTTTCACTGATCTGTTCAATGGTTTGTTTCAACTGCGAGGTATTATTCGAAATCTGTTCCTTTAATTCTCGCAATTGACGATTCCGGAACTCCATCTCCTGCTGCAATGCGTTGATCTTGCTTTGCTGACGGGTTACCTGAAGGTTGAATTCATTGTATCCTGCCAGCGCATTCGTATAGATCGTCTCTGATTCTCTAAAGGCCATCTCTGCCACCTTAAGTTTTTCACGCATTTCGTTCAAATGCCTCACGAGGTCCATCCATTCCTTACGAGTTGCGTCAATAGATGCGGCCGTTTGTCCTACTTCTTCTTCCATCTCACGCATCCGGGATTGTGATGCCTCTTGTGTAGCATGCAGTGTTTCGATCTTATTCTGAAGTGAAAAAACAAAATTTGTGAAGCGGTTGATATCTTCCTGTGCATTGCGGATCGCTGATTCTTTCAACTGTTCATTGAAAGCGATTACTTCATTGTGTTTTATTTGAATCGCAGATTTCAGTTCAACAACGACAGTTTCCTGCGCAGATATTTCATCACGAAGCTTTTGTAAATTTTTTGCACGGCCGATCTTTTTCCCTTCGAAGAGGCCGACACTTCCCCCAGTCAGGGCATATTTCCCCTTCACATACTTTCCATTTTTTTCCAATACAATGGCACCGTTGCTATTCGTCAGAGCATCTTCATTTTCGGCGATAAAAACGTTTCCCAACAGATGTTCTGCCAGACTCCGGTAAGCTGCATCAACTTCAATTACGTCCATGGCCGGAATCGTGTCCAGCGGCTGATGAACGTCACCTGAATATAGTTCGTCTTTTAGTTTGAGTTTGTCCAGCAGGAAAAAGTTCGCTTTCCCTTTTTTATTTTCATCAAGCAGATGCACAGCACGAAGACCTTCTTCAAGATTATTCACAACATAGTAGTTGAGATAAGGTTCCAGCACATTTTCAACCGCCGCCCGGAATTCTTCTTTTACATAAATTATATCTGTAAGAATCGGAGCGGTATGATTCCAGGAAGGATTTTTATGCAGAAACTTTACACTTTCCGGGTACCCTTCCATCGTATCGATCAGACTTTTTAACAGGTCATGTTCGTTCTTACGCGCGTCAAGTTTCCGGCTTTCTTCAGCCAGCTTTTGCCGCAATATTTCTACTTCTGCCTGGCTTTGCAGGATTTGTTCCCGTGTGTTTTCGTGATGGTCCTGTAACAATTGAAGATCTTTTCTTCTTGATTCCAGTTCACTTTCTTTAACAGACTTTTCTTCTTCCAGTTGTTTTAGCTGGCTCGTTCTTGATGCCGTATCTTCTTCCAGTCTTTCAATAGCCTGTTGCAGGTTTTGAATGGACGTGTCGGCTACCGCTACTTTTTTCTCCGCTTCGAACTGGTTTCTCTGGAGGCTCAGGTTTTCGCTCCGGAGGTTATCGACGAAAATTCTTTTCTCATCGAAAACCAGCCGCTGCCCGTCAACACTTTTTTTCAGTTCACCAAGTTCTGCGATGAGTGAATCATATTTTTCGTTCTCCTCAGTTATTTGTTCTTCAGTAAATCGGATGCTTTCTTCAAGTCCATTCAACTGACCTTCACTTTTGGAAAGAAATTCCTGCAGGCTGCTTTCCTTTTCTTTCAAAAAATTCAGTCGTTGGGCAGATAGATTTTTTTCATTTTCCTTCCCCCGCAATGATTGCAATAAATCGTTGAAGGAATGCTGCATTTGTTGCAAAGCTTTTTCCTTTTCGATGAATCGAACCTTTTGTACTTCCACATCGGCTTCTTCGCCGGCTATGATTGCTTCCAACCGGGATTTCCTATCAATTTCGATTTCTGATTGTTCATTCAGGTGACGATAAGTCACATTGAATCCTTCGAGGGAAGCCTTGGCCAATTCGATACTGAGTTCGCGGTACTCTTTTTTTATCTCATAGTATTTCTCTGCTTTTTTCGCCTGGTTTTCGAGACTTTTCAATTGGTTATTGATCTCAAATAAAAGGTCTTCAATCCGCGCCAGATCCTGTTCTGTTGCATCGAGCTTCTGTTTAGCTTCTTTTTTTCTTGTTTTGTAAATAGAGATTCCCGCAGCTTGTTCCAGCATACGGCGCCGACTGTTTTCCTTGTCCTTGATGATATCGTCCACCATTCCCAATTCAATGATGGCGTAAGAATCGGTACTGATTCCTGTGTCCATGAAGAGGTTCTGAATATCTTTAAGCCGACAGGTGACATCGTTCAGGCGGTACTCACTTTCGCCGCTCTTGTAAAATTTTCGTGTAACAGTGACCGTATTAAATTCCGTAGGAAGGAGGTTCCGTGTATTTTCAAAAGTGAGGCTCACTTCAGCCAAACCACTTGCGGATCTCGTTTTGGAACCATTGAATACGAGGCTTTCCAGATTTTCAGAACGTAAATGACTAATCTTTTGTTCCCCTATCACCCAGCGAATACTGTCAACGATATTGCTTTTCCCGCACCCGTTCGGGCCAACAATGCCCGTAATATTATCATCAAAATTGACAATTGTTTTATCGGCGAAACTCTTAAATCCTTTAATTTCCAGGCTTTTTAATCTCACAATTCATAGTTTTAGGAATAGGACAAATATAGCCGAATAGGGACAGAATATTCAGGCTGAAATGCAGTGTGGACGGTTATCTTATACACGTTTTATACACAGCAAAAACCTATCCATCACAAGCTTTCGTAACAATTCTAACAACAATTTCTGTTTCCTGTTATCGTGATAAACAGAAATGTTACTCTATGAAGGTGTAAAATGCGCAGCCGTGTGTTATTGGTAAAAAAAATCCTGCCGTATTTGGCAGGACAATCATTCATTCTGAAAAATTTTATAGCACGATCAATTGTTTTCCAGATCATCCTTTTTTTGAAGTTTCGGAAAAGCGCCGTGAGGTTCCGATTGATACCAATAGACGACAGAACTGATATCTGATTGTTGCGGGAGATAGCGGCCGCCGCTTTTCCATCCAAGGTCCTGAATGGTGATCTTCAGACTTTTTTCAAAACGGATCGGATCTACAATATGCCAACGGTACATGCCGAATCTTTGCATTATCTGGTAATGACCATCGCCTTTCACTACTTCATGAAGACCAGCATATGCAGTACTGAAAGGTGTGTAATCGACAACTTCGACACCAGCTTCATTTTTTTTTCGTGTATCAAAATCATACGACCCGCAAAAATAATCCTCCGTACCAGTGCCATTGATCGTTGGGTATTCTGAATCTGCATCCATGAAAAATTTTATCTCTCCTTCACCCCACCAACCATTATTTCGTATACCCCATGCCATATAAGTGCCTACATAATGGCCTTTACCCTGCACATTGTCGATTAGTGTATGGATGCTTCCTTTAGTTGGGTTTGAGCGGCGGTATTGAGCATGGAAATAAGCAGCATCAGAAGGAACATCGGTGAGTGTGTAATCAACCTGGTAATACAAACGCATGTCTTCCGTGTTGATATTTTCCATGGTAATACGACATTTTCTCCTGAACGGCATCGGCCAGTAACAATTGAAGGCGCTTCCGGGATTCACTGTAATGGCAAGAGAATTGAGATGCGCATAACTTCCCCATCCCACACCGAAAAAATCACCAACAGGAACTTCAACGGAAGGTTCCTTTTCATCGTCCCAATAGAATCGCAAAACCGATAAACGCCAGTTACCTGTTGGAGTCATCCATATGTGTTGTATTGCACCAGAGCCATTGATCTCGGCCAATGTAATTGTTTGTCCGGCTTTGATATGAATAAACGGATTCACTTTCCATCCAACCCCGAGATCCCGCGCAGGTCCCTTTGCCGTTCCGTTTTCCAGTGTTGTCATTCCCCCTTTTCCTGCTTCGCCTGTGAGATTTTCAGGACTGATTGATCTTGTTTTTGCATTGGATAGCCTGTAAATGTTTCCCATGTTCATATCCAGACCATTGAAATCATTTCGCTGTGCCTGCGCACTCATGGCAAGCAGGAGTGCAACCGGTAAAAAAAGTTTAGGCATAACAGTTAGATTGAAATTAAAAATGAAAAAAATTTGTGAATTACATGTACCCCTCTTAATTATTAATTAGTAATTAATAATTTTTGATTTCTAATTATCGATTATTTATCTCCTTCTCTGCCCTGCTCTCCTGTTCAATTCAGCAACAGGCATATTAATTTCCCGACCCATTCGCTGTTTACCACGATACGTTACTACTTTCAGGTTCACTGCATCTTTCGGAACGATCAGGGGCTCGGTATATTTGGGATAATACCTGTCTGGATAGGAATTATCAAAACTGTAATAAATATCCAGATCATCCACATCATTACTTAATTCTACTTTCAAAATACCTGTTGTGGAGTCTTTACTGACCCTGAAGGCCGGATCATACAAACTGCGAGAGTAATTGATCTCCGCAACATCAAACCGCTCGAATTGTTGTTCAACCCGTTTAACAAAATCCGGCCAGTTCTTTTTTTCTTTTGGTGTCCAGACTGATTCTGCGATTGCAAAAGTTCTGGGCCAGATCATGTACTGCAAATGGCGGGTATGATAGATTTGTTCTGTCCATATATTGCCCTGGCCCCCTTTTATGAATTTCGCGTCGACGCCATCCGGCAAAGGATCAAACTGGTAAGCAGTTTTCAAGCGTAACGTAGCATATACAGGAGGCTCTGATACCGCATCTCCCTGCATATAATCGAGATAGGCAAAAGTGGTTGGGCTCATTACTACCTCATGCCCCATCTTTGCCGCCTGGATACCGCCGCTGGTGCCTCTCCAGCTCATGACTGCCGCATTCGGGGCAAGACCTCCTTCGAGAATTTCATCCCATCCGATCATTTTTTTCCCTTTAGCCATGATGATCTTTTCTACCCGCTTTACAAAATAACTTTGCACCTCCGACATATCTTTCAGCTGTTCGCGCTGCATCAATGATTTGATCTGGTCGCTTTTTTCCCAGAAATTTTTTGCCGTTTCATCTCCTCCCATATGTATGTAACTGTAAGGAAATAATTGGGCTACTTCAGTAAACACTTTATCAAGAAAATCATACACTTTTTCATTGGCAGGGCAAAGTGTATTGTCGATCAGCCCGTAAAAATGTCCGGACGCAGGCCATTCCATAAATTTTTCACCGGAGTTTACTTTATAAGTGCCGGGAGTACAACTGAGTTCCGGATAGGCAGCCAGAGCCGCCATGCTATGTCCGGGAATATCGATTTCCGGAAGAATATTTACATATCTGTCCAAAGCATATTGCACAAGTTCTTTAATATCATTTTGAGTATAGAATCCACCAAAGTTTCTTAGTTCATCGTCACCGGGTGTTGAAAAAGTTCCAAATGTTCCGGTTTTCTTCACATTCCATGCGCCCACTTCTGTCAGTTTTGGGAGCGATTTGATCTCTATGCGCCATCCCTGGTCATCAGTCAGATGAAGGTGAAGCATGTTGTATTTATATTTCACCATCTGGTCAATGAATGCTTTCATTTCATCTTTTGTAAAAAAATGGCGCGAAACGTCGAACATCAGTCCCCTGTAACCGAAGCGCGGGTAATCGGTTATTTTCACCCCGGGAATAGTCCATGAATTTTTCTTCGTGACGGATCGGCTTTCAATTTCTTTGGGGAGTAATTGCAGGAGAGATTGAACGCCATAAAAAAGTCCATTCGCCTTATTAGCCTGCAGGGTTATGCTACCGGAAGATACTTCCAGTTTATATCCTTCATCACCCAGCATAGGATCCGCTTTTTTGTTCAGCGTGAATAGGATCATAGATCCCTGACTACTTTGTGCGGTGTTTGATTGAATTGGAATATTGAAGCCGGTGGAACGTACAATCTGTTGGGAAAGAAAGCGCGCAACGCGCTGCGCTGACACATCTTTATCGGTCACATCAATTCTCGTAGTGGCAGACAGTTCAAAACTGCCTCCTTTTTTTTCGACCGATACCGGTTGTGGGATTATCGAAATCTGAGATGAATTCTGGGCGTAACTAAAAGATACTAAGCAAACAAATATCAAAAAGGGCACTGATAATTTCATATGTAATTTTTAATCGTTGAAGATTTTAAAATTAGGGAAATCCCGGATACTGAAACACGTAAATAACATCCATATTAAGTTTCCAGTTTAAAAAGTGCAAAATGTCAGCGTAAGTAGACACTTATGGGGCAGATATTTCAGAAAAGAAGATGCATCACCATAATAATAGATTCAGGTTGTATCTTTGCGCCCGCAAATGTGGAAGTAAACTACTTCCACCACCCTAAATTTTATAAAATGAAAAAAATACTTGTCCCAACCGATTTTTCGGAAACATCCAAAAATGCAGCTCGCTATGCCATCAACCTCGCCCGGTCTATTCCCGGCTCTTCCGTTGTGTTATATCATTTATCCGATAAGATTGCACTGGGTTCTGATAGCTCTCCGGTAACAGAAACAGAAGATGACCGTAAACTGATTGTGGGTGCAGCTTTAGAAAATATGAAAGATGATCTGGATGCTAGTGATGTGCAGATACAGAATATTGCTGAAGGGGGCTCATCACTGGTGGAATGTCTATCGCGGTACGTACGGCATAAAGGAATGGACCTTATTGTTATGGGTATTACAGGAGCAACAAGACTCGAACAAATCTTTATGGGAAGCAATGCTTTGGATATGGTGAAGGAGAATGTTTGTCCGGTGATCATAGTTCCACCAAATTCGACCTTCAAACAAATAAAAAATGTGCTTTTCACGAGTGACTTCAAAAATGTAGAATCTACCACACCAATTGCCAGTATCAAAAAATTACTGGATGCTTTCAGACCCACATTGCACATTATAAATGTTGATCATGAACATTACGTTGAGGTGACTGATGAATATAAAGTACAACGTCAACGCCTCGAAGAAATGTTACAGGATTATAACCCGCAGTTTTATTTTATGAGATTATACGATTTTGTGGAAGCGGTGAGTGTCTTTGCTGCCGATCACAACATCGATCTGATTGTAACTGTACCGAGGAGACATAGTTTTCTTGCCGGATTTTATAAAACAAGCCATACGAAAAAGCTGGCCTACCACAGTCACATCCCGATTGCTGCGGTGCAAGAATAAAGGAATAGTTTTTAGTTCTGAGTTCTTGGTTCTTAGCAGTATTTCACTTGTTGATTTCCCATTGAAATCGTCAGTTAGTTGTTAATTGCCGCTAACTTAGAACTAAGAACAAGGAACTTATTAGGCTCTTCCCATTTGCCTTAAGAATGTAATGTGTGATGCCACTGCGGAACGAACTTTGCGGAATTCGATATAAGAAAGGCGATACTCTTCGCAGGCCTGCCGGATGATCTTGCTGATCGCCGGATAATGAACGTGCGAAATTTTCGGAAACAGATGGTGTTCTATCTGGAAATTCAAACCGCCAACAAGCCACGATACGACTTTATTGTCGGTCGCGAAATTTGCCGTTGTTTTTATCTGGTGCACCGCCCACTCATCTTCCATTCTACCTGTCTCAATGTTTGCTACCGGAAAAGCGGTATGCTCCACGGTATGGGCCAGTTGAAATACCAGACTGATGACGAGTCCGGCAAACGAGGCAAAAATGCTGAAGCCAATTATCCAGGACGTAAAACCAAGCATGTAAATAGGTAACCCAACAAACAGGAATGCGTGAAAAAGTTTAAAACCCCAGAACATGAGGTGATCGGACAGGGCCATTTTCTTTAAAGGCATATCTCCGATCTTGCCTTTAAAATATTTGCTATAGTCGAGCACGAAGATCCAAAGGATATAGAGCAACGCATAAAGAATCCAGAAGTAAAAATGTTGGTATTTGTGGAGTTTGTATTTTTTTTGAGTTGAGCTCATCCGCATCCAGGGCTGGATATCGATATCATCGTCCATTCCGTCCACATTCGTATACGCATGGTGGATCACATTGTGTTTTACATTCCACATAAAACTATTGCCACCGAGGATGTTCAGTGAAAAAGCAGCCAGTTTGTTAACCCATTTATACCTGCTGAAACTGCCATGGGCGCCGTCATGCATGACATTAAATCCAATGGCCGCTACCACTCCACCGAGTACAATACATTCGAGAATGGCCCAAACCGTTCCTGGTGTGAAAAATACGAGGTGGATATACATGAATACAAAGCTGACCATTAGTACAACCGCCTTGATAAAAAGGGAATAATCGCCTGTTGTTGACTTCCCTACTTCCTCAAAATATTGGCTGATCCTTCTTTTTAGCTCAGCATGAAAGGAATGCGGGACATTGGAAAACTTCGGAATTGACATACTCATGAAATTGTATTGAATGGCCGCAAAGGTAAGCCTTACGGCGCGATTTCAGGTGTTAAAGTATCCACTTTGCTACAACGTAAATCACCCGGATTTGTTTTCTTTTTCAGGTCTCTATTTGCAGCAAGGCATCAAGGTTTCGGAGGCCGATTTTTTTTTCACTTATGAAACCCTCCGCATATTTTACTCCAATTCTTTTGCCAAACATGCGCGCACGTGCAATTACGCTGTCGAGGAAATCGGGTGTGGAAATATAGGTCTGGGGACTGTCATCAGAATTCCCAGAAAAAAATTGTGTACTATAACATTCAATCGATTTCATTCTTTCTTCAAAAACTGAGGAAATATCTACCAACAGGTCCGGTTCGTGGTACCAGTCCTGCAGGTAGTGCAGAACAAATTTTGGTCTCCACCGATCCTGAACCTGCCCGGATCTGTCGTTCGTTTCTATTTTTATTAATCCGGCTAAAAAACATGCATCAGCAATGAGGTGTCCGGCTCTTCCATGATCGGGATGCCGGTCATTCAAGATATTGGCTAGAACTATTTCAGGCTGGTACGTACGAATTGCTGAAATCAGTTGCAACTGGTGTGCTTCATCATTGCGAAAGAAGCCATCGCGCATTTTTAGATTTGTGCGCATACTCACCCGCAGAATTTTTGCTGCCTGGTTCGCTTCTTCATATCGCGTTTGAATGGTACCTCTGGTCCCCAGTTCTCCCTGGGTTAGATCAAGGATCCCGACTTTTTTTCCATTGTTCACTTCATTCAGGATTGTTCCAGAACATCCGAGTTCCACATCATCAGGATGTACACCGATTGCAAGAATATCGAGTTTCATAATCAGCAAAATTAAGTTGTTACATCTAAGTTCCTGTCCACCGCTATGATTAATCAGAAAACTATTTTTTTTTACAAGTGTTATTATCAGATTAATGAATTTGTGATTCCCGTACTGTAACCGTTTTTATCTATGAACTTTGAAGGAAGAACTATGAACTATTTTGTAGTTTCGCACTCCTTCAACATTTAAACTTTCATTGAAATGGCTTACGATGTTATTGTTCTTGGAAGCGGACCGGGTGGCTATGTCGCTGCAATCCGTGCTTCACAACTTGGATTAAAAACTGCGATCATTGAAAAGGAAAGCCTCGGAGGCATCTGCCTCAACTGGGGTTGTATTCCAACAAAAGCATTGTTGAAAAGCGCACAGGTGATGGAATATATTAACCATGCAAAAGATTTTGGACTGGAAGCTGCAGGCAATCCGGATTTTAGTTCTGTAATAAAAAGAAGTCGTGGCGTAGCGGATAAAATGAGCAAGGGTGTGCAATTCCTAATGAAAAAAAATAAGATCGATGTCCATATGGGTTTCGGGAAATTGAAGGGAAAAGGTCAGATCGAAGTCGCTGCCGCCGACGGTTCAAAAAAAACGGTGGAAGCAAAACACATAATTATTGCCACTGGAGCAAGAAGCAGACAATTGCCGAATCTTCCCATCGACGGTAAAAAAGTCATCGGCTACCGCGAAGCCATGGTATTGCCACAAAAACCAAAAAGCATGATCGTTGTTGGCAGTGGGGCCATCGGGGTTGAATTCGCTTATTTCTATAACA
>DATLDA010000170.1:0-15418 GCA_035526135.1 Flavitalea sp.
TAGGTTTAGGCTGATAAAGATAGTCTTCGACGATGAATCTTCTGATCAGGTTACAGAAGGTTCGGAATACAGGAAAAATAGAGGCTGATTGCATCATCATCAACTTCGAACCGAGAACTTAGAACTCCGAACTATTATTACCTTCGCTCCAACATGACGGAAAAAATCCTGATTCTTGATTTTGGCTCTCAGTATACCCAATTGATTGCCAGAGCTGTCCGGGAAGCGAATGTATTTTGCGAGATCATTCCTTATCATAAAAAATTTACGGTTACGAACGATTTGAAAGGAATGATTCTTTCGGGATCACCTTTTTCCGTGAATGATCAGAATGCTCCGCAGGTTGATATAGCGGCTTTACATAAGCAAATTCCCATCCTTGGTATTTGTTACGGGGCGCAACTTACGGCAAAACAGTTTGGCGGGAGGGTGGAAAAAAGTAATAAAAGAGAATATGGCCGCGCATTTCTTCGGGCTGAAAAAGAAGATGTACTCATCTCGGATATCATGCCTACTTCCCAGGTTTGGATGAGCCATGCCGATACCATACTGGAACTACCAAAAGACTTTGAATTGCTGGCAACTACCGAAAGCATTCCGATTGCAGCTTTCAGGAAAAATGGCACAGGACCAGTATTGTATGGTCTACAGTTTCATCCTGAGGTATACCATTCGATCGAAGGAAAAAAAATCATTAAAAATTTTCTGGTAAACATTTGCGGATGCGCACAGGACTGGACGCCGGCCCATTTTATTACAGACACCATAGCATCCCTCAAAAACCAGATCGGCGAACGTAAAGTGATCATGGCACTCAGTGGTGGCGTAGATTCAACAGTCGCTGCTACATTGATCCACAAAGCCATTGGTGACAGACTGTTTGGAATTTTTGTAGACAATGGCGTACTAAGGAAAAATGAATTTCATCAGGTACTTGATACGTATAATAAGATTGGCCTGAATGTAAAAGGTGTTGACGCCAGGGAAATTTTTTACAACGGCCTCGAGGGAAAGTCAGATCCCGAAAGTAAAAGGAAAACGATCGGAGGCCTTTTCATTGATGTATTTCATGCTGAGGCAACCCGGATTGAAGGAATAGGTTTGCTGGGGCAGGGCACTATTTACCCGGACGTGATCGAAAGTATTTCAGTACACGGGCCCTCTGTTACGATCAAGTCGCATCATAATGTAGGTGGGCTTCCCGATATTATGCACCTTGAATTAGTTGAACCACTTCGTTTTCTTTTCAAAGATGAAGTAAGAAAAGTGGGACGTGAACTTGGGATCCCTGATGAATTGTTGCAACGGCATCCTTTTCCCGGCCCCGGTCTTGCTATCAGGATTCTCGGTGAGATCACACCAGAAAAAGTCGCTCTCCTTCAGGATGCAGATGAGAGGTTTATCGGTGCGCTAAAAGCACATAACCTTTATAGCCAGGTCTGGCAGGCGGGTGCGATCTTGTTGCCCGTCAGGAGTGTAGGTGTTATGGGGGATGAAAGGACGTATGAATTTACTATTGCATTGCGGGCCGTAACTTCTGTAGATGGAATGACTGCCGACTGGGCACACCTTCCATACGAATTTCTGGCCTTTGTATCCAATGATATTATCAATAATGTTAAAGGCATCAACCGGGTGGTGTATGATATCAGTAGTAAGCCGCCTGCAACTATCGAATGGGAATAGGCGTCTCCGTTATATTTCGTACCGCGGCCGTATTTTTGTAAAGAGGATTACTAATGAAAACAGGAAAATACTTGCTGTTGCTACTGCTTGCCATTACGCAGGCAGTTTTTTCATTTGGCCAACAGGATAGTTCCAAAAGACAGCAGCCGCTTATCGATACATTGCGAAAGGATTCATCGCGGCTTATTCCCGACACTTTAAACAGAAAACTACAGGTCGCGATTTTTACACCGCTTTATCTGGATTCTGCTTTTGATATAACAGACAGCTACAGGTATGGTAAAACTTTTCCCCGGTTCATCAACCCCGGACTTGAATTTTACGAAGGCGTTCAGTTTGCAATCGATTCATTAAAGAAAGAAAATGCATCTGTCGATTTCAGAATCTATGATACCAGGTCCGCAAAGATTCCGGTTCAAACTTTATTACAGGACAGCGTTTTCAATTCTATCGACCTGATGATCGGTCATGTGAGCGTTTATGAAACGCGGTTGCTCGCAGACGCGGCAGGAAAAAAGAATATTCCATTTATCAATGCCAACTTTCCTAATGATGCAGGGGTTACAAACAATCCCAACTATGTACTATTGAATTCAACGCTCTTTTCGCACATCCAGGGCCTGTATAAATTCCTGCAACGGAATTACTCATTGTCACCTATCACAATTTTTTCAAAATACCACGGACCACTCGAAGATCTTTTGAAAGAATATATTGCCACCATTGAAAGATCTACGGCATCCGTACCTCTTAAAATCACCTATGTAACATTGCAGCCTCCATTCACTTCGAAAGACTTGCTGAAATACCTCGACAGCAACACCACAAATATCTGCGTAGTAGGAAGTCTTGATACACAATTCGGACTAAACATGTGCGAAGAACTCGGCACCATCAGTGCAAGTTATGCGTGTACCATTTTTGGCATGCCAACTTGGGACGTATTGGATTTTACAAAACCTGCTTTCAAAAATCTGGAGATATTTTACTCGACCCCTTTCCATATTCCGCCCACAAACAAAACACTGATTGAATTGACCAACCACTATAGGAATAAGTTTTATTCGAAACCATCCGACATGGTATTCCGTGGATTTGAAACCGTATACCATTTTACCAACCTGCTGCTTACCTACAAACGAAATTTGAGGTTTGCGCTTACAGATAAAAGGTATCGTGTATTCACAGATTTTGATATCCAACCGGTTATGGATCCAAAAACAAACACGACCGCCTACCTCGAGAATAAAAAGATCTACTTCATCAAAAAAATTGATGGCATAATAAAAGCAGTATACTGAAGACTGCTTCGCGGAAAATTGTCAGATTTCATTTGTTTGACCCTGATATATGGCACTGATCGAATTTACTGACAAGGGTTTGTTTTGCCGGCAGGGCGATTTTTATATTGACCCCTGGAAACCTGTACCCAGGGCTGTGATAACCCATGCTCACAGTGATCACGCACGGCCCGGCAATGAATCATACCTCAGTCACCACCATACTAAGCCATTGTTACGTGCGCGCCTCGGAGAACATCATTATGAAAGTATTGAATGGGGGGAAACAGTACATATGAACGGGGTGAAAATATCATTACACCCGGCAGGCCATATGATCGGATCGTCACAGGTAC
The DNA here is from genome assembly GCA_035526135.1 of Flavitalea sp. Lineage (GTDB taxonomy): Bacteria > Bacteroidota > Bacteroidia > Chitinophagales > Chitinophagaceae > Flavitalea. The sequence continues at coordinate 3,323 of DATLDA010000170.1, forward strand.
GTGTGGAATACCAGGATGACATATGGGTAGTAAGCGGTGATTACAAAATTGAAAATGATGGAATCAGCGGACAGTTTGAAGCCCTGCGATGTAAAAAATTTATTACAGAATCCACATTTGGCCTGCCGATTTATAAATGGAAAACACAAGTTGAAATATTTCAATCCATTCAACAATGGGTGCTTGCCAATAAAGATGCGGGAAGAACGAGCGTACTAACTGCCTACAGCCTCGGTAAAGCCCAGCGTTTGTTACCGTGTCTGGCTGCTGTTAGTGAAAACATATTTGTTCATGGTGCAATCTGGAATATGCACGAAGCACTAACGACCGCAGGTTGGAAACTTCCTCAGGTTATTCGGGTAACACCCGATATGCCAAAAGAAACTTTCAAAGGGAGTGTAGTAATCGCTCCTTCTTCTGCTGAATCTTCTCCCTGGATAAAACGTTTCTCCCCGTATGCAGTGGGTGTTTGTAGCGGTTGGATGCAGGTTCGCGGAAATGTAAGAAGAAGAAATGTTGATGCCGGATTTCCATTGAGTGATCATGCAGACTGGCCGGGTCTACTTGATGCAATTCATGCAACAGGTGCCGAACAGGTTTTTGTAACACATGGATTTCAGGCAGCCTTCAGCAGGTATTTGAATGAAATAGGAATACCCTCGGCAGAAGTGAAAACAGAATATGGTATGGAAGATGAAGGAAATACTCCAGTTGCGGATGAAAACGAAATTACAAATCAAGTAGATGAGCAGTCCTGAACAGATAATGGCGAACGAGTATCCTTCCGTCTGCCACAAAAGCGGAATGGAATTGTTTGCCGAGCTCGTGCAAAAGCTGGGATCATCCACGAAAACAAATGATAAGGTCGATGCATTGACAGATTTTTTTTCCGTTGCAAATGATAAAGACCGTGTATGGGTGATAGCATTGTTTAGTGGACGCAGACCCCGCCGGGCGGTTAATTCAACGCAATTGCAAAACTGGTGTGCCGAAGTGACCGGATTACCCTTATGGCTATTTGCTGAAAGTTATCATACAGTAGGTGATCTCGGTGAAACGATTGCCTTGTTATTGCCTGACAGAATTTTTCCAGGAAATTTTCCTCATCAGGGATTCACATCTTCACAAAGTCTCAGCTACTATCTGGAACAATTGATGACAATCGAGAAGCAGGAAGAAAACATCCGTAAGCAATTCATCCTCCAATCATGGGATCATATGTCTCAATCAGAAAGATTTGTATTCAATAAACTGATCACAGGAAATTTCCGGATCGGAGTTTCTCAAAAATTAATGGTGAATGCAATTGCCAGGAAAGTGAATCTTGATCCTTCTGTCATTGCACACCGTATTAGTGGCAACTGGGACCCGGTGAATACGTCCTTTGATGAACTGTTGTCGGAAATGACAGAACAGATGACGGATCATTCAAAACCATATCCGTTCTATCTCGCCTACGCACTGGAAGAACTTCCTGAAACGCTTGGCAATCCTGAAGCCTGGCAGGCTGAATGGAAATGGGATGGCATCCGCGGTCAAATTATAAAAAGGAACGATGAATTGTTTGTGTGGAGCCGAGGAGAAGAACTGATGACAGAGAAATTTATCGAATATCATTCACTAACAAGCCACCTTCCGAATGGAACGGTTCTCGATGGAGAAATCATGCCCTACAATGAAGGAATGCCGCTGTCATTCAATATACTTCAAACGCGTATCGGCAGAAAAAACGTAACAAAAAAACAATTGAGTGAAGCGCCCATAGCATTTTTTGCATACGACCTGTTAGAATTTGATGGAAATGACTGGAGGGAGAAACCTTTATCGGAAAGACGCGCAAGACTGGAAATGCTTATCAACGGATTGAATCATCCTGTTCTTAAAATTTCTCCTGTTATTTCATTTGATTCGTGGCCCGAATTAAAAGAACTAAGAAACAAGTCAAGAGATATGGGAAGTGAAGGACTGATGTTGAAAAATAGAAGTTCTCCTTATCTGGTGGGAAGAAAAAGAGGCGATTGGTGGAAATGGAAGATAGATCCACTCACCATCGATGCAGTGTTGGTGTACGCACAAAAAGGAAGCGGAAGAAGAAGCAACCTGTATACCGATTATACGTTTGCAGTGAAAGACGGCGAAAAGCTGGTAACATTTACAAAAGCATATTCCGGCTTAACCGATAAAGAATTTGCACAGATCGATTTCTTTGTGAAAAGAAATTCAATCGAAAAATTCGGACCCGTTCGAACTGTGAAACCGGAACTCGTTTTTGAAATTGCTTTTGAAGGTATTGCCGCATCAAACAGACACAAATCAGGCGTTGCATTGCGTTTCCCCCGTATGTTAAGATGGAGAAGAGATAAAACTGCCGAAGAGATTAATACACTGGATGATCTCCGGCAGTTACTGGCTATTTACGGCAAATAGTAGTGAATGTTCTGGTAAATTCACCTCTTTACTCTCCGTGAATTGAACTAACAAAGTTGATTTTGTATTTTTACAGATCACAACAGGAAGAAAATGAAGAAGACATGGATATTGCTGATGATTGTATTGGTTGTGGCGGCATTTTCAACTGTGAGATATTCCCCGGATGATCCTGTTTTTATACCTGCCAGCCCGCAAAGAACCGGAGGAGATCCCGATAAAGGCCTTCAATATCTCATCACGGGTGATTATGTAAAAAGTGGCATCCCCTACAGTGCATTCGTATTGGGTATGGGAAAAAGCAAAACAAACTTCCTGAACCGGGATGGCTTCAATGAAAAGCTTTCGCATGAGTACACTGCTGTAAAGGCTGCCAATGGAGAAATAGTTGTAGCGCCCAATTGCCTCCAATGCCATGCACAGGAATTTGAAGGAAAACTGGTAATGGGACTCGGGAACAGCTTTATCGATTTTACTGCCAACCAGAAAGTGAATGTAAAGAACCTCGAACGCGTAGAAAGTTTCCTTCGCTTGACATCCCCGAAAAAATACGAGGCTGCGGCTTCATTTATTAAAGTTGGAAAAACGATCGGTCCTTTATTGCATACAGCCGTTCGTGGAGTGAATGCGGCGGATCGCCTCGCGGCTATTCTCGCTGCGCATCGTGATCCCGAAACTTTTTTCTGGAATAACGAAGCTGCATTATCAATTCCCGATGACGTAATACCTACAGATACTCCTCCCTGGTGGTTGCTGAAAAAAAAGAACGCGATGTTCTATAATGGCTTCGGTAGAGGAGATTTTGGAAAATTCCTGATGGCATCGAACCTTCTAACAGTTAATGATACATCGGAATCCAGGGAAGTAGATAGTCACATGCCGGATATGCTTGCTTATATCTATTCATTACAACCTCCATCGTTTCCGAAATCTGTTGACCGTGAACTTGCTTATAAAGGAGAAATACTATTTAATTCAAATTGTGCCAGTTGTCATGGCACTTATGGTGAAACGGTAACTTTTCCAAACCTGCTGATACCTTCTTCAATAATCGGAACAGACTCACTTCTTAGTACAAGCAATTACTCCAATCTACAATTTGTAACGTGGTTCAATAAAAGCTGGTTTACAAAAGGAGAATACCCCGCACGTCTCGAACCATTTAACGGCTACATCGCACCTCCACTTGATGGCGTATGGATCACAGCGCCCTTTTTTCACAATGGATCGGTGCCTACTTTGGAAGGTGTATTGAACAGTAAGGCACGTCCAACATTCTGGTCGAGGGATTTCAACAACCCCGTTTACGATTATGATGCGGTCGGTTGGCAGTTCGAGCAAAGAGTAGAGCCGGACAAAAATCAGGTATACAATACACTTCTGCCCGGTTATTCTAACTCCGGACATTATTTCGGAGACAGGTTATCTGCTAATGAGAGAAAAGCGGTCATTGAATATTTAAAAACCCTTTGAACACTGGAATGGATCTTCATCAAACCGAAGGATACCGTATAATTCACGCATGGCTGCGCGAAAAAGGGCACGCACCATTTGAATTCCAGGAAGAAACCTGGTCTCATATACTGGCAGGTGCGTCCGGGCTTGTGAATGCACCGACCGGTTGTGGAAAAACCTTTTCAGTTTTTCTTGGTGCGCTCATCAATTTTATCAATGAGAATCCGCAAAATTTTACAAGTAAATCTAAGAATGGTTTACGATTGTTATGGATAACTCCTTTGCGTGCGTTGGCGAAAGACATTGGAAGGGCGATGGAAGAAGTGATAACGGAGCTCGGAATGAAATGGAAGATCGGAATCAGGAATGGTGATACAGCGATTAATGAAAGGCAAAAGCAGAAAAGACAAATGCCCGAGGTGTTGATCATCACTCCTGAAAGTCTGCATCTGTTACTTGCACAAAAAGGATATCCAACTGTTTTTACAAATCTTCGAATCATTGCCGTGGATGAATGGCATGAACTATTGGGCAGTAAAAGAGGAGTTCAGGTTGAATTGGCTGTTTCGAGGCTCGCCGGATTGCGCAGGAATCAGATTCAACCGGAATCTGTATCGCTCAATGGAATGCCGCCACCTTTATGTATCTGGGGTATCAGCGCAACGATTGGAAATCTTCCTGAAGCGCAGGAAGTTTTATTATCCCCTCTTCAAGTACTGTTACCGGCAACAATCGCTGCATCAGTAAGCGCGCGTATAAATAAACCCATTGATGTTGAATCTATATTTCCAGACGAAATTGAGAACTATCCATGGGCCGGTCACCTCGGACTTAAACTTGTACATAAAGTCATTCCAATTATTTTAGAAAGCAAAACCACGCTGATCTTTATCAATACGAGGGGAATGAGTGAAACCTGGTACCAGACATTACTAAGAGAATGTCCCGAACTCGCCGGTGCTATTGCGCTTCATCATGGTTCCATTGATACGGACCTTCGGATGTGGGTGGAAGAATCACTTCATACAGGGAGGTTGAAAGCTGTTGTCTGCACAGCAAGTCTGGACCTTGGTGTTGATTTTCGGCCAGTCGAAACCGTTATACAGGTTGGATCACCAAAAGGTGTGGCACGTTTTCTTCAGCGCGCCGGAAGAAGCGGTCACCAGCCCGGACAGGTTTCAAAGATTTTTTTTCTCCCGACCCATTCGCTGGAACTTGTAGAAGCTGCGGCACTTAAAACTGCGAAAGACCAAAATCTGATAGAAAGCAGGGAGCCACGGTTGTTATGCTTCGACGTGTTGATACAATATCTTTCTACACTTGCTATATCTGATGGCTTTTATCCTGAAGAGATTTTTAACGAGGTGAAGCAAACGTATTGTTTCAGGGAAATTGCTGAAGAAGAATTTGAAGAAATCCTGCATTTTATTACTGCCGGGGGGAATGCTTTGCAACAATACGATGAATATAAAAAGGTCGAAGTTATCGATGGTAAATATCAGATAAGAAACCGCCGGATTGCGATGCGGCATCGCATGCATATCGGAACTATTGTTAGCGATCCGATGCTGAAAGTGCGTATGATGTCAGGTAGTTATGTTGGTGTCATTGAAGAATGGTTCATTTCCAGGCTCACGCCGGGGGATGTGTTTACCCTTGCCGGACGCAATCACGAATTCGTAATGATCAAAGATCTCACTGTACTTGTACGGAAAACGACTTCAAATAAATCAATGGTCCCGAGCTGGCAGGGAGGTCGGATGCCTTTGTCTGCAAACCTTGGCATGATGCTTCGGAAAAAATTCAATGAGGCTTCCGAATGTGCCCGCAAAGGATGCGATCAGGTAGATACCGATATTGAGATTAAGGTCCTTGAACCACTTTTCCGCCTGCAGGATAAATTATCCCACATACCCACAGAAACCCAATTGCTGATCGAACAGATCGAAACAAAAGATGGTTTTCACCTGTTCGTGTATCCATTCGAAGGCAGGCTTGTCCATGAAGCCTTAGGCGCATTGTTATCTTACAGGATCAGCCGTATCACTCCGATCACTTTTTCTTTCGCTATGAATGATTATGGTTTTGAATTGCTCAGTGATCAGCCTATCCCTGTTGATGATTCCAATGTATACGACCTGTTTACTACTGATGACCTGCTGGCAGATATTCAGCGTAGTGTGAATTCAGCAGAAATGGCAAAAAGAAAATTCCGCGACATCGCAGTTATTGGCGGACTTATTTTTCAGGGATATCCAGGTGAACATAAAAAAGCGCGGCACCTTCAATCTTCTGCTTCATTACTCTTCCAGGTGTTTTGTGAATATGATAAACAAAATCTTTTACTGCGACAAGCGTATTTCGAGGTGATGGAGCAACAGATGGAAGAAGCACGTTTACGAAATATGCTCCAACGAATTCAGCAATCAGAAATTATTATCACATTTCCCGAACGCCTTACGCCTTTCTGTTTTCCACTGAAAGTTGACAGCATGCGTGAAAATATGACTTCCGAAAAACTTGAGGATCGCGTCAGAAGGATGCAAACGCAGTTGGAGAAATGATTTAAATTAGTAATTAATAATTACTAATTATAAAACCTCATGTACATTTGTCGACCGTACTCATGCAACCACCCCGCCCATATACAATTCATAAGCAACAACTCTGGATTTCTCCCGACAGGGCATTATACTGGGAAGAGCAACGATCGCTCATCGTGAGCGATTTGCATTTCGGCAAAACCGGTCATTTCAGAAAAGCAGGGATTCCGGTACCTCCTGCCGTATTTAAAGAAGATCTGCAGCGGCTTTTCAACCAGATACAATATTTCCAGCCAAAAACGCTTGTTGTTGTCGGTGATCTTTTTCATAGCAACCAGAACAAGGAACTTGATTTATTTTTAAAGTGGAGAGAAGATCTGAAGGAAATTCAATTGGTGCTTATCAAAGGCAATCACGACATCCTACACGAAAGCTGGTACGTAAAAGCAGCTATTGAAGTGAAGAAAGGCACCTGGCAGGTAAACAATTTTTGTTTCAGCCATGATATGGAAACCTGTGAATCCCGGGAATATTCTTATCTTTTTTCCGGACACATTCATCCGGGCATCGTAATCAACGGACTTGGAAAACAAAGTCTCAGGTTTCCGTGTTTTTATTTTGCTAAAACATATTGTGTGCTTCCTGCTTTCAGCCGGTTTACCGGAGTATCCCTTATAGATCCGCAACCAGGAGAAGAGATTTTTGCGATTGTAAACAATTCTATTGTTCACATGTAGGGCTTCACGGAAATAGTTCACCAATCCTATCGCTCGCTTCTCCATGTATATTGCCTACGATCCTGTTTACGTACATCCTTTGCCGGAAGGGCATCGCTTTCCAATGATCAAATACGAATTGATTGCGGATCAATTGCTGTATGAAGGATTGATCACAAAAGATGAAATTTTTTCCGCTCTCCCCTGCCCCGATGATATTCTTTCATGGACCCATTCCAATACGTATATTTTAAAACTGCATAATCAGGGACTGAATGCAAAAGAACAGCGCGTGATCGGTTTCCCCCAATCGCCTGGCTTAACTCATCGGGAACTGGTAATCACGCAGGGAACGCTGAATTGCAGTGTGTATGCATTAAAACATGGAGTGGCTCTGAATATCGCAGGTGGTACACATCATGCCTATGCAGATCATGGAGAAGGCTTTTGTCTGCTGAATGATTTTGCGGTGGCAGCAAATTTTCTTTTGCGAACCGGTAAAACAGATAAGGTATTAATAATAGATCTCGACGTTCATCAGGGGAACGGAACAGCCGCAATCTTCACATCCGAAAAAAGAGTGTTTACATTCAGTATGCACGGAAAACATAATTATCCCTTCAGAAAAGAAAGAAGTGATCTTGACATTGCGTTGGACGATGATATTAATGATGAACCCTACCTTGCCCTGCTTGAAAAAAATCTCTATCAGATTTTACATAATTTCAAACCGGGCTTTGCTTTCTATTTGTCAGGAGTTGATGTACTTGCCTCTGACAAATTTGGTAAATTGAAAATGACAATAGAAGGATGTAAAAAAAGGGATGAAATGGTTTTCCGCTTCTTACATCAATTAAAGATTCCATGTGCCGTGGCAATGGGCGGAGGATATACGGAGGATGTGAGGGTGATCGTTGACGCTCATTGCAATACCTTCCGTGCCGCAAAAATGATTTATGGGTAAAAGATTATTTTTTCTTTCGAAACTGCATGTAGTCAAGAAAATAGATAAAGCGGAGTGTTACTTCATTGCCATGTGGCGTTGAAAGTAATTCTCTGGAGTTTTTCAGGTAGCTGGTATACTGTCGGCCATCAATAGCCTGTTCAAAATCACGACCGAGCCAATTTTTATATCCTAGTACGATTCGGCTGCCGAGCCTGAAATCCCACGTGTAAAACAGATCAAAATTAAAAGCGTTGTAATTGACATTGTAATCGGCGGGAACAAGATCAAATCGTTCGGTCCAATTTCCGTCCGGATTCACGTTATAGAGATTTGTATTCAGTATTCTATTCCAGAAATGGCGCGCCCTGAACGTTAGATTCATCCTGGCAGTAAAGTTATAAATGCCGCTGATAACTGTTGTGACCTCGGCATATTTCCTTCTTGCAAGTATAGGCGCCTGCGTAACGGCATCGCGGATGAAAGCATATCCGTACTGCCCGTGATCATATTGCCTCAACCAATCTACATCCAGAGAAAAGCGATCGCTGAACCTGTACCGGCCTCCCAATCTTATTCGATAAAAAGGATCGTTCGGTAAAGGACCTTCTGCTCCTCCTATTGACCATCTCCCGTAAAATCTTTTGCGGCTGTCACTGCTACCATTGATGAATAAAAAGTAGTACGATGTTTTTCTGAGTTTTAAACGTGGAGTCTGCAACACATCTTCGGGTGTTCTCAATTCAAAAAAATCATTTTGCCAGAAAGGCAGTGTACCCACTTCGATTTCAACATCCCAGAAGTTTTTGAAGATCCAGAATGCAAAAGCATTGATCTCTGTTTTTTGATATTGAAATGGCTTATACAAGTAGGATTGCTCTATCTGCAATCCATATCGTTGGTTCAGAAAATACCGGGTAGGATCAAATTTCACAAACTTCACTTCTGCCTGAGTGGTCATTTCATTCGGTGAAGTCAGAAACCCCAGATCATTCGGGTCGTATTTTGCAGTTTCAAACTGGTTACTCAAAGAATATTGCCATTTACCACTTACTTTCCCTGCTTCAATATAATTCTTGAAGCCGTCATATCCTCCGTTAGCATCGAAAATTTTACTGTAACGTGGATTCAGGAAAATTGCGTAGCGGTTTTTTTTGTCATACAAGGCTACATCGAGTGCAGTGACATTTGCATCTCTTGCAGTTCCATGTCGCAACACATTTGTATTTGTAAAAGTTACGAAGGATCTATTCTTTAACGCCTGGTCTAAAACAAACACATTATAATTAGTCAGTGGTTCTGTCAGAAGAAATGTATCCTGTCCGCTTATCTTGTTGCGCAACTTAGCTTTTACGGGTTGAGCTATAGCATTGAAGATTCCTATACCAAGATTGTTTTTTGTTCTGCCTGAAAACTTGATGGCATTATATAACCTTGTTACTTCAGGGTTTTTGAGGATCTCATATTGCTGTAAACTTCCCGTCCGAACCTCATTGATCACACTTTCATACAATTCAGGCGTTTTACCAATTCTTCTTGAATAAAAAATTTCTGCTTTATTGAACAACTCGGTTCCTTCGGTAAAGAAAGGCCGGTTTTCGCGAAATTGTATTTCGAACGGAGTGATATTATTAACGATATTATCCGAGATCACCTGGCCAAAATCGGGTATCAATGTAGCATCAAGAGTAAAGCTTTCACTTACACCATATTTTACATCCATACCGCCACTCTTCAACCATTCACTTTTGTATCCATCTATATTAGGAACGCCGCGGTAGCCTGTACTTACATAGGGAGAAAAACTCAATCGGAGGGGCGGTACGAGTTCCTGTAAGCTGGTAAGGTCACCAAACTGATTCACAAAACCATTCACTTTCGGATCAACCGGATTCCAAAAAGTTGTTTCATTTGTTCGCCGTGCAAATCGAAGAAACTGGATGCCCCAATCCTGCGCATCCTTCCTCGAAAATCGTATGGAAAAAAAAGGGATTTTCATTTCCACAACCCATCCATCATTGCGGAACCCTACTTTACTTTCCCAGACTGCATCCCAACTGAGATCACCATAAATTCCAAATCCTGTTTCAACATTCGGTGATACCCTTGCATCACTTTGTACATTGCGGGTTGTAACGAGAAATTGAAATGCATTTTGTCTGTCTTTATAGGTGTCCAGGAATACAGCAAAATAATCTACATCTGAAAGCTGTGACTGGTCCCGTGGAGTAAATTGTTTTCTTATGTTAGAAGGATCATCGAAGATCATGGCAGCGATATAAATCGCCGTATTATCATAAACTACTTTTACTTCTGTTCTGGCAGAAGCCGGGTTGCCGTAGACAGGTGCGTTGGTAATAAAATCTGTCGCCACAGGCACAGACTGCCAAACGGCGTCATCGAGAATTCCATCAATACGGGGAGGCGCACTGATTTTGACGGCACGGGTATTTTTTGCCTGAGAAAAGGCAAAAAAAGACGTAAAAAATGGTAATATGAAGAGAAGTATTCTGGCCATTCCGGAAAGCCTGCAAAAATAGCCGAAAATTGCGATCCAGGTTAGTCTTCCACCCCCTTTTTCTACTTCTTTTTCATTCATTTATATAGAGTTACAACCTCTTTCGTGTGGTATAAAACCAGGTCTTTTTTTTGAAAAAAAGGATACTAACCACCCTTTTCCGCCGTTATTATATATTCCGTATTCCGTACCAATTCCTATCCCATGAAAGATCTCTTTACACACTTTAAATTCTTGGTATTCAACGTATTGTTTCTTTCTATCATGGCGGCAAAAGGTCACTCTGCCATTCCGTTCATACCTTCGAAGTTATTAGAGCCTAAAACCGTACTGATTGTATTAAAATCAGCCAATGCGGCCTTAAGAAAAAAGCTGGAAGGTAATATCAAAAAGCCCGTTTCTAAATTCTATAAAGGCAATAGTGAAAACGGTGAAAATTGCTAAAAAAAAATGGCTCGTCTCTGCAGACGAACCAATTCTAATTCTTCCCCGCTGCGAAACGCTCAAGAAAGACAAACCACGTAAGTGGATTGCTGCATAATAAATGCGGGTAACATCACTAATTCATTTTATTCTTCAGGCTGGATACCTGTTCCTGCAGGTTATTTACAAGAGAAGCCAATTGATTGACATCCCAACGTTGATTGACGTTTGCTTTACTCAACACCATCGAAGCTTTCCAGATTTCAATAATATCAGCAAGATTTACCTGGTAAGGCTGAAACGAAGTATTATCACTCACAAGCGTGACCTTATTCTTTGATTTATTATTTCTCATAACCCTCTTATACACGATTCCTTCATTTCTTGAAATCACGATATACGTTTGATTATTTTTCACTTCGTCGAGATCTTCCACTTTTTCGGCCACTATGATCGATCCGCTAGGAGTGGGTAACATAGAATCACCTACGATTTCAAAAGCACGGTAAGAGCCAGGTGCCAGCATCGGCAGTGTAAACGTATTGAGTTCATCAATAAATTCCGGATCGGCATAACCTGCGAGGTATCCCGCAGCTGCTTTCAACGGAACAAATTGAATTTCGCTTGTACCAGCTGCCATTTTCTGCGCCCGCCTTTTTGCTAAATAATTTCCTTTATTATCACCGAGATCTTTCAACAGCAATTCATCCAGTGTTAGTTTGAATAATTCACTGATGATTTCCAGTACTTCAATTCGCGGTTCTGCCCGTTCTTCTTCATATGCTCCGAGAAGTGAACGTTTGATACCTACACGCGTTGCAAATTCTTCCTGGGTCCATCCGCGCAATTTGCGCAGATATTTTAAATTCTTTCCGGCAATTGACATAGGCTAATATATTTAGTGCTAAAATACTAATTTTTTTAACACTCGGAAAATTAATTGAAGTGCTATGGGTGAGAGGTCTGAGGTATGGGTATGGGGTATGAGGTTGAAGGTTGAATATTTAGTGAACTTTGTTTGCAAAATTTTTTGTTACACGTGCCGATCGATTATCCCTCGTCTCAGTTATT
>DATLDA010000021.1:0-29234 GCA_035526135.1 Flavitalea sp.
ACCAGTGGAAGGAGGAGTAACCACTGCACTGTTTACTTTTACAATGATCAGGTCTTCTGCAGGTTCCCATTTATTATCCCATATCCGCAAAGCAAAAGTATAAGTGCCCTGTGCCAGATTATTGATGACGGGATTTGCAATATTTATATTTGAAATGCTGAATTGCGCGGGGCCATTTACATATCTCCATTCGTATTTGATGATGGAGCCATCCGGATCATAAGAACCCGATCCGTTGGCTGTAAAGCTATTCGATGGCAAAGTGAGTGTTACATCTGCTCCCGCATTTGATACCGGAGGTTGATTGGTTGTGATTACGGGCGGAGCATTAGATGCCTGCACATTCAACACCACCTGATCTTCTGCCGGTTCCCATTTGTTATCCCATATGCGTAAAACAAAAGTATAGGTTCCTGCCACGAGTCCGGATACAGTTGTATTTGCAGCGTTGATATTCGCGAACGCTGAACCTGTCGGGCCGCTTTGCAATCTCCACTCATATTTTATAATGGATCCGTCGGGATCATACGAACCCGAACCGGTAAGTGAAGCGTTGTTCGTTGGTAACATGATAGTGGCATCGGCCCCTGCATTTGATACCGGTGGCTTGTTTGTTCCTGCCGGCGGCGGTGTTGTACCACCTGCACCGATTACAACCACGACCTGGTCTTCGGTAGGTTCCCATTTATTATCCCAGATCTTCAAAGCAAAAGTATAAGTGCCTTGTACCAGATTATTTATGGCAGTAATGGCACTACCGGTGTTTGCAATTGAGAACGAGGAGGGACCACTAACATAGCGCCATTCGTACCGGTTTATTGCTCCATCAGGATCGTAAGAGGCAGATCCGTTTAGTGTTGTAGTGGAGCCAGAAATATTTTGATCTGGTCCTGCATTGGCGATACCCAATTGGTTTGGCGGTATCGGTGTCGGATCAGGATTTACGGTGATTGTTACCTGATCGTTTTGTACTCCCGAATTATTATCATATACACGCAGGTTGTATACATATGTTCCCTGAATAAGATTGGTAACGGTGGTGGCATTACCGTTTGGTGTGGTGATGACGATTGGTACAAAGTCTATTCTGTCTGGTCCGCTGACCTTTGACCATTCATATTTTGTGATCGTGCCATCAGGATCATATGAGCCGCCACCATTCAATGAGGCAGTGCTTGACGGTAGAGTCAGTATAATGTCGGGTCCTGCATTCGCTACAGGCAACTGGTTTGGTACCTGTGCAGTTCCGGGTTCTGAAATAAAAATGGGAGCGCCTGATAAATTGATATTGGAAGATGAAATCTGATTTGAAAAATTCGTGATACTGTAATCCCAATATTCGACTTCAACTGTAGGAGGCACAAGTCCGGCAGGAAATGAATAAGTAGCATAAGCGCCTTCGGAATTATCAATTGTGGTGCGAGCCCATAATACATATACATATTTTCCGGCGTCACTTCTAAATGCACCTCCCTTTATGTTGGAAGGTAAATTCAGTGAAGCGGTGCGACCTGCATCATAATGGAATTTCAACAGGATATCTGAAACCGTTTTATGTGCGATGCCTGCAGTCGTGTATTGCTGATTGAATACACCGCCGTTTCCTATCGGACCGATCCCGTTCAACTTTTTGTACATGCCCATAAGGTGAAACGGATCCGTTGCTTCCCATTCGGTTTTTTCATCACCGATCACAAACATATAGTTCTGCAGGATATCATTCTTCTGACTTTCCACTGCTGTTTTGATCATATAATTCCTCGCCACATCTTCTCCGCCTACCCATTGTTCGAATGCTTTGCGTGAGATATTGTTTTCGGTACAGATTACAAACTTCTTCGGGTAGGTAATTCCGTTATATCCACGGTTAGCAAGCACATCGTCGAATTCTTTCTTAACGCGAATAAATTCTTCTACCGCAGCATCTGAATGCCGACGATAAACAAAACCGCCAATCGAATTTTCCCAACTCTGCAACTTGAAGTGAGGATAGCCGTGAAAACTAAGTACATCGAAATATGCTCCACCCTTTAACGGATATTGAGCAGTCACTGATCCGTCCACCGGATTATCTGTTGTTCGTAGTATCAGATCAAGAAACGAAGCAAATCCTATCCCGCCGGGTGCTACATATGCATTCGGATCTACTGTTTTTATTACTTCGTAACTGATACGAAGCATTCTGATATAGTAATAAATCGGTGCTTTGAGATTATAAAGATCGCACGGGGCAGGATTAGCGGCCCACCATTTTGCAGCATCGGTTCCATTGTGCGTCTGGTCCGGTTCGTTGATGATTTCCCAGAATTTTGTAAAATTCTTATAGCGCATCACTGTTTTGTACACATACAGCGCATAGTAATTATTTTCATTTACGGGTGTTCCGTTTGCACCACCGTCCCAGATCGGTTCGTATAGATTTTTAAAAACTTTTGACTGACCAATTTGAGACGGTGTGCCGCAACCTTCAGTATAAGTATTTGGATCACGATGTGCGGCACTGGGTGTTTCGAGAAAAACAGTATTGTCGCCAACACCAAGTGTAGCATAATGAGTGAATTCCGCTACGCGGATATCATATCCCCACTGTTCAAGAAATTCTTCCGGAAGCGCGGGGCGAAATGTTTTTGAACCAACACCTTTTACATTTTTCCTCGGATTACCTGCTGCAATATCTGCGATGGTTGTATCATTCCAGGTAGGTCCGTAAACGCCTCCATTGGTGCCATACCTGTAATATCCGCCGTACCACGGCACTCGTCCCTGATCATTGGCGGTATAATTTATTTGGGAGATGGCGGGCAAAGAAATAACCAGCCATGCAAGGTTTAGGAGTGTTCGAATCATGGTAAAAATATTCGCAGTTTTCATTAAGGTTGCAGCCCCGTATCGCAAGAATTTTGCCAGAAATAATTTTGGTCAACTTTGTGGAAAGAATGGCCCAATTAGAGTAATTGTTGAAGTGCCGCCCGAAGAAATAATTTTTTAGGTAAGACTGTTATCATTCTCATTTCTTGTAACAGAGAAGTTTCATTATCAAGGAACTGAAGCACATCCGTGAAATTATTTTTCCTGAAGAGGTCTGTAAAAATTATTGCGCCTTCCATCTTCCTGTTCGCGAGAATGTTCAATAGTGTGCTGTCGTATAAATGGAAACGCTTAGCAACTAAAGATTTTTTGAAAAATGGTGTTCCGTTTTCTTCCAAAGACTGTACTATCCGGGTGCTGTGTTTCTGGATGAATTGAAATGTATATCCACTTGATGGTTTAGTCTGCCCGCCTGCTGTACCAATGTAAATAACATTGTTGAGTTGGGAAATGAAAGGGACGTTGGTCATTGGTATGACTCCGAATTCCTCTTCCAGCACTTTGTATTGAACGGCTTTGTAATGACGTGCTATGTACTCTTTCAATGCGGTATCATATTCCGGAGCGGTAAGCAGTTCTTTACTGAACAGGGTATATTCAACCAAAGCACGTGATGGGGTAAAGGGCATAACATATACGAATGTGGTCCCATGTTGTTGGTCCATTCGGAAATCCATCAGCGTTGCAATTTCAGGGTCGAATACAGGAATATCCGTTTCTATTGTCCATCCTTTGAAATGTTGTTTCAGAAAAAACTCACCTTTCCTTAAGGGAGATGGTGTCGGATGAATACTGCTGAAAACATAAGAAGCAGAAATTTTTTCATTGCCCGATTCGATGTGCGTTTCTTCTTCCGTACTGATAATACGTTCAATTGTTGCGTATTTTATTGTGACATTCGGAAAAGTGTTAATCGTGTCGAAGCAATGGCGGTAGAAATCTATTCCACGAATCAATTTGTATTGATAAGGTTCAATGGAATGCCGTGCTGAATATCCATTTCCGTGTACCTCAAGTTGTTTCCATTTCTTGTGTACGATCGGTTCAAAAAATCCGGAACCTGTTTCCCAGAAACACCACGTTCTGTCGTTATTAATTTTCGGAGCGCGATCGATCAGCAGGATTTTTTTTTTGCTTAATACGGGTGAGGCAAGGATTCGCATCAGGAGACTTAATCCTGCTGCCCCGGCGCCTGCAATGATATAGTCGAATTGTGGCATACTAATACAGGCGACAAAAGAAATTGCGGAGATTAGGAGGAGGCAAGAGCAGGTTTTTTTGCAGCTCTTTTTTCCTTTCGGATTTTTGCCCAGTATTTACTATGAACGAGTAGCATCCCGAAAGATTCTCCTTCATGCTTGTCGAGATGTTTATGATGCATTTTATGCGCCCAGCGGATAGCCCGCACATAAGTGTTGTCTGAACGGCTAAACCATTTGAAACGTTGGTGTATGATCACATCGTGGACCAGGAAATATGCGGCGCCATAGGCCATAATGCCAAATCCTATCGCCTGCAACCAGTATATATCCTGGATTGTACCGAAAAGGATACACAGAAAACTTGGAACAGCAAAAATGACAAAGAAAGCATCATTCTTTTCAAAAAACCCCGGCCTTTTCTGATGGTGATCTTCATGAAGATACCATAGGAAGCCATGCATAACGTATTTATGCGTTAACCAGGTAACAGCCTCCATGATAAGAAAGGTGGATATCACAATACCGGTATATAAAAGCCAATGCACAATTTTAGAATTTAGATTTGCGATTTCAGATTTATACTATGAAGCGGAGGGTCTGTATTTGCGATTGCAAATTGTGTTCCTATGTAACTCTATGTGGTGTTCCTTCGTTTCTAAGTTTGTTCGTTTCGAAAAATTTTTAGGCTACCGCCTCTTGTGCAAAATAACTTCTCGCCCACTCCTGCACCCGCGGAAAAGCAATCAGGAACCAGGGAGTATATTTTTGCGCATGGGTGTCGAGTGAGGATTCAATCTCTTCCATGTTTTTGAAACAATAATCATTCACTTCTTCCTTATTTGGGCGGATCATGTCATCATAGATTCCTGTATATACGTGATCGAACTCATATTCAGTTAATCCATTCTCAAACCGGACCTGGTAGGTGAAATCGAAAATCTTAGTTAACTCCGTAACAAATCCCAGTTCTTCATCCAGTCTGCGTCGGGCTGAATCAGCAGTAATTTCTCCCGGTGCAGGGTGACTACAGCATGCATTTGTCCAAAGGCCGCCGCAATGATATTTATTTGACGCTCGTTGCTGAAGCAGCATCTCACCTTTACTATTGAAGATAAATACACTGAAGGCGCGGTGAAGCAGCGCTTTACGATGTGCTTCCATTTTTTCAATGCTCCCAACTGCCTGATCGGCCTCATTTACCAGTATAACTTCCTGCGTCACGGTTAAGGTTTAAGGTGAATTCCAAATTTACTTCAATTATTATTGCCACGTACACTTAAACCGTTCTTTTCATATCAGCTTTAATTGATTTTTTACACCTGCTTTCAAAAGGATTATTGCCTTGATAAATCCCGGAATCCGTATCCGCTCTTCCAGGATTTTTGATGGTTGAACATTGCGGATCTTTCTGAAGAGCGATAAATAATACTTATAGGCAACATAAACTCCGAATCTCGCTTTCCATGGGAGTTCCTGAATTCCTTCAAAAGCATATCTGAAATCCGATGCGATATCTTCTTCAATTGAAAGTTTCATTTCTTCATTGAAGTTGTGGAAATCAACACCGGGGAAATATGTTCTGTTAAGCGTATTGAAATCTGCCTTTACATCACGCAAAAAATTCACTTTCTGAAATGCTGCCCCGAGGGAACGCGCAGCCGGTTTTAATTTTCCGTATAATCTTTCATTTCCTTCACAGAATACATACAAGCACATAAGCCCTACCACTTCCGCACTACCATATATATATTCTTCGTAGGCATTCGTATCATATCTTTTTTCTTCCAGGTCCATTTCCATGCTGGTAAAAAAAGCGGTGATCAATGAATGATCAATGCCAAATGCATTTACCGTTTGCTGAAAACTATGCAGGATTGGGTTCAAACTGATCCCCCTGTCCAGCGCTTCAAAAGTTTCTTTGCGGAATTGATCAAGTAATGCGTGTTTGTCGTAATCATGAAATGTATCAACGATTTCATCTGCAAACCGTACAAAGCCGTAAATATTGTAAATCGGTTTCTGCAGATCGCGGTGAAGCAACCGGATGGCTGAAGAAAATGAATGGCTGTATTGCTTCGTCGTAATACGACTGCATTC
This sequence comes from Flavitalea sp., assembly GCA_035526135.1. Taxonomy (GTDB): domain Bacteria; phylum Bacteroidota; class Bacteroidia; order Chitinophagales; family Chitinophagaceae; genus Flavitalea. The sequence goes on from DATLDA010000021.1 coordinate 6,168, forward strand.
GTGACTGACCTGGTGGAATATTTCAATCATGGGGTTGTTACAATTTAACCATTATGCCGGTAACGAAAAAGATATATTTTACTGCAATTTGAAAAATTCTTCTTTCGCATGAAAATAATGTTTAGGCAATTCCTATATGGATCAGAAAAACTTCAACACCTCAGAAGCGACAACCTCGCCGCTGATTAGTGCGGGGGGTACACCTGGACCAGGCACTGTTAACTGGCCGGCAAAAAAAAGATTTCCAATTTTCCGGCTTCTGCAAGAAGGTTTCAGCAGTGCAGTCTGAGAAAGCGTATTCGCAAGCCCGTACGCATTCCCCTTGAAAGAATTGTATTCGTTCACAAAATCCGAACAGGCAAACGACTTTTGAAATATAATTGCATCACTAACGTTCTGACCTATCCGATTTTCAAAACGCTTTATTATTTTACGGAAATAGAAATCTCGTTTCGTCTCATCATCATCAGTAAGTCCGGAAGCCACCGGAATCAGGAACATTAAATTTTCATGACCGGGGGAGCAACATGCGGAATCTGTTACTGAAGGAATGTTTACATAAAACAGCGGATCAGCCGGCCATTCCTTTGATGCATAGATTTCTTTACCGTGTTTCTCGAATGACGTATCAAAAAATAGCGAATGATGTGCAACATTTTTCAGCTTCCGGTTCAGGCCTATATAATACAACAGACACGAAGGTGCAAGCTGCCTGCTGTCCCAATATGTTTCCGTATAGCTCCGTGAGCTTTTTTGTAATAAGTCAGTTTCCACATGATGATAATCGGCTGCAGCCACGACCACATCAGCGTCATAGGTAGCCGTGCCGGTAATAACAGACTCTGCATGGTCTCCGGCGACTTTTATTTCACTTGCTGTTTGATTAAAATGAAAAGATACTCCCAGATTGACTGCTACTTTCTGCATTGCCTCCACGATACTATACATGCCGCCTGACGGATACCAGGTACCACCGACGAGATCCGCATAGTTCATAAGGCTGTATAAAGCAGGTGTGTTCTGTGGCAAGGCACCAAGAAATAAAACGGGGAATTCAAGCAGTTGTCTGATTCGTTCATTTTTAAAACGTTTCCTGATATGTTTGCGGATTGAAGTAAACACATCGAGCCGAAGCATCCCCTTTAGTACATTCCAGTCTGCAAATTCCAGTAATGACCTGCCGGGTTTATAAACCAGTTGCTGCATTCCGGTTTTATATTTGAACTCCGCTTCTGCAAGAAAGGCATGTAATTTTTTTCCAGAACCTGATTCGAGACTTTCAAAAAAATTAGTCAGGGAAGATAAATCGGCCGGGATATCATCAAAATCACTTTCCCAGTAAACTCTGTACGAAGGATCAAGCCGGGTGAGAGAATAAAAATCTTTCACCTGATAACCGAATTGATTGAAATAGTGCTCAAATACATCCGGCATCCAGTACCAGCTTGGCCCCATATCAAAAGTGAATCCATCGGATTTCAGTTGCCGCGCACGGCCACCGGCTGTAGATTGCTTCTCAAGAACAGTGACCTGCCATCCCGCTTTTGCAAGAAATGAAGCAGCCGAGAGTCCTGCAAAACCGCTCCCGATTACCACTGCTTTTTTGGACACTTAATTGGAATTAATATCGCTGAATTTGCGATTTAAGCAATTTACGTGCGAAATGAATACGGCTCTTGATTGTTCCAAGTGGTTCACTGAGCATATCTGCAATCTCATGATATTTGAATCCGTCGAAATAGAGAAGAAAAGGATTCCGAAAAATTTCCGGGAGATTGTTGATCGATTGTTGAATGTCTTTCAACCTGAGATTGCTTTCTGCGGCATTCGCAGCAATAGCCTGATTGTGATCAAGGAGAAATTCATTCGGTGTGCTGTCAAATATTGTATTCTGCTTTACCTTCCTTCTGTAATTGTTGATGAAGATATTTCGCATGATCGTATACAACCACGCTTTGATATTGGTACCAACATTATATTTTTCTTTATTGGAAAGTGCCCGGTATAATGTTTCCTGAAATAAATCTTTTGCAGCTTCTGTGTCTCTCGTCAGGGTTATGGCGAATGGCTTGAGAAATTCTGCATTATTTACCAGCAGCTGGTTAAATTCTAAAGTAGCCATTTTATAATGTTTAATGCTTGATACTGCAAATTTAAACAATCAGAGTGAATCAATGGTGTAAACATTGAATTTTCCTGTTAAAGAATTGCTAACACATTATTTAAGACTGCTGACAAAATCTTTCAATTCACCAACAGACTTTTTGAACTGGACATTGGCTGGCGGCTTCCGGCTATATGTTTGAACCAGTTGCCCGGACACCACAAAGGCGGCACCTGGCATACGTTCATGGATCTGGTTCAGGTACTTTTCCAAATTGAATCTTCCGGGAATACAGGTCAGGTGCGTGAAGACATAATCAGGCTTTTTCAGTTGGACAACATAATCAAGGTCTTTCAACGGCACATTCGCACCCAGGTATAACATTTTGACGCCGCTTACTTTAAGATGATAGCTCAGGTACAACAACCCGAGTTCATGGTGTTCGCCTTCCGGCAAATAAAGTAATACCGTTTTATTAACTGAAAAAGGCGATGACGCGTTTTCAATGCCCACCAGCATTTTTTGCCTGATAATATTGCTGACCAGGTGCTCTTGCGCGACCTGGATGTGATTCGTCATCCACAGGATTCCGATTTTTTCGAGGAATGGAAAAACGAGATAATTGATGGTTTTATCAATTCCTTTTTCGCGAAGGAACTGATCGAACACCTCCTCAAATTTTTCCATATTGAGGTCGATCATATGAAGCAGCAGTTCATTTATCAGCCTTTCTTGTGCAGCTTGTGCATGCGCGAGGGAAACGATTTTATGCCTCAGTTCCTCTCCGGTCATCCGGTCGATATGAGAAATTTTGTAACCGTATTTGTTTAATAGCGCAATGTTCAGAACGGTTTTCAACTCATCATTACAGTAATACCGGATGTTCGTTTTTGACCGTTGAGGTTTGAGAAAGGAGTATCGTTGTTCCCAGATACGAATGGTGTGCGCCTTAATGCCGGACAAATTTTCCAGGTCTTTTATAGTAAAAGCGTTCATATTGGTATTACATCCAACCATTCAATTTTGTTTAATGAAGGGCCGCACTAAGTTAAACTAAAGTCAAGGGATCAATTCAAAAAGCGAAAAGGGTGGAAGAATGTACGAATACTGCGGAGAGATAGATTTAGATGGGACTGAAAAAAAAGGGTTCGCCTTTTAAGAGGCGAACCCTTTTTTGAAAACTCCTTAAAAATGTGGGATAACTTATAGTCCGGGGTTCAGGAGCATTCCTGAATCGAGCAGGGTATTGACCCCTTCCATCAATTGAGGGGATTGTTGTAAAACCTGAAGATGACGTAAATGGTGAAGGTCAGTGCCTAGCAGGTCTACATATTTTTTTTTGATGAGGTATTGTGCCAGGTCATTGGGCACCTTGCCATAATATCCGGCGAGTGAAAGAAGGTTGACCTGGAAAAGGCAGCCAGCATCTTTGAGTTCTTCATACCATTTTTTGTTATTAAAAAAATAGATATACCGTTCCGGGTGGGCAATGACCGGCTGGTAGCCTTTTATCTGAAGATTGAAAATTTTTTGTTTGAGATTAGCGGGTGCTCCTACAAATGAGAATTCCACCAGAACCCAATTGTCCCGCAAAGTCATTAGCGGTACGTTTTCTTCAACAAGTAAATCGAAATAATCATCCATAAAATACTCTGCGGCAGCGGCAGGAGATATCAGGCCTGCGGTTTCGGATTCCCGCTGTAAGACCGACAAAGCAGCCGCGATACTTGCCCGGTCATTGCGATACATATCGCTCATGATATGCGGCGTTGTGATCAATTGCCTGTAGCCAAGCGAATGAAGGCCACGCATCAATTCAATTGACATGGCCGGATCCGGTGCGCCGTCATCGATCCCCGGCAGTAAATGCGAATGCATGTCGGTACCGATGCCCGACAAATCAACATTTGCCTTTACTTTTTTCCTGAATATTGAGAACATAGGATCTTAGAAATGAAAGCCCGATAATAACGTGAGAATAAACGATTCGATATAAGATCAGAGATTGCTTTTCTCAAACCGGTAAGTAGTACAAAATTGTCGGTATACCTGTTCAATGCCGCTGCGCAAACCAATGCGTGCTTTCCACCCCATGGCATGAAGCCTGGAAACATCCAGTAGCTTCCTTGGTGTTCCATCTGGTTTCGACAAATCGTTCTTGATGGCGCCTTTAAATCCAACTACCTCTGCGATCAATCGAGCCAGCTCACCGATCTCAAGATCTTCACCCGTTCCAATATTTAAAAAGCCCGGTTCGTCGTATTGCTGCATAAGGAAAAAGCATGCATCCGCCAGATCATCCGCATGGAGGAACTCCCTTCGCGGTTTGCCGGTACCCCAAATGATCACTTCTTTTTCATCCTGCATTTTTGCCTCATGAAACTTTCGAACAAGTGCCGGCAAAACGTGTGATGTGGTAAGGTCGTAATTATCATTGGGTCCATATAAATTCGTTGGCATTACTGAAATAAAATGACAACCGTATTGTGCCCGGTAGGCATCACACATTTTGATACCTGCAATTTTAGCTATGGCATACGGTTCGTTTGTATATTCTAATTCACCTGAAAGCAGGTATTCCTCTTTCAAAGGTTGCGGAGCATTCCTTGGATAAATACACGATGACCCTAAAAAAAGCAATTTTTTTACTTTGTTGATATAAGAAGCATGGATGACATTGTTCTGGATCATCAAGTTCTCATAAATAAATTCTCCCCGATAAATATCATTGGCATGAATACCACCCACTTTCGCAGCAGCTAAAAAAACATATTCAGGAGCCTCGTCAAGGAAGAAGCTATTGACCTGTTGTTGGTTTCGCAGATCAAGTTCTCCGGAAGTTTTCAAAACAAGATTATTGAAACCGGCTGCCTGAAGTTTCCGCAGAAGCGCCGACCCTACCATGCCCCGATGTCCGGCTACATATATTTTTTCTTCCTTCTTCATATACCTTATTCAAACTGATTCCGGATCTCATAACCGGAATCTTTCAGCAGTTTTTCTCTTTCAAATAATTCTACATCTGCTGCCACCATTTCTTTGATAAGCATATCCAGATTATATTTTGGCTTCCATCCAAGTTTAGTTTGCGCTTTGGTGGGATCGCCAATCAGCAGATCAACTTCAGTCGGCCGATAATAGCGCGGATCGATGGCTACCACTTCCTTGTCAACCAGGTGTTGTAATTCATAATTCGTTACATGTGTTACGACCCCTGTTTCTTTTTCATCTTTTCCTCTGAATTCTACAGTAATGCCCACTTCTGCAAATGCTTTTCTGACAAAGTCTCTCACTGATGTTGTTATACCCGTGGCAATTACATAATCTTCGGGTTCTTTCTGTTGCAGGATGAGCCACATGGCTTCCACATAATCTTTGGCATGTCCCCAGTCGCGTTGCGCATGCAGGTTGCCAAGAAAAATTTTATCCTGTAATTTCATTGAGATCTTAGCGACTCCCCGTGTAATCTTGCGTGTAACAAACGTTTCCCCGCGCAACGGAGATTCATGGTTGAAAAGAATTCCATTCACCGCAAACATATTATACGCTTCGCGGTAATTCACCGTGATCCAGTATGCATACATTTTTGCAACGGCATACGGCGAGCGCGGATAAAAAGGTGTCGTCTCTGATTGCGGAATCTCCTGCACTTTTCCATATAACTCAGAAGTCGAAGCCTGGTAAATTTTTGTTTTTTTAATAAGTCCTAATAACCTTACGGCCTCGAGTATACGCAGCATACCGACACCATCAGCATTGGCTGTATATTCAGGAGTCTCAAAACTGACTTTTACATGGCTTTGGGCAGCCAGGTTATAAATTTCATCAGGCTGCACTTCCTGTATGATCCGAATCAGGTTGGTTGAATCTGTCAGGTCGCCATAATGCAACGTAAAATGAACATTCTTTTCATGTGGATCCTGGTACAGATTATCTATGCGGTCCGTGTTAAAAAGAGAACTTCTTCTTTTGATACCATGTACATAGTAACCCTTCTTCAACAGCAATTCACTTAGGTAGGCCCCATCCTGCCCGGTAACCCCTGTAATCAGCGCGATCTTTGACATAAGATTATTTGATGATGAATTGTTTTATTTTTCTCAACGGTTTGAGATACAGTGTAAAAAAAAACGGCCTTAATCCATTTAGCTTCCAGGCCATTTTGTCTTCCCGGTTTGCTTTTACCCGGTTTTGCATGCTCGCGTTGCTGTATCCTCCCGCCCGCATTTTTACCAGAATTTCCGGGATGTAAACAGCCTTCTTTCCATTTTTCAGCAAGATACGAAGCATGAGTTCGTAGTCAGCCGATGAACGCAGGGAAATGTTGAAAACTCCCAACGTGTCATAGATCTTTTTTCGTACAAAAAAAGTCGGATGCGGGGGCATCCATCCGAAATAAAACGAAGACCTGTGAAAGGTACCTGCTTTCCATGTTCTCGTAACGCGGTTCAGATTAACGGGATCAACATATTGCAGGTCGCCATATACTACATCTACCGAGGGATCCGCGAACGCATGCGCAACTTTTGTCAATACTTCCGGATGGGTGTAAATGTCATCTGAATTCAGGATGCCGATGATTTCTCCCCCTGCCCTTCTGATCCCTTTGTTCATTGCATCGTAGATTCCTTCATCTTTTTCTGAAATGATTGAAGACAGATGGGGAAATGAACGCGCAAGTCGCAACGTCCCATCGGAAGAGCCTCCATCAACAATAATATGTTCCACATCATGATAATTCTGCATGGAAACGCTTTGCAACGTATCGTTCACCGTAGCCGCACTATTGAATGTGGCAGTGATGATGGAAATTTTCATAACCTGCCATTTCTGCTGATCACACAGTTCTCGAGTACCAGCATATCCATATTCGTACGCAGGTAACATTCTAGTGCATCTTCGGGTGAATTGACAATGGGCTCGTTCTCATTAAAGCTTGTATTCAGCAGCACAGGAACTCCAGTTAACTTTCGGAATGCTTCTATTAATGCATAATATCTCGGGGTAATCTCTTTATCTACCGTCTGGAGCCGGCCGGACCCGTCTGCATGGGTTACTGCGGGAATTATGGAATGTTTTTCTGCTCTGATTGGAAATACTTTTTCCATGAAGGGAACTTCATCGGTCACCTCGAAGTATTCTTTTACGTATTCTTTCAGTATGGAAGGTGCAAACGGCCGGAAACTTTCCCTTCTTTTGATCTTTGTATTTAAAAGTTCTTTCGCATCTATGCGTCTTGGATCTGCGAGGATCGATCTTGCGCCCAATGCACGCGGACCAAATTCTGCGCGACCATTGAACCATCCGACTACTCCGGCATCCGCAAGTTTTTCAGAAACTTTTTCAAACAGTTCTTTGTCCTCGTAGCGTGTGTATTTGATATTCCGTGCGCTCAGGTATCGTTCGATCTCTTCATTCGAAAATCTGCTTCCTGTATAAGCAGACCAGATGGGAACGGAACGGGGTTCCTTCAAAATATGATTGTGTACATATAAAGCAGCACCCATTGAAATGCCGGCATCATGTCCGGCAGAAGGAATATAAATTTCACTGAAAGGTGTTTTACGTGTCACCTTTCCGTTGGCAACAGAGTTTTGCGCAACGCCTCCGGCAATACAAACTTTTGAAAGACCTGTTCGTTTGTGGAGGTGAATAAGGATATGAAAGATGAGTTCTTCTGTTATTCTTTGTACAGAAGCCGCCAGATCTTTATGGTATTGGGTAAGCGGTTCATCTTTGGCACGTTCAGGTCCGAATTGTTCTGTCATCCATTCAGAAAAGATCGGAGCTACAACGGGTATATGATCATCACCATAACTTACAATTCCCTGCTTACCAGACCGGAAATATTTAAGGTTAAGTGTAAATAATCCATTGTCACCAAAAACAAGTACGTCTTTTAACTGCGCCACATGTTTTGGATAGCCATACGGTGCCAATCCCATCACTTTATATTCATCCCCGTAATGCGGAAATCCAAGCAACTGTGTAAAAGCCGTGTAAAACAAACCGACAGAATGTGGAAAATCCACGGAGTCAATAACATTGATCTGATTGCCTTTTCCCGTGCCTGTCATTGTCGTCGTAAAATCACCGGAACCATCTATTGAAAGGAGCGCAGCCTCTTCAAACGATGATGCGAAAAATGCCGACGCCAGATGACTGCGGTGATGTTCGACCTGGTGAATTTTTTTTCGAAGGAGGGATTTATCTCCCGCGTTGCCAATGCCAATCAGTTCCTCTTCAATTGTTGCTACTTTCTTTGCATTTTTCATTCTGTCGACTACTGCATTCCAACCACCACCTGGATTTTTTAACAGGTAAAGCATTTTCCGGGCGAGTTTTGCATACGGATCTCGGCCTATTGCTATGTGATCTACATCCTGTAAAGTGATGCCTGCTTCACGAAGACAAAATGCAATCGCCTCTGATGGAAAGCCGGCCCAGTGTTTCACTCTCCTGAAGCGTTCCTCTTCTGTTGCAGCGATCATCACCCCGTCCTTAAAAATGGCAGCAGAAGAATCGGCATGGTATGCATTTATCCCGAGTATATACATGTCAGTTGAATAACCTTGAATAGGCTTCTTTTAAATTATTTTTCTTTACATATGCGTTCACGAATGACCAGGCCTGTTTTGACCATTCTGAATAATCTGCATTATCAAAATCTGCAGCCTGTTGCAGTGCATCCACAAACAAATGTGGTGAAGACAATGGCAGATCCCAGCCTGCTTTCACATCTTGCAAATTTCTCCATGGCGTCTGATCACTGATCAATACCGGCTTGCCTGACGCGAGTGCTTCAAAAATTGCGTGACCAAAATTTTCACCGCTTGTCGGCAACGCAAAAATATGATGCGCATATAAAAACCCCTGTACGTTTTTGTTTTCCACTTCTCCTACAAAATCTATCCTGATTCTATCAGGCATCCGTGTTGCAATTTCCCTGCACATCGATGCATAATTTTTATCTTCTTCGCCACCGATCACTGTAAGTAAAATTTCTCCATGTATTTCAGGTAATAACTCCAGGAGGAAATGCAAATTTTTAATCGGGTGAATGCGTCCGATAAATACTACCCGCAGGATACCTGGTTTCTTTTCAAGATATGAGTTGTATGTCTCAACAAAGCCGGGAAAATTTCCCGCTTCCATTATTGTCGCATTCTCACCAAAAAATTTTTTCACATCGGTGCTTTCCATTTTATCGGTGGCATGGAACTTAATATGACGATTCAGTCCCGACCATGCAAAGGCTTTCAGGAATAATTTCTTTTTTGTTTTCTTGAATTGTACGGCACTCGAACGCAACATACCCCGTGGAGCCAGTATGATTTTCGTAGCCGTTCGGGCTCTGCTTATTAGTAGCGGATAAAGGGTAAAATGTTTTGAAAACATGCTGTTCAGGTATATAAAATCCGGATTCCGTAGCATCAGCTGTTTCCGGATATTAGACCATGTCAGCAGCGCCGGAGACGCGTAATACACCTCGATGCCAGGCTCAAACGTAATCCATTGCCCTGTTTGTATACCGGCGTACGGTTTTTTATCCCCCAGATCCCTGTCTGAAGTAAATACACAGATATTGTAATCATATTTCATATGCCGTGCGAAGTTCACACAAGAGCGTATTGGTCCTCCGGCCTTAAATCCGGGTTCAAACCAGTCAGTAAAAATCAATATCGTTTTGAGTGGCAATGGTTAACGGTTAATAAATTCAATGCCCCGGTTCGCGGCTCCTACCGTAATGCGGGAAACATAAACATTACTCACTCCCTCCCTGGAACTTCCATAGACCCGGGGAAGTGCTTTTCTGGTGGCCATGGTCATGCTTTTTACAAAATCATCTTTACGGGTGATGTTCACTGATTTTTCAGTCACAGAAAATGGATCCATCGTCACACATTGCATTCCGGGTAGGTTGAAACATTGCGCCGTAATACCAAAAAATAATCCACGGTAGCTGTTGCGTTGTTGAATAAATGCAATCGGATTTGTTTTAAAATAAAAATGCACGTTCCATGACATGATTTCAAGCTTCTCATTTTTTGGATTGATATCCAGTGCACCCTGCACGTACATATTCAGCAATGAAACTTTACCTGCGAAATTTTTTATACTGATCACCGGTGAACTATCCGCTCCCGTAGGGGCTACCATGGCTCCGTCAATTGTTACATTTCCTTCACCCTGCAGGTTCATTGCAAGTCCTTTTAATCCTTCCCACCAACAATCCTTAGACACAAAATTTGCGTTATTAAGAACAGTGACATAGGCAAACTGGCCACCAAAGCAATTCACCTGCAATGTTCCGCCGCCGGTTTTTTGAATTTTCCCACCTGAAATAAAATTGCCGCCGGAAAAAAAAGAATTGTTTTTTTCAACGTATAAATAATTGAGGCCGTTTACGTACAGGGATGTATCTGCTAGTGAATAAAGTTGGTCAATGAAAACAGATGCAGATCGCTGGTCCACATTTTCGAATACCACTACAGGTGAATTGTTTTTAATTCCTCCTGCGTCCCCCAGCTGAAGATCGCGTAGTGTAATATAGGAAGGTCCTTTCACCACCAGCAGCGGCTGAGGATTGCTGTTATTCTTCTTCAATATTGTCGTCGCATATAACAAGCCATCACCGATCAGTTGCAAATCACTTCCCTTTGGTATAATGAGCGGTTGATCGCAATAATATTTTCCGACGCCGAAATGGACAATTGACTTTAAACCTTTATCAGCCGCAGCTTTATTGACCATTTGCTGAATAACAGTAAAATTTGCATTTGCAGGCACTTCATAAATTTTTCTTGTGATCTTCGGGGGTGTGGAAGGAAGTGCTTTCAGGAATTCGGCTTCTGTTCTGGTAATTTTTGTACCGGTCGAATCAGAATAGCTGAAAATTTCTTTTGTAGCCGTGGTAAAATTTATTGGTTTGGGATAGTCATACCTGTTATGAATTGAAAGCATCTGATAATTTCCCGGGCACCAGCTCCCAATGTTCATATGTCTTGCCACGGTTGGATTTCTGCTTTTCTCCAGGATGTTATCGATCATTGTAACACTTCCGAGGTGATGATAGCCGATTGGATTTTCTTCCGGTTTCAAAATAATGTTTCCCTGGAATATTCTCTTGAAAGGATTGCAGCTGCTGCCATTGTCCCACGATAACATCCTTGATCCGGATGATAAGCAACCACGTACAGAAGTATAATAACTGTTAGTATGAATGATATCCGCCAATGTTGATCCTTTGAAATAGCTATTCATTACATGGAAATTCCCCGAAACGCAGGTGATTGCCAGGTTACAATCGAAGAACCTGCAATACCAGATCCAGTAATTCAGCGCATTGTATCCAGTGATACGGATTCCTGTTTCCACACATTTGTTGAATGTACACCTGCGGATGGTGATCTCTGAATCGTTGCTGTTGGTTCCTTCAGAAGATGTGCCGCCGCCAATCCCGATGGCAGTTCCATTGAAAATGATATCAGATATTTCATTGTTCAGCGAAGCATAGCTTCTGTCTGTTGCGTTGTTCCACTTTTCTTTCCAGTGAATGCCGATGCCTTCGATTCCTTTTCTATTATTTGCATCCACGGTCAGCCTGCTGATCCTGAAATACGCTGATCCATTCGTCCACAATACCGTGTCGTTTTCCGGACCAAACCATTTGATGATGGTGTTCGCAGGATCTTCTCCAATGATGCTTACACCGATTTTCCCTCTTAGCTGTAAGGTTCGGCTTATCTTATAAGTGCCTTTAGGAAGATAGATGATACTGTAATTCCCACCGGGTGTGTTGCGCGGGGAGACAGGATCGAATAGATTGTCCAACGCATTTTGTAGTGCACGGGTATCGTCCTGGATTCCATCGCCTTTTGCCTGAAAACGGGTAACGACGTTCGCCCAACTCGCGAATGGACCTGCAAATTCTTCCTGCGCACGAACATGACCTGCGCAAACCAACAAGAAGAACAAAATTATTTTATGAGATTTCATTTTTCTCCAGCCAGTATTCGAGTATCACAAACAGCCAGATCTCCATCCATCCGACTTTCGGATTTCCTTTTAGAAATTGTTGCCAGTGTGCGCGCAAATTTTCACCACGAATGAAGTCGCGCTGACTGATGCGGTTGATATGATGTTGTACAAAAGATTTCAATTCATTTTTCATCCACAAACTCCAGGGAAAAAGAAAGCCCTGTTTTTTACGATGAACAATTTCATCCGGAAGTAATCCATCGAGTGCATCTACCAGCAAACTTTTGGGGTATCGAGGATATTTAATATGATCAGGAATGCCTAAAACAAATTCGATCAGTTCATGATCAAAAAATGGTTCCCTCACTTCCAGCGAAACAGCCATACTCATCTGGTCGGTATCTTTTAGCAGGGTATGTTGTGTATATCCAAGATATTCTGCAATTGACACCTGTGAGAGCAAGGGGAATTTCTCAAATTCATTTTCGCGATCCCTTAATTGTTGCTCAAGAACGGTAAGGGATCGTGTGTTGAATTTTGTTAATGAGGCAAGCAGCTGTGGTGAAATGATCCGCCTGAATTCCGGATAGGCATACGCGATAGAGCAGGAAGCAGCTGATAACATCCGGCTGAACCTGTCTGCTTTATTGGAGGATCCGACCGAAACCAATGCCGCTGCACCTTTTCGGACCCAACTCGTGCGATCCCAGATTGCATTGTATTGACGGAATTCCATGAATTTCTTAAAGAAAGGATACCCTGCAAACAACTCATCTCCTCCAACTCCCGATAATGCTACCGTCAACCCGCTTTTTCGGATTGCTTTAGATACAACATATGTATTCACGCCATCGCCACTCGGCGTGTCCATATTGTTCAGTGCATTGGTAAGTTCTTCAAGAAATACTTCCGGATGCAATAACAAAGAATTGTGTGAAGTATTGAATTTTTTGGCAATGAGGTCAGCATACCCGGACTCATCGAAATCTTTTTCATGAAAACCGATCGTGAAGGTATTGACCGGTGCTGAACTGACTTCTGCCATCAAGCCGACGATTGCAGAGGAATCGATTCCTCCGGAAAGAAAAGCACCCAGCGGCACATCACTGATCATTCTTCCGGCAACTGCCTCACGGAGCAATTCACGGATCCTTGTATTAACTTTTTTCCGGTTGTTGTATTCAAATTCCCCCGTGCTATCGGTAACACTCCAGTATTTTGTTTGTGTTACACGGCCGTTGTCTATCGTCATGTAACATCCAGCTTCGAGCTGCAGAATATTTTGTATGATGGAAAAAGGGAAACCGATCGATTGGTAACTGAGAAAGGAGCGAACCGCAGACATATTGATCTTAGCGGCTACCCATCCTGTTTTCAATATACTTCTGATCTCCGATGCACAAACAAATCTTTCTTCATCGAAGTAATAATATAAAGGCTTTACACCGAGCCTGTCGCGGGCAATGAACAAGGATTTCTTTTGGCGGTCCCAGATCATGAATACGAACATGCCTTTGATCAGCGGCAGACAATCAGGTCCCCACTTTATATAGGCAGCCAGAAGAACCTCAGAATCACTTTGTGTTTTGAATGGATAATCGGGAAGTAATTTTCTTACCTCGCGGAAATTGAAAATTTCCCCGTTAAAAAGTAACTGGTATCTGCCGGTTGCATCTTCGATTGGCTGATTGGCCACTTCGCTCAGGTCAATAATTGAAAGCCGGCGGTGGCCCAGTGCGATGTTTTCTTCAACGAAAAATCCATCAGAGTCAGGCCCGCGATGCGACATACAATCAGTCATCTTGCGAATCGTTTCCGGTTCCGCCAGGTTATTTTTAAAATATACAATTGCAGCAAGGCCGCACATGTTCAATTAAAATTGAGAAGGGAAATTAAAAATCGTGCGTAAAAGATACAGGGTTACACGGTATCGATTCAATAGGTTGTGGCACTTCAGCATGTCGTGGAAATAATATTTCGGCGCGCATTTTTTTTGCTCTTTCAATTCTTCTGATATATTTTCTGACGACCAGTGATAATAAAAAAAGGTAGATGCTCAGGGTGATAGAAATATATAAGTCGAATTTTCGAAGCACCAGGTTACGGAAAGAAAAATTCTCTGTTTTTTCTGCACCTATTGCAAATTTCATCATCCCCTTTAATGCTGGCATTACAACCGGGATCTTATCCCAATTTGTATACCTGACAGCTTCATAGCGGTAATTCATTTTATAACCTGCAGGTACCTGTTTACCATAATAAGCCCAGTTTAACTGAACATCTGCAAAGCTGGCGAGTTTTCCATCCGGCCGTTTGAAATATAAATCATATAAAGGATCGAGTACTACCCATCCGTATGGCATTTTTGCTTCAACAATGATATGGCCTCCAAAAACACCATTCACTCTCATTTGCGCAAACCGGTATTGTATATCGAGTTCTGATAAAATGCGCCCCAACACATAGGAAAAACCTCCGCATGCCTGCTGGCCTGTCATAAGATCAACCGTAAGAGGTTGCAGAAAATCTGATTTGAAACTGGAAACCTGTCTTTTTCCGAATATAACAGATCGGTTCTTTTCAAGTGCATTTGTCAGGTGAAGGCTTCTCACCAGCAGCGAATCTTCTGTCAGTGGGCCGGCGGAGTGATGATCCCGGATCTCTTCTGCCAATCTCTGAAATATCTTGCTCTCATAATCACCTTCTGTATAAAATAGCACCAGGGCAGCAAAGAAAAATCCATTCAGAAATAATAACACATAGCTGTTATTCAGGAATTTTTTTACCGGCCGGATAAGACCTTGAGCAATGAATTTCATCAGGAACTGGGATTGGCTTTTTCAGATATTGGATCAGTTTCACGGGATCGGATACGTACAGTACCTGATAAAACGCATAAACTGGACAATTATTGAAAAGACTATCCATCAAAAAATTCACCCGCCCTGGATTATACACCTTCAAGGTTAATTATATGGCTGATAATATTGTAACTCCTTAGAATTCATTTGCTACGGTTTCATATAATTCAAGATAGGATGCTGCAATTTCTTTTGCATCAAACCGCTTGAGATTTACTCTTCCTGCCTGTATAAGGGTTTCCCGATAGTCGGGTTCATGGATAATTTTAAGTATCCCGTCCCTGATAGATGAAATGGAATATGGGTCGGCAAGATGGGCACCGTCACCGGCCACTTCATTCATCGGCGGAAGTGCGCTTGTAATAAGAGGTCTGCCTGTTGCCTGCGCTTCAATAACCGGAAGCCCGAACCCTTCAAAAGTGGATAAGAATACCACCATATCACAAGCCTGATAGACCGCTATCAATGCTTCTTTCGAAAGCTGGTAACGGGTTTCATAGTCAATGTTATTTTTTTTTAAGATGGCTTCCTGCTCTGTCGAGAGCTTGCCGACAATTATTAGTCGGCAACTGATATCCTTTAATGCTTCTGCTACTCTCGCCAGGTTTTTGTTTGGCCATGTTCCGATCTGCAATAAAACCGGTTTGTGCTGATTGAATTCTTTTTCAGTAAAAGTATATGCGGGATCAACCGGATCCGTAATGACCCTGATTTTTGACGGATTACAACCTGTGTATTTCAATATATCACGTTTGGAGGCTTCGGAAATAGTTGTGATATAACGGGCATGCCAGACCGGTAATTTTAACCATACCCATTCAAATAATAATTTGCGCAGACCTGATTTGTTGTGAAGAAAAACGCAATCGTGGATCGTAAGAATGGTTTTTCGGCCGGGAAAAGAAAATACTGCATAATGAATATCTCCTGTGATGTGGATCACCTGTTCGGTTCGTTTCCTGAGGCTCCTGAGATTTTTTGCAACGGAAAAAGGATCGGCCTGTATAAAGGGGACCTCCAAACTCTTTACATTCGATTTCATTTCCAAAAAAGGCATGAGAATTGAAAAAACATTCTCAATGCTGAAATACGTTGCAATTTTTTTCCGGAATACGAGGAGCACATGTACCGGCATAATAAAGAATAAGCAAAGAGGTTATTGAGCATGTACGACAGCGACCGGCGCTTTGGTTTTCCGGTATCTTTTCTGTCGGTAAATTCCAAACCACGAGGGAATGAATCGGTAAATAAGGATCATGAAAAATGTCGTCTTGAATAAAGCATTCATAATTTGGAGTGTATCTGTTTCCCCTGAATAGATTACCTGGTAAAACAAAACCGGAATCCAGCAAATCAATAAGGGCAGTTTGTAACCCAGATCGAATACTTTTTTATACGACCACCGGATGAACACTCCCAGTAAAAACATATATAGGATACCCCCTGCAACTCCAAATGCTCCATAGGCTTCACCTAACGGTCCAATATTCGTAGACCATCCACCCACCAGGTTGATACCCGTATAATACTTCATATTAAACTTTCCGCCAGCCTCCGGTTTATCGGACCATAAAAATCTTGGTACAAGGGATGATGCAAAGGCTATAAAAAGATTCTCTCCATTATCGTGTGCCTGGTAATTGGGGATCCTTCGCATTACAAGTGCTACGTTGAAACCCTGGTTGGTTCGAACATAAACCGGGAAAACAGCTTTTACGCTCAAGAGCTCTTCCCCGCGCTGCAAATTTTCCCAAAAAAGTTTTCCGAACAACAAGGCTGTATTTCCCTCGTATGTGGAGATCCAGGTATACCGCCTGTATTGTCCTTTCGTATTCTGCAAAACGAGAAGGAATGCAATTGCAATAAGCGAAAGAATAAGTTTTTTCAACAGCGAGGTCTTACGTCCAAGCAGAAAAAAAGAAAAGATCGTAATCCCCATATACGCAACGATCGTAAACATTCCCGTACTCAATGCATTCGCGACGATGAAGAGTAAAAATCCACCGATAGCCCAATTTTTATAGGGGAAGCTGGGTGCATACCATAGATAAAGCAATCCGGCAAAACCTGCGAAAAAGAATAATGTTGCAAAAAATTGTAAACCTCCCGGTAACAGGTTGGTAAAAACTGATGTTGCCAATCCAATGGCAATAATATAAATACCAACGGTTGGCTTCTTGGCGATGATCTCTTTAATCCGGACAATATATTTTTGCATTCCTTTATCCTCATCTTCCGATTCTGTTATCCCGAGTGGAATACAAAGAGCAAAGCAAAAAGCGGCTATCGCAGGAAGTGCAAACCCAAAGTATACATCTTCAGGAACGGGCATGTATTTTACCCACAACCGCGCTAAAGGATTATTGAATGAATAATAAATGTACCCGATCAATGGCATGAACAGGCAGGTAAAAACATACAACATGGCAGCAGATTCACGCAATACAATTCCTTTCCCCATTTTATCGACAGTCATCACCAGCACCAGAACAGTCAGGATCAGCGTGAGGGGTCCGTACCAGTCAGTAACCAACGACAGTAACGTGATCAGCAACATGCTAAAACTGTAGATATATCTTATAAACTTCTTCATGAAGTGGGGACCGGATAATCTTTTTTAGTTGCAAATAAATTTGAGGATCCTTTCTTTAAGGGCTCTTCCATCTTCACCGGATGATCATTCTCCAAAAGGTACAACTGATATCCCACGGAGAGAAGGTATTCCTGCGCAGCACCTGCGTGCAATCCCATCGCTTTAGTTTCTGCCCAATCAACAAATTCGAAAATAATATCTGGGGAATCGGAAGATTGCAGCAAGTGTTCAGCTCCTTTGAATACAAAAAACTCAAATCCTTCTACATCCAGTTTGATCGTCGAAACTTTTCCAAACTGAAATTGCCTGACAATGGTATCTACTCTGTTGGTCATCACCTTCACCGGCTCCTGACTGAAAACCGGCGCGAGGGAACCCTTGCCGAATTTGATGCCCGGACTAAAAAAATCCAGTTCCACATCATCCTTATCAAACAACGCTTTATTGAGCAATTGGACGTTTTGAAGGCCGTTCATTTTTACATTCTTTTCCAGGTATTCGAATATCCATGGCGCAGCTTCTACTGCGACGGCTGATATATCAGGCCTGCGTTTACATAAGGGAATTAATACAGCTCCGATATTTGCTCCAAGATCGAGGAACTGGCCATTACGCGGAATGATCCTGTTCAAAAAGCGAATTGTTTCAGGTTCATAAATTCCATTGATAAATATATCGAGCCCCACATTTTCCTGGAGATTGGGGATCACAAAACTGCAATTGTATTTTCCCTTTATGAGTACATCCTTTTGGTGTTTGATTTCATTGTCAAACAGCAACCGTGCAAGCCTGGTTTTTCCCCTGAATGAAGGCAGGGCCCGCAATATATTATCCAAGGCCATTTAGTATTTGTTGTTGGAGTGGAAGAAAGCTGTCTTCTGCATAATATTCAGGCGCTTTGAATTCAAGTCCTGTTCGATCCATTGCCTTTTCAACTGTTTCCCGTCTCGGATGTTGAAAATCAAAGGCACAGATCTTCGGGTAGGTATTGACGGTAACATAGGGAAGGCATCCTGTCATTACTGGTGGAAACCATGCATCCAGCCCGCACGCTATATATTCAAATAATTTGTTGGGCGCGTTGAAAACATAATTTGGAATGTGTCCCTTATATAAGATGATGCCCACATCATAGTCAGGCAACACCGAAGGCAGTGACTCGTATTCAATATTGCCTCTGAAAAAAATATTCGGTGCCTTCAATTCATCCAGCCAAACGGGTACTCCCGCCTCAAAGTTGCCTGAATAAATATCCCATTCATACAGCAACGGATTTTCCGCAATAAAACCAGCCCATTCTTTTACATAAGTTGTTTCAAAAGCCAGCGCCCCTACGTATACAAAACGAGTTCTGCTATTTGATTTTTTGAAATTATTTTTTGTGTGCTCACTCCATGCACGCGGGGGGAAGTTGGGCAAAATAAACCTGTGTACCGGAGCGTGTGCTGCATTATCCCGTACAAATAATTGCATTCGTTCGACATTGGTATGCGATACCCATTTTGCAACCGGGTAGATCTGCTGTTCAAGGTAATGTAATAACCTCCCCAACTGCATTCCCTTCCTGTATTCTTCGTTTGAATTGTATTCGTGGTAGTGAATGTAGAGGTCGGTATTACGCCTGAAAAATTTTTTATACACCCAGACAGCGCCAGATGACAACGTTTCGTAGTAGAGAATTTTAGCAGGCCTGTATTTCAGCAGTAATCTCAGCGCGGACCAGTTGAACTGCAAATATTTCCATAACCTGATCAATGCATTTGTGTTCACTGTTGCCTGGGAAATCCGGTAGACAGGAATTGAGGAGCTAAATAATTTTCCGTCGTTTGCTGTGGTGATAACCTGAATCAAAATTTCTTTTCCATTGAATTTTTCAAGATAGCGCACCAGGTTCATGACCGGTGGATATTTTTCCAATGGCTGGAAATGAACAATGAATAGATTATTCATGACACAATCCTTTCATCACATTCAACGCCTGTATTGCACGATGACGGTAACTGTATCCGTCACGTACACTCCGGCTTCTTGCTTTTTCCCTGATATGACTGGCCTCTGAGGGCGACAGTGTCAACAATCTTTGTGCAGTATCAATACATTCCCTCGTACCTCCATATAAAAAAATTTCCTCTCCACGGCGGAAAAATTGCCGGTGTTCCGGCGTGTCCGGCGCAAGTTGAATTCCACCAATAGCGGGAATTTCAAAACTGCGCATATTGTGTGAATGCAGATTATGTACGCGCATCATATTCAACTGTACACGGTAGCGTTGTAACGTTTTGTAAAACTCATCCGCATACACGGGCGGATGTGCATGAATGTGCTTATGATGTACAAATTTGTCCCAATCATTACCATACAAATCAAGTTCAAGTCCACCTTCCGCAAGTTCCATTATAAATTTTGCGCGTTGAGGATCCGGATTTCCCAGGAAACAACAACGAACAACTTCGGTCTGACGGCGACAATCATTGTATAATTCATCAGGGATATCGTAACCAAAAGGAAGCAGCGCAGTTCGTGCGTCGTAGTCCCGGATCAATTGTTGTTCAATCTCGCGGCTGTATGTTAGATGAAGATCATAAAGGCCAATAGAACGGGTGACATTGGCATTGCCACTTCCCTTACCTGTAAAAATAAATGGATTGTCCGGGTTATAATTGATCACTTTCCTGCCTTCTTGCTTCATTTTCCGGATCGTCGCAGGCAGAATTTCCATCCCTTTGAATATCCACACGAGATCAGGCTTGAATTCAACCATCTTCAATTCTAATTGCGCATCGATCTTTTTATAAATGGACGAAACACCGGAACGGAACACGATTTTATTCAGGAGAGAAGCATTGTAATAGTCGTAAAAAAGATTCTGTGCACCAAATAGTTCAACCGCAGCTCCTTCTTCTATAAGATACCGGCGGAATAATCTTTCAATGGACCACTGCTGATCAGACCCCACGATCATGATCCGGGGATTAATCAATCCGAAATTGTTTTGGGCCTAACGGAAATCGGAACCGGATTGATACCGGGGAAATAGGGCGCACGTGCTGCAATAAGACCGTCTTCTGAAAAAGTCTGTTCGATATCTGCAGAAGCAAGAATGATAAAATTTCGTTGTTTCAAAAATTCAAGGCACCTGTAATGAATCTCAGTGGAATGTGTGGAGATGAAAACGTATCCGACTTTCTTATCATTGAAAAGTTTCTTTGCTCCCTGCAACATTTCAAATTCATATCCCTGTATGTCACTGTGCAGCATATGGACAAATTCAATTTTGTTTTCTTTTACAAATTCATCAATAGCAATGGTATTTACTTTCGCGTTCGAATCTCCCTTCGCACCGATAAATCCCTGTATAAATTTTCCTTCCATCCGGTTCAAAACAAAATTCCTTTCCCCTTGTCCCAGGTTGAATGAATCGGGTTCAATCATAAAATTCTGCGCGTTTTTTACCTGCTGATTAAACCACATGGAATAAAAACTCCAGAATGCACCCATTTCAATCATTACACCCTTTTCAGGAATTGATTTCAGCACTTCGGCAAAAACTCTTTCTTCCTGTGGTTCGTGTACACCTTTATTCATCAGCAACATGCGGGCATACTCGGGTCCGTAATAACTCCCCAGATAAATTTTGAGTCCGTTATGCATCACCTGTTTTCCTGCACTTATCTGCCCTGCATTATTTACACGTGGAATCAGTGCGTTATCCGATGATGCCATTACATCATTAACTCTCCGCTGCCATTCAGGGGATAGAGTATATTTTTTGAAATATGCATCGAACAGTCCCGATGAAGCAATATGGTAGCCAATCAGTTTTCTCAACAATAAATTTTTCTGAGCAATTTTTCTGATGGATTGAAACATCCTTCGCTTATTTGGTACAACTCTTTTAGAATAAATTTCCCGGAATCAACAGACAATTGACTGAATATTCCTTGAGAGTAACGCCGGGACCGGGTCTGTTGGTATAGGCCCTTCATACCAATGTGAATTGACATCATCCGGTCTGATAAACGAATGCAGATGCTGTGGATGGCGGATCAACGGTGCTTCCGAGAAGAATCCCGCCCAATAACTGAAGGTACTGCCCACCGACGCGACGATCACCCGGCTACGGCTCAGTAGCAGGAGGTCAATAATATCCGGGTTTGGCCCGGCCATTTTTACGCCTGGAAGCTGAAAAAGATGATCAAACTCATGAAGATGGCCATCGGTAAAAACTGTGACAGGCAATACAGAACCATGGAGCGCCCGGATGCGTTCAATAATTTCTATAAAATAGGTTTCTGCGGTTCTTACCACACCTACTTTGCCAAAATCTTCTCCCGGTTTCAGTTTCCTGAAATCACCCATGCGAATATGAACGCCGATACACGGAACTTCCTGTTGTTCAAGTCGTTTCTTTATATCACTGCTCAAAAGATCATAAAACAGCCTGATAATAATATCACGATGTTGCCTGACCCTTAAAAACAATTCCCGCCAATGCGGGATCGCTGAAAAATAATATAATTGATTAACGAACCCTTTTTCTACTACTTCGAGCAAAGGCTCTTCCTGTTTCTGCCATCCTTTTGTCTGTAACTGTATCCTGTCAATCGCTTCACCCAGAATACTTTTTTGGAACCGGAAGTAGTTGCTGTAGTTACGTTTGATTTTTTCTCCCCTGAGGTAAGGCCCTATTTTGAATTGATGATAGCCCGTTACTTTTACCGGCAGGTTATTCAGGTAACCGAAAGTATAAGCACTGAGAAGGGGAAACAGTTGGTTTCCCAAACCCGCTTTCGGTAAATGACAATGCACGATACTCATTGACCGCCTTCCTGCGCGTGAAACAATTTTTTCTTTTTCGTAATAGTATCTACTGTTGATTGAATAGCATCTGCAACGGCACGGAAAGTAAACGACTGTATCAAACGTCTTGATTGCTTACCCATTTCTGCTGTTGTCTCAACATTTTGTGACATCCGCACCATTTTTTCGATGAGGTCCGATTTGTCACCTGCTTTGAAAACATATCCGTTCACTCCGGACTTGATGAGATCCGGCGCTCCACCGCAACGATCACTCATGAGGATGGCAACCCCACTGGCCATTGCTTCATTCACTGCAAGTCCCCAGGTTTCGCCAGGACCTTTCGAAGGCAAAACAAACACATTTGCCATCCGGTAGAGGGCAGGCATCGCGCTCTGATTCTGAAATGGTAATACATGGATTCGCGGATGATTCGCGCAATATGATCTCAAATTTTCTTCCAGATGACCATTACCGGCAATAACCAGATGCGTCGAGGCTTGAAAATTTGCTGCTGTAAATGCCCGGGCTAACAACAACGGATCTTTTTTTTCTTCCAGTTTTCCAGCAAATAGAAAAACAAATGCACCAGGTTCTATTCCATTTTCCGAACGCAGACTATTTGCCAATTGGGTGTAATGATCATTGTCGCCCGAAAACCTGTCATTATCGACTGCATGCGGTGCATTAATTAATTTTTCTACAGTAATGCCGACCCGCAGGAAATA
>DATLDA010000026.1:0-3163 GCA_035526135.1 Flavitalea sp.
GAAGCAATTGCCGAAACAAAACAGATGCTGGGTATCTATGCGGATTTTGCTGAAAACTATATGGCTTTACCGGTCATCCGGGGTGTAAAATCTGAAAGTGAACGATTTGCCGGTGCTTTGGATACGTATTGTATCGAAGCACTCATGCAGGACGGCAAAGCATTACAGGCAGGGACATCTCACTTTCTGGGACAGAATTTTGCGAAAGCTTTTGATGTAACTTTTTCAGATAAAAACAACAAACTCGATTTTGTATGGGCAACGAGCTGGGGCGTTAGCACACGTCTTATAGGTGCGCTCGTAATGGCACATAGCGATGACGAAGGCCTGATCCTGCCTCCGAAAATTGCACCATTTCAAGTGGTGATTGTTCCGATTTTCAAAGGAGATGAGCAAAAAATTGCGATCGACACCAAAGTCAATGAATTGGTACAGGAACTGAAATCGTTGAATATACGGGTAAAATATGACGACAATGATAATACACGTCCCGGTTGGAAATTCGCAGAGTACGAACAGAAAGGTGTGCCGGTACGCGTAGCCATCGGTGCGCGTGATCTTGAAAAAAATACGGTGGAAATTGCCCGGCGTGATACAAAAGAGAAAAAAAATATTTCATTGGATGGACTAGCGCAATCCATACAAACACTGCTGGAAGATATTCATCTTTCAATGTTCAATAAAGCACTGGAATTTCGAAACAAAAATATCACCACTGTAAACACCTGGGATGAGTTTGTGGAAATTCTGGAAAAGAAGGGCGGGTTTTTATCAGCACACTGGGACGGAACTCCTGAAACAGAAACCAAAATCAAAGAGTTGACGAAGGCCACAATACGCTGCATTCCCCTCAACAATCCGCCAGAAAAAGGCAACTGTATACTTACCGGAAAACCCAGTGAGCAACGTGTGCTGTTTGCGATGGCGTATTGAGTTGCGCGATGAGGTATCGGGTATCAGGTATCCCTTTAATTATTATAGTCTGATTGGTTTCATTGTAATTAGTGGCAATACTTTAGTGTAATAGTGGTTATTGCGATTGGGTTGTTTGGGATTATTAACTATACAATTATTGTCAACGCGAATTTTCAGGTTGGGATTCCTGATACCTGATTCCGGAAACCGGTAGGCATCACCAAATCTTTTGCACTCCCCTCAATTCTCCTTAATTTACCCGATACAAACCAAAACTAACATCCATGGATCAAACTCCACAGGAAAACCTGTTTGAATTACAGCTCGATCACGATTCTTCTAATCAGTTACGTGAAGCCACAAAATGGTCCCGCTTTCTTGCCATCCTCTATTTTGTTTTTATTGGATTTGGCGTTTTGTGCCTTGCATTCGGTACGCAGGCAATCGTTAAAATGATTTCTACGTCTATGCCCGGGTTCGATTCGCTGGCAGGTGTACTGGTTGCGATTATCATCATTGCCCTGATCTTTTTTACCTGGACGACTATTTTATTGTACCGTTTTTCAAACCTTACGCGGGAAGGAATTCTTCGTCAGGACCAGGAATTATTCAATGACGGGATGAAGGCATTGAAAAATTACCTTACAGTGTATGGGATCTTCACCATAATTGGATTATTAGGCAATGTATCAACTCTTATTAAGTCACTTATCAGTTAATTAAAAACAATATGGATAATTTTCAACCTTCTTCAGGAAATCTTTTCAATGTTGTAGTGGATATCAGATCGCGGCAGTACCTGCATAATGCAGCGAGCTGGGCAAGAATCATTGCCATATTGTCTTTCATTAGTTCGGGTTTTGCCCTGATAACTGTATTCACAGACCGGAATGATGAATATAAAATAGTCACACTTATTATGAGTCTTATTGTAATCGCTATAAGTGTTACGGTGAATATTTTTTTATTACGTTTCGGGACCAATACACTTTCTAGTCTTCAAAATATGAACCAGGAGAAATTCAATACCGGTATCAATGGATTGCATAGTTATTTTAAAGTGATCGGAATTATTATGATCATTTGTCTTTCAGCTGTTGTGTTGATGATCCTGTTCGCAATCATCGGTCTCGGTTTGAGGTAACTCCTCATATTAGATCCGTGTAGAATAATAATTATAATCTTTCAGTAAGGTCTGAAGAAAATCCAGGGAATTCTGGTCAGAATCCATTTTGAGTTTTGACTTGATCCGGTCTGCGATCCTCATTGAGAGTTCATAATCGCCTTTTCGCTGTACTGTTTCAATTATACTCTTAAGTGTATTGATATCGCGATCGCTGAGTTGCATCACCTGCGGGTATAGTGGCTGATAATTTGCTTCTAATTCAAGAAATACGGTGTCTTCCCATGAAGTCCTGTTCCGCAGGTCAATAAGCATCGTTCCCGCTACCAGGTCGCCAATGCGCTGCGAACGTTTTGAAAAGATGACGCAGAAAAGACCTGTAAAAACAACCGGGAACAACCACCAGGCCAATTCGTTTGTTGCAACGGCTGCAATAAGAAGCAATGGAAAATCAAAAAGACGGAAAATCCATCTGATGAGGTACTGTCCGAATCCTGGTTGGCCGCCTTCAATGGTAATCACTTTAATTCCCATTACCATTTTGCCAATACTCTGTCCATTTAATATTATTTCACAATACAAGTGATAGAAAAGTACAGGAAGACTGATCAATGCACCTTTCACTTTCATTTCACTGATCCAGATAAAAAAAGAAGGGATATCAAAAATGACGGCCATCAGCTTCACGTAAAGCCAGCATAGGATCAGGTCTACAATCCATGCAAAAAGACGTTTGTGAAATGGGCAAACCGGGAACTCCACTTCTATGTTGAATCCGGTATCGAGTTTTACAAAAAGCATATGCGTCAATTGTTTTCGAGTACGGTGACGAATCTAAATTTAACTATTATATTTATCCATTATTAAAGGACAATTTTTTATTCAGACATATTCGTAAATCGAGAAATGTGAGAGAAGGACTGTTCATAAAAAAGAATATTGAAAAATGGAAAGGATATCAATATGGCCAGACAAAAGGACCCGACGAAATGGCCAGCCAGTTTACCGAGTTGGTAAATGACCTCGGATATGCGCGGACGTTTTATCCGCACAGCAAAGTTACCCAATACCTGAATGGACTAGCTTCAAAGATTTATCTTGGAATTTACAAAAACAAAAGAGAAG
>DATLDA010000038.1:0-4354 GCA_035526135.1 Flavitalea sp.
TATTTCATTGCCCACAGGGAGGAAGCAGACATCAAAAAAAATGAATTGGGATTTACACCGATGCCTATGGCAAAAACCACGGTAAACAAAGAAGATTCATCCGTTACTTCTGTCTTCTTTGGGTTGGGAAAAAAGAAAGCGATTTTCAGAAGTGGCGTCGGTTGTACGTTACTGAATGATGTGCCGGAATCCACGGTTCGGGCACAAAAAATATTTTTATCAGCTGAGGCTCCCCGTTATAATGATACCGTCTCCGACATCTTCCTAAACAAAAAGAACACACCTGATTCATTATACACAAACGTGGCACGTGCAGTTGAACCCGCATTCGGCGAGAAGGATTCTTCCCGGTTGATAAGAACCCGTGCGGTGATCGTTATTCACAATGGACAATTGATCTATGAAAAATATGCATCGGGTTTTGACAGCTCAACACCCATGATGGGATGGTCAATGGCTAAAAGTTTTACCGGTGCACTGATCGGTATACTCTCCGGCGATGGAAAAATCAATATCAATGATCCTGCACCTATCGCTGCCTGGAAAGATCCGAAAGATCCCCGCCATGCTATCACAATCAAAAATTTACTACAGCAGACGAGCGGACTCAAATTCATTGAAGACTATACAAAACCCAGCGAAGCAACCAACATGTTGTTCCGGTCAGATGATATGGCCGGCTTTACAGCATCATTAGATCTGGAAACTCCTCCCGGCAGCACTTTCCGTTATACCAGCGGGAACACCAACCTGTTGATGCAGGTGATTCGCAATGTTTTGCCCGAATCCCAATACCAGCAATTTCCGTATACAAGATTATTTCATCGCATCGGCATGTACCACACTGTAATTGAAAAGGATGGTTCAGGAAATTATGTCGGATCGTCTTATGTCTACGCCACTGCAAGGGACTACGCACGATTTGGATTACTCTACTACAATAACGGCAAATGGAATGGTGAGCAGATCCTGCCGGAAGGATGGGTGCAACAATCGGTACAGCGGGGACCTTCAACCACCGCCAAACAATATGGTTACCAGTTTTACCTGAATGCGGGAATGCCCTCGGATCCAAAACAACGCACCTGTCCGGATGTACCCGCAGATATGTATAATGCTGATGGATTCGAAGGACAAGACATTTTTATTATTCCTTCCCGCAAATTGGTGGTGGTACGTCTGGGACTTACACAGGGCCGGTATTTTGATGACAATGAATTTCTCAGCCGGATCCTGCAGGCCCTCCACGATAAGTAACCAGCTATTTCTTCCCGAGCCCGAGTGCAGTAATATATCCTGTATTAGGCCGGCAATTTTTGAACCGGCAATTTTCCAGGAAATCATTCAGC
Organism: Flavitalea sp.; assembly: GCA_035526135.1. GTDB lineage: Bacteria > Bacteroidota > Bacteroidia > Chitinophagales > Chitinophagaceae > Flavitalea. Next base: position 1,350 of record DATLDA010000038.1, read on the forward strand.
GCCTGCTTTACAGCCTGAATGTTTGTGGGACGCATCTTACGGATATCTTCAAACGAAGTACGCGTTGTATCGGCGAAATTTTGTATCAGTTCAAAATTCACAGGTCGCGGAAAGTCAACGATCCCGCTGGTGTTTTCCATTTTTTTATAGGGCCAGAAATGCCAGCCAATATTATTTTTTTCACAAAGGGTTCTGAAATTCCGGATCCATTCATCATTGTTTTCTCCTGTTTCCCCCACGTAGATTGGAACATTGTAGCGGTCCCTGAAATCAATATAATCCTGGATCACATCCTGTGTTGTCGCCGTCCAGTATTTATGAAAAGTATAAACTGCTTTGTTGTCGAAAGGTTTTCCGAAAATTTTGAAGTTTGAATTCCACTGTGCACCTCCCAGAAAAACAAGATGATTGCGGTCTGATTCCCGGATGGCCTTAACGATCCGGATATACAATGGTTCCAATAACGGATTCAATACGTTGATATCAAAGAAATGGGCTATGGGTTCATTCAACAGGTCATACCCGAGAATGGTTGTTTCATTTTTATAATGGGCTGCAATTTTCTTCCAGATGTCAACGGTTTGTTTTTTGCTTGCTTCATTTTCGAAAAGGAAAGGATACCCGTTGCCATCATCAATATTATCTCCTGTTTGTCCACCCGGAGCGCAATGCATATCAAGCAACACATAGAGTCCCTGTTTTTTGCACCACGCAACCACTTTATCCAGCAACAAAAAACCACGTGCGATTCCATTGCCACCCATATACGGTTCATCCGTAAATAATTTATAGTGAAAAGGGACGCGGATAGAATTCATACCGATACTTTTCAGGTATCGGATATCGTCTTCTGTGATATAGGCGTCCAGATATTTTTTCCAGAATGCCGCGGTTTCATCAGGTCCTAGCAATTCAGTGAATGCCTGATTGATCAGCCGCGGTGAATTTGTTTGTTTGAACCGGAACATATAGCCTTCCGGTACCAGCCAGTTTCCCAGGTTCGTTCCCCGTAACAACAGCGGTTTACCATTTGTATCAATAATGTTTTTTCCCTTAATGGAAATGAATTTTTGTGCATGCAAGGTGATGCATGCAACTGATAGGAGTGCAACCAATAATAATTTCATGAGAGATTTATATCCTCAAATATAGAACAACAGAAAGTGTGCAATCACACACCATTTTATCCGCGGTCATTCTGAGAAAAGATGCGGATCACTTTTACAAACCGTACACGGTAATGCGAGGTTAGGTTACTCAGGGTCACTCCATAGGCTTTGCCGGAAGAGGAATGAATGAATTCGAGATCGCCCTCGGAAAAAGCTTTATTTACAATTCCCATATGTCCAACCCGGCGGTCGTCGGCATTTGTACCGGTGAATAATATGATATCACCCGGTTTTGCTTCTGTTTCCGGAATTTCTCTACCGACATCCGTAAAATCTACGGAAGAACGGGGCACCTTAATATTGAAATGACCGAACACATACGTGATAAATCCGGAACAGTCAAATCCGACGAAAGGATCAATGGAACCATACCGGTAAGGCGTTCCCATCAGGGTGTTGGCAAAAGATACAATGTCCTGCGGCTTCGTCTTACCCGTATTGATATCGTATTGAAAAGCTGTTTCAAGGTCAGTAGAATCCGGCCATTTATCCACGCCAGCGAGTTCTGTGGCGGCAGCAGAACTTTTAGCTTCTACCGTATTTTTAGTATCGGTTGCACTTTTCGTATCCACAGCATAAGGAGCCGATTCCACCGGATCGATGTTTTCATCTTCCTGGCCGCAGGAAGCTGCCATCATTACTAAGAGCAGGGTTTTCATCATACGTTTCATGGCTTTATACCTGCAATTATTATGCACGTACCGGGCCAAATTATAAGGGATTGAAAAAGAAGAATATGAAAAAAAAATCCCCGCCACAAAGCGGGGATTCGACAGCACATTTACCAAACATTTATGCGTAAGCTTCCGTAGGTTCACAGGTGCAGATCAAATTCCTGTCTCCATGTGTATTGTTCACGCGACCTACCGACGGCCAGAATTTATTCTTTACAACATATGCCAGCGGGAATGCAGCGGTCTGTCGTGAATAAGAATGTTTCCATTCTTCAGCGCAGATCATGTTCAATGTATGCGGCGCATTTTTTAACGGATTGTCCGATTTATCCGACTTACCGTTTTCTATCGCCGTGATCTCTTCATGAATGCAGATCAATGCGTCGCAGAATCGATCCAGTTCACCCTTGCTTTCACTTTCAGTGGGTTCAATCATAATCGTTCCGGGAACCGGGAAACTCATGGTCGGTGCATGAAATCCATAATCCATCAAACGTTTTGCGACATCTTCTGCTTCAATACCGGAAGTATTTTTAAAGGGTCGCAGGTCCACGATAAATTCATGTGCACAGGTGCCCTGTTTACTCAGGTAAAGGATCTTGAAATATTTTTCAAGTCTTGTCTTCATATAGTTTGCATTCAGGATCGCATATTCCGTTGCACGCCGCATTCCTTCTGCACCCAATAGTTTTATATATGCATAACTGATCAAAAGAATACTTGCCGAACCATAGGGAGCAGAACTCACTGCATCTGCATGCTTCGCTTTTCTGTTGATGGAAATATGTCCGGGAAGAAACGGAGCGAGTTTTTCATTCACACAGATTGGTCCCATACCAGGGCCGCCGCCGCCATGAGGTATTGCGAATGTTTTGTGCAAATTCAGGTGACACACATCTGCGCCGATCATACCGGGAGAAGTCAGGCCAACCTGTGCATTCATATTTGCACCATCCATGTATACCAATCCGCCATGCTGGTGAACGATCTCACAGATCTTCACGATACTTTCTTCAAACACACCATGTGTGGATGGATACGTTACCATCAATGCTGAAAGCGTGTCTTTGTATAATTCTGTTTTGGCAAATAGATCATCCACATCGATGTGTCCTTCATCATCACTCTTCACAACAACTACTTTCATTCCGGCTAACACGGC
>DATLDA010000172.1:0-8049 GCA_035526135.1 Flavitalea sp.
GAGCCCTATAATATTTATGCGAATTATTATGGAACGTTGCCCGTGTACAATCAGGGAAGTGTGAACGTAAATAATATACGTTGGAATGGAACTTCTGCACTCAACCTGCCGGGAACATTCATCACACCAGGTATTCATCCAAATACAACGATCTCACAGGAATATGGAACCGAGATTCGTTTTGCGAACAACCGCATCGGGTTGGATTTTACCTGGTTCAAATACCTCGATAAAAATATTGTGAAACAGGTTCCGATCTCCAGTGCATCGGGATATTCTTATCTATTGTTGAACGCAGATGAAATTAACCGGAAGGGCATTGAAGTGGTGGTTAGCGGATCACCGGTCAGAACGAAAGATATTCGCTGGGATGTCACTTTTAATTACAGCCAGCTGCGCAAGATCGCGAAAGCATACTATGGCGGCGATTCAATCCGCGATGGTGTTAAGATCGGCGAACGCACCGATAATTACCGTACCTGGGCGTGGGAACGTTCTCCTGATGGAAAGATCGTGTATGGCAGTAATGGTTTTCCGCAATACATAGATCATGTAATTAATCTCGGACATAATGACCCCGACTGGGAGTTCGGCATCATGAACAACATCACCTATAAAAATGTCAGCCTGGGATTTTCATTTGACGGGCGTATCGGCGGCTTGATCTACAATGGTGTTGAACAAAAATTATATGAAGGAGGTATGCATCCGGGAACAGCCAACAAATACCGCGATGATTCCTATGCGGACAACGCAACCTATGTCGGTGATGGAGTAGTTGTCACGAGCGGAAGTGTTGACTACGATGTGCAGGGTAACATCGTAAGTGATACAAGAAAGTTTGCGACAAACACACAGGCGGTGAAATACATTGACTGGGTTTTTGCCACTTATGTAAATGGAGTTCCAGGTGCTAATATGTACAAACGGACTTTTGTAAAACTGCGGGAAGTGACACTTACGTACGCGGTGGATACGAAATTGATAAGCAGAACGCCATTTAAAGGCGCAAGCATTTCACTCACCGGAAGAAACTTGTTGCTTTGGACGAAGGTGCCTTTTATGGATCCGGATAGTTATGATGGCGGCGGTTTACCAGAACCATCCTATCGTAATATCGGCGTGAACCTGAACCTGAAATTCTGATTGTCCGTAACATGAAAAAAATCATTTGTATGAAAAGAAATTATCTCAACATATCATTTGCTTCGCTGATTTTCCTGCTACTTTCCATTTCGTGTAAGAAGCACAGCGATTACCAGGAAAATCCGAACAGCCCTTCAACAGCACTACCATCCTTATTGCTAACGAATATTCTCGTTACCGTTTTTAATGAATACCCCGCAACACCCGCGTATGCTTCTCGACAGCTGACCTATTATGAAAGAGGAAATTCGGCTGTTGACTATAGTTGGACGAGCAGCGACTTCAACAATTTTGATGTGCTGCGCCAGGTAATGAAAATGGATGAACTGGCAAAAACAACAGGAGAGGAAAATTACCGGGGGCTTGCAAAATTTTTCAGGGCCGTATTATTCAGCCAGATGACGGAAACTTTCGGTGACATTCCCTACTCAGAGGCCTTGCAGGCCTTGAGTGGAAATACAAAACCAAAATACGATACGCAGGAAGATATCTATGTTGGATTGTTGAATGAATTAGAAGAAGCGAATAACATTCTGAGTGATACAAAAGGAAACATCAGCGGCGATATTATTTATGGCGGTAAAGCTTCGCAATGGAAGAAGCTTGTAAATGTTTTTCGTTTGCGTCTGTTGATACATTTGAGTAAGAAGGAAAGCAATACAAAGCTGAATATCAAACAGCAGTTTCAGAGCATTGTGACCAATCCTGCGAAATATCCATTAATGGGCAGCAATGCAGATAACGGGCAACTGGTTTTTAATGCAACCGTGGTTTCAAATTATTATCCTACCGCAGGAGACCTTGGTTTAACGACTGCCGTATCACTCGAAAAAGGATTTGCTGATACATTGAAAGCGTATAACGATCCCCGTTTGTTTTCATTTGCGGAACCGGTAACGGGAAAGGCGCCCAATGTATTTGCGAATTATGATGGTGTAAATGCCGGGCTTACAGTCGCAGACCAGCAAAGCGCTTCTGCAGCAGCATCAAGAATTAACCGCCGGTTTGTCGACATTACCAAACCGGTGAATGAACCGTTGATACTTGTAGGATATCCCGAACAGGAATTTTTGATTGCAGAAGCCATTACACGTGGATGGGTTACCGGTGCCGGTACTGCTGCCGAACATTATTACAATGGCATCACTGCATCCATGAAATTTTATGGTATCAGCGATGCAGCCATAGCCACTTATCTGGCAGGGCCGAAAGTTGTTTTCAATCCCGCGATTGCGATCCAGCAGATCATCATCCAAAAATATATCGCTCTATTTATGCATTCCGGTTGGGAAGCTTTTTTTGAACAAAGGCGGACAGGTTTTCCTACGCTTAATGTCGGCCCCGGAACATATAACAATGGCAAGGTCCCTAAGCGCTGGCTTTATCCCCAAAGCGAATATGATTACAACAAGGCAAACGTTGAGGCAGCTGTACAACGGCAATTCGCAGGCAATGATGATGTGAATGAGTTGATGTGGATCCTGAAATGATCTTTTCTGATCGTTTCACGCCCGCCCGGCTGACGCAGTCGGACAGGCAAAGACGCAAAGGAAGAGAAGGTATTCTATGTGTACCTATGTATCTATGTGCCTATGTGGTATTTTTTTCCTGAAGGAACAGATGCTCCTTTCCCTTAGGAATTAGTGTAGCTGCTTTCTTGTTTAACTATACAGATCAGGTATTTATGCAAACTATAACAAACCGGCCGTGGCATTGAAATTGAATCAATGATGGCATGAATGAAAACAATGACCAGAAAATTATCGATTCATACCTTGCTTATCTGGCAGACCGGGATTTTCCATGCGTGGCAGCACGTGAAGCTGTAGCGCGACAACAGGTTGATTGCTATGTAGCCACCCATATGGCCTGTCCCCATGATGATACACGTATGCTTGAATTCTTATACAAGTTTATCGATACCTACAGGAAAGAGAAAAACATGTTTCACTCCGCCGCGATCATTTTCAAAGAGCCAAAAATTCAAGATGAACGGATGTTCGATCGTTTTATGTGGCAGAGACTGCAGGCAATATCTGATCTGGATGCGAGCATGTACAACTATGATAAACGCGTGCAATCCGATCCTTCCCATGCAGGATTTAGTTTCAGTTTGAAAGAGGAAGCCTTATTTATATTAGGATTGCATCCCGCAAACAACCGTTCATCACGTCAATTCCCATATGCCGTGCTCGCATTCAATCCGCATGATCAATTTGAACAGATGCGTGCGCATGGTCAATATGAGAAAATGAAAAACATTGTCAGGAAACGTGAAATCGCATTGAGCGGATCTGTGAACCCGATGCTGGACGATTTTGGAAAATCATCGGAAGTATTTCAGTACAGCGGTAGGCAATATGATAAAGAATGGCAATGTCCCTTAAATATCAAACATGGCGCAACTCAACATCATTCCTCCCCGGAGCGCAGCAGCTTTCCACTGGAAGAAAGGTCAGCGTCTTAAAATAGTAGATCCGCAGGGAGAACAGGTGTCTGACTTTATCTGTTTCAATCAAAATGATATTGCTGAATATCTTTCTTCCGGCCGCACGATCGATTACGCCGAAACAATTTTTCTGACGAAGGGACATTCATTTTATTCGAACAGGAGTAATATCATGTTCGACATGATCGAAGACCAGGTAGGCCGCCACGATTTTTTATTGACGCCCTGCAGCGCCGATACTTTCAAAATCATTTACGGTCATGCACAACCGCACCGCGGGTGCCTCGGAAATCTGACAGAGGCGTTGAAAGAATATGGGATTCGTGAAGATGATATCCCGATTTGTTTCAACATTTTTATGAATGTATCCGTGAACGGGGATACAGGTGCTATTGCAGTACTGCCTCCCAAAAGCAAAGCAGGTGATTTCGTTGTGCTGGAAGCAAAAATGGATCTGATCGTTGGGATGACGGCGTGCTCAGCGGAAATGTCAAATAATTATTCGTTTAAGCCCATTGCATATAGTCTGCTTGATTGAAGGTTCAGTCAAAGACGCAAAGGAAGCAAACAAGCAAAGGAAGATTCAGATTTTAGATTTGCGATTTTAGATTGCTTTCTATGTGTACCTATGTAACTATGTATCTATGTGTTGTTTTTATTCACCGCAGAGAACAGGAGGACACAGAGTATCGCAGAGCTCAAATCTGCAATCGCAAATCTAAAATCTAAAATTACTTCAGCAGTTCACCCAACAACGCATTCCTGAACCCATCCACTTTTTTTACCAGGTCACTTTCCACAAAAACTCCCAGGTTTGTTGCAAAGAATGTATAGAGTTTATGAGAAGGAAAGTACATTAACCCGCAGCCTGCACCGACACCACCACCCCCATGTCCATACGCGAAGGTGGGTCCCAGATTGAAATAAATCACGCCCATTCCATATCGTTTGTTGCCTTTTTCATCTTTCACAAAATCAAACATTTCTTTCATCGATTCTGGTTTAAGCAGTTTTCCTTCCATTAATCCTTTCAGAAATTTCACTGCATCAGTGGTGGTACAAACGATGCCGTCATCTCCTTTCGAGCAGACAACTGTCATCTGCTGGAATTCGGTGATGTTTACAGGAATACCATTGTTAAATACATCCCAGTACGATTGAGTTAGATTCAATCCTTTCAGGTAAGTATAATTGTTACCGTAATAGGTATGATTCAATCCGAGGGGTTTGAAAATATGTTCTTTGATAAATGCTACATGGTCGCCCGTGATGGCATTTCCAATTAAGGATAGCAAGAGATAGTTCGTATTTATGTATTTGTATTTTGCACCTGGCACTGAAAGCGGTTCTTCATTTTCCAAACCTTTCAGAGCGTCTGTCGCTGAAAAATTCCGCAAGGGATGCTGGATCACATCGGAAATGAATTCCGGGTTTTCATTGTACTCCCGAATCCCGGAAGTGTGATTAAGCAGCATGCGTACTGTAATATCTTTTGCATTCTTTATGTATTTGCTATAAGAGAAAGGCAGATATTTTGTGATCGGAGCGTCAAGATCGATTTTCCCTCGCTCTTTCAATTGCAGGATCTCCACCGCCATATACATCTTTGAAACACTTTGGAGGTATTGCAGGTGGGCACTATTCATCGGAACTTTTTTCTCCAGGCTGGCATAGCCCTGCGAACCGGTCCACCATCCTTCTGCTTCTGAGTAAACGGCCATTGTTATACCCGGCATGATAGAGGGAGTATACTGTTTCATCAGTGAATCAAGGATCGCCGCTTTGGAATAATTGACATTGATCGTGATGCCTGTCTCATCCGGAATGGAGGTTGATTTGGACGGTTGGGCGAGCAGCTGACAGGCGGAAAAGGCGAGTAAAATTGATAGGTGGAACCGTTTCATTTGTTTATTTTTTCTACAAATCAACGCACAGTCGCTACCCCTTGCCAAATTATTAGATGCCTGTTCCTGTGTGGTGTAGCAAAATTGACCTTGAAATGGATTTTGTAAAATGCTGCTTATCATCAGCAGACGATGAAGTGTAGCAAAACCGGCGTTGAAATGCAGGTTATTTTGCTATCACGACGGGCTCAAACCAGTTTTTGAAACCTACTGCACGCGTTCTGCTCACTTGAATTGCCGGAGGGAAATTTTCGGTTGCATTTACCATTACATCAATTTTCCCGTCCCCTGTCCTTTTAAAACCCGTGATCGCTTTGCGATGAACGAGGTACTGCCGGTTCAGGCGATAAAATGATTCGCCGGGTAACAATTCTTCCAATTTATCAAGCGACCGGTCTGGAAAATATTTTTTCTTCTCACTGGTTACCACGATTGTATTTCCCGCCTCTGTATAAAATCCGAGTATGTCATGAAAAGGGATCAGCAGATTTTGTTTTCCATGTTTTACGGTAAACCCGCCGGCGCGAACTTTTTTTTCTTCCTGTCGCTGCTTTTCGGATCGTTTCCATTCCGCATAATAATGCATACCGATATAAATGCCGTTGATCACGAAGAACCAGATGACGATAATGAATATATCGAAAAGATAAAAGTTCAGAGGGGCGGCTCTCCCTTTCACGATCCAGCTGGCGAGTTCGGTGAGACTAATTATGATGAGCATTCCGGCTGTCGTCGTCAGCACCAATTGTACTAATATTCTTTTCAATGGATCGTTGCCGTACGGAAGTTTTTTATCCAGGGTAATGATGATACTGCGTACTGCCCACCAGGCGAGCCATCCCTGTATGGTGTCTAATGTATACGTAAAAGCGAGCCATGAGTTCAGCCGGATATTGTTGTAAGTGAGGTAATAATTGAAGGCGCTGATAAAGGCAATGGCAATGAGGAAGAATTTTACATCGTGGTATTTTTGTTGGACAGCCATTCCTGTGCAAGTTTACACGTTTCACGCAAAGGCGCAAAGGAAGCAAAGACGCAAAGAAGCGCATGGCTGTCAACAGTCAGCTTTCAGCTGTCCCAACCCGCTTGACTCTGTGTTTCATTAAACTCTTAGCATTTTAGTACTTCCTTTGCGTCTTTACTTTCTTTGCGTCTTTGCGTGAAACAGTACTAACCGATTGAATGTCAGGGTTTGATTTATTATCTTTTATATCCACCTAATAAATACCATCGTAAAAGCGTTTTATATGTGTCTAATCCGATCCTGTGCAAAAAGCACCAGCCATCCTGCTTATCATTTCCCTGGGAATGTTCTGTTCCTGTATGACTACTTCATCTGTTGTACGTAAAGCCAAATTCAGTAATCAGTATTACCAACCCAAGGGAGTAGTGCACATAATTATCGACAAATCAGATTACAAATTGCGGGTGTATGATGAAAAAGGATGGTTCGCTACCTATCCGGTTGTCTTCGGTAACAAATCTCTTGATGATAAAAAAATGCAGGGTGACCGTCAGACTCCGGAAGGCGATTTCATCATTGTCAATAAAAAATACCACGAGAAATGGAATAAATTCATGCTGCTTGATTACCCTAACAAAGAAAGTTGGGAAAAATTCCGCGAAAGAAAAGCAAAACGTTTGATACCATCCACCGCGCGGATTGGCGGACAGATCGGCATTCATGGAACCTTGCTGCACTTCGATGGAGTGGTAGATGCGTACACAAACTGGACTGAAGGTTGTATCTCTCTAAAAAATGAACACATCGATGAATTGTTCGCCATGATACCTGCCGGTACCAAGGTCAAAATTCAGAAGTAATCGTTGTTCTCCCAAAGTATTCTATGTGTATCTATGTTACTATGTAACTATGTGTTCATTTTCTATCACTCACCGCAGAGAACAAGAGGACACAGAATTTCGCACAGAGCTTTGCGCCTATGCGTGAAATAAATTACAAGCTTTCATCAAACTGCAATTTCTCTTCCTTCGCTTTTTTCACTACTCCAAACCGGTAACTCACTCCGAGATACACAATCAATCCGTCACGACGATTCAGGGAAACCTGTTCCAGGTAAGGCGTACTAATTTCCGAGCGTTGACGTAACGACCTGAAAAGATCAGAAGCTGTCAGGGTAACCGATAGTTTATTGTTTGCAAAATCCTGCCGCACACCCGTGTTGAACACGATCGTCGGATCTATATGACCCTGAGGTGTGAGTCGTGCCGACCGGTAATTGCCGCTTAGTTGCAACATGGTTGATTTTGTCAAAGTAAATGTGCTATTCAGATTGACTGTACCTGAATAGATGGATTTGTTTTTAATATATCCCAGGTTTGACGCATTGATCTTATTATAAAAAATATTCGTACTAAGATTTGCACTGAAAAAACTGCCGGCTTTGGCAGAGAAGATCATTTCCAACCCGGCCGATTGATCATTAGAAAGATTTTGAGTTGTGGTCAACAAGGTCGTATCATTCAATGGCACCACTACGGAAGTAAATCCATTCACCTTGTATCGGTAATAGACACTGGGAATAAAAG
>DATLDA010000045.1:0-2792 GCA_035526135.1 Flavitalea sp.
TATTTATTTGGCAGATTCGTAGAAGAACGGTTTCTTGAAATTTTCGGCAGTGCAGCCGGGAAAGGTCTGTACTTACTGATGTATTTTGGTGCTTTGATTGTGTCTCTCCTTCCGACTTATTTCAAAAACAAACATAATTACCAATACAGGAGTCTCGGAGCTTCCGGCGCAGTTTCAGCCGTTGTATTCGCCGGATTGATGATCGCACCGTATGTTGAAGTTGGATTTTTTATTATCCCTCCATTCATACCTGGTTTTGTTTTCGGTCCGCTTTACCTTATTATCTCCGCTTACCTTGACAGAAAAGGAGGGGGAAATATCAATCACTCTGCCCATATTTACGGAGCGTTATTTGGAATTATTTTTCTGATTGCATCCAGCTACCTCCTTACGGATTATGATGCGATCAATGCGTTTATCGCGGGGATCCGTTACTACTTCAATTCACGCTGATATATTCAAGGGTAATGACCTGTCTGGTAGACGGTGTCACGCGGAACCTGTTGTCGGAACGATGACCAACAACCCAGATGATTTTTCGATTCATTTCAACAACCCAGACATTTTCTTTTTCCGATTTCGACAACTTCTGATCTATAAAGAATCGCGACAGTTTTTTCTTTTTTTTCATTCCAAACGGATAAAAGTAATCACCTTCCTTCCATCTTCGAAGTAATAAAGGATACCTGATTTTATCTGCATCCATCATCGCATGCCATGGATTTGCAGAAGGAGTTGAAACAGGTTTTGTTTTAAGGATCAGCAGACCATTACGGAATTCAATTTTTGTATCGTCCTCACTGATCAGAATTGCGGTGGCCTCTTTTTTCAACCGCGGACTGATCACCAGCCATTTTCTATTCCGAAAAACCATGTATTCCTGTGATTCAAGAAATTTTCCTGTCTCACTTCCGGTTAAGCGCAGCACAGCTTCTGATTGTGCACTCGTAAATCCAAATGGCGCAATCAATTCATACAGGATAGTTTTTGCCGGTAAAGATTTTAATAATTTTAGTATTGGAATATAATATTCACTACCTCTTTTTTCAAGTAATTTTTTACGATGGAATTCGATAGCCTGGTTGTACAATGCTTCTGTATCCACTAGTTTTTCAATATTGGCACAGATACTTTCTTCTGTTGCCGGATAGAATTCACGTATTAGCGGGATCAATTTATTTCTGAAAAAATTACGCGTATATTTTGACTCAGCATTACTACTATCCTCTACCCATTCTAATGAATGCGCAACAGCAAATTCAAGCAATGTTTTTTTTCTGCACCATAACAGTGGCCTTACCACCATTCCTTGTTTGGGGAGCATTCCTCTTAATCCTTTGATCCCTGTACCACGGAAAAAGTTCATCATTACGGTTTCAATGTTATCATCAGCATGGTGTGCGGTGACTATATATTTTGCACCTGTGAGGTTATTAATTCGTGTGGAAAGCAACTCTTCAAACCATTCGTAGCGTGCGTTCCTGGCATATTCCTGAATAGAACAACCCGATGCTTCAGCGAGTTTTTTAGTATCGATTTGTTTCACAAAAAAATCTACACGGTACGTGCGGGCAATTGCTTCAACAAATTTTTCATCACGTCCACTCTCTTCTCCACGTAATGAGAAATTCATATGTGCGATAGAAAATGTATAACCGGTCTGGTGTATCAATTCACACAATACAATGGAATCAACTCCACCGCTGACAGCAAGAACCAGGTGGTCAGTTGTAGAAAATAATTTTTTAGAAACAACAAATTCTTTGAAAGAAGTGATCATGTCGGAGGATGAATCCATAAGCTCAATATACACTATGCGCGAAGGAAATGCTTAGAAGTCCGCCAGTTCATCGAGAGCTGCTTTTAATTCGTTGTAGGTATGCTGTTCACCGGCGGCTTTGCTGGCTGTAAGTCCTTTTTCATACCACGATATTGCAGCGGTTTGTTCACCCTGTTTTTCCAGGAGTTTTCCCAGATGATAATACGTGCCTGTATACCCCGGGTCAGTTTGAAGGATTTGCTCAAATAATGATCGTGCTGTTATCTCATCTCCCGTCTTGAGGTATTCAAGTGCAAGCGCATGTTTCAGGAACGAATCATCAGGCGACTTTTCCAGAAAATTTTTCAACTTATTCATCCGCTCTGACATGTACAATAATTTTTTCACTTTGCTGTCACACCTATCTTTGCAACACTTACCTTTGTTTTAGTTGCATAAACAACTTTCGGCTAAATTCTAATTGATGAAAATTTTAGTTTGTATCACCAAGACTCCTGACACGACTGCAAAAATAGCTTTCACTGATAACAATACGAAATTCGCCACGGCAGGCGTTCAGTGGATTATCAACCCTTATGATGAATGGTACGCGTTAGTCAGGGCAATTGAATTGAAAGAAAAAGATACCGGAATTGTATTACATCTTGTTACCGTCGGTGCAGCGGATAGTGAACCGATCATACGGAAAGCACTTGCGCTGGGTGGTGATGAAGCAATCCGCGTAAATGCCGACAGTCATGATTCTTTTTTTGTCGCTTCACAGATCGCATCCATCGCAAAACAAGGGTCTTATGATCTGATATTTACCGGCAAGGAAACGATCGATTACAATGGGTCTGCAATTGGAGGTATGGTGGCAGAATTACTGAACATGCCCTACGTAAGTTTGGCTACGAAGTTTGAATTGCAGGGAACCACTGCTACAATCACCCGGGAAATTGAAGGTGGCGAAGAAGTGTGTGAAGTATCATTGCCTCTTGTGGTCAGTTGTCAGAAAGGAATGGCGGAACAA
>DATLDA010000047.1:0-4018 GCA_035526135.1 Flavitalea sp.
CACAGGTGATGGAATATATTAACCATGCAAAAGATTTTGGACTGGAAGCTTCAGGCAATCCGGATTTTGGTTCTGTAATAAAAAGAAGCCGCGGCGTGGCGGATAAGATGAGCAAGGGTGTGCAATTCCTTATGAAAAAAAATAAGATCGATGTTCATATGGGCTTCGGGAAATTGAAGGGAAAAGGTCAGATCGAAGTGGCCGCAGCCGACGGTTCAAAAAAAACGGTAGAAGGAAAACACATAATTATTGCAACTGGTGCAAGAAGCAGACAATTGCCGAATCTTCCTATCGACGACAAAAAAGTGGTCGGCTACCGGGAAGCCATGGTATTGCCACAAAAACCAAAAAGTATGATCGTTGTTGGTAGTGGTGCCATTGGGGTAGAATTCGCGTATTTCTATAACAGTATGGGAACGAAAGTTACGATCGTCGAATTCCTTCCGAGGATTGTTCCTGTTGAAGATGAAGAGATCTCGAAGGAGCTGGAAAAAAATTTCAAGAAAAGCGGGATAGATATACTTGTCAGCAGTGAAGTAACAAAAGTTGATATAAGTGGACCAGGTGTAAAAGCAACCATCAAATCTGCTACGGGAGAATCGGTGATTGAAGCGGATGTATTGCTCAGTGCAGTCGGTATCAGCTCTAATATTGAAGGAATCGGTCTTGAAGAACTCGGTATTAAAACAGACAAAGGCAAAGTGATGGTAGATAAATTTTATAAAACAAACGTGGAAGGATTTTATTCTATTGGTGATTGTGCACCCGGGCAGGCACTTGCGCATGTGGCTTCGAAAGAAGGAATCATTTGTGCGGAAGCTATTGCATACGGTGAAAAGAAATTCAATCACCAGCCGGAACCGATTGACTACAATAATATACCCGGTTGCACTTACTGCTACCCCGAAATTGCTTCTGTCGGATTCACTGAAAAACAGGCAAAGGATGCGGGGTATGAAATCAAAGTGGGGAAGTTTCCGTTGAGTGTTTCAGGAAAGGCAACGGCAGCAGGTCATACGGAAGGATTTGTGAAAGTGATCTTCGATGCAAAATACGGAGAGTGGCTCGGTACTCATATGATCGGATATAATGTAACCGAAATGATTGCCCAGACCGTTACTGCAAGAAAGTTGGAAACCACTTACCATGAAGTTTTGAACAGTATTCACCCACATCCGACGATCAGCGAAGCGGTAAAAGATGCCATTGAGGTGGCATATGGAGAGGCGATTCATCTGTGAGCGAAAAAAGGCTTCGCCTTTTAAGAGGCGAAGCCTTTTTTAACCGACTTTTTCCTATTGATCTACGGTGTTTGCATCATTTCGCAGAATAGATTATTACTTTTCTTAGCACTGTCATCATTACGGACGTTCTGTAAATGAATTGTGGTGTTCAATAAGGACCTACTGCTTCCGGAAACTGATCTGGGGTATCTTAAATCCATTGTTGTACCCTTTTCAAAGAATAAAAAACTAAAGTTCGTTCCTCTGGCAAAGCCTAAATAACGATTGAGGCTTCTAACAAAATGTCTACTACGCAAATGACTGGTAGCTCGTGTCACCTAACTACCAACCGGTGCTCCTGAACCATCCTCCCATGCTGGGTTTTAATTACATCTACCCACACACGAAAACCCCGGTTTCTCCGTTTTTATGAATACAAAAATATCCGATGAAAAAAACCCTTTTCGTTGCCCTTGCCCTGACTGTCAGCCTGTTGGCTGCCGCCCAGCATCCCAAAGCATTTTATTACAAATGGGCACCGGCAGGTCTGTACACGGGTAAAATAACCCTTGGTGTTGAATATAATATAGAAGAAAAAAAGTCGGTGGAGATTTTGATAGGGTTTCCAAAAAAAGTAAGTAAAAGCGTTACCTACGATAAGCAAAGCAGCGACTTTGAGATGGATGCATTTTCATTGATGGCCGGGTACCGCATGTATTTTGGCCGAAAAACAGCTTCAGGGACGTATTTCCAACCATATTTCAAATACCTCCGTCATAAAGCAAAAGGATTGATCAAAGGTGATCTCGACGGCCAGACCGCTACATTCGATTCTGAAAGTAATTACAAAGGATATGGCGTCGGCGGGCAATTGGGGGTTCAATTTCTGATTGCAACCAGGGTTTCGATTGATTTTTTCTTTCTCGGACCGGAGGCGAACATGGTTGAATACTCTTCCAGACTTAAGGACGTAGCGAATTCACTGCCATGGACCTTTGTACAAGCTGATGAAGCGGAGCAGGACATCCGGAATGCGATCAGCGATGTTCCATTCATCGGTAAAAAAATGGAAGTGGAAGTATCACAAAATGATAAAACTGTTAGCACCCACTATAAAGGATTTCTTCCCGGTTTCCGCATTGGTGCAACGATCGGTGTTAGGCTCGGCAGGTAATTCCTTTGCACTGTTTTTTATATTTTTACCGGATGCAGATTTCTGTCTGGGAAAAAGAATCTTTTTACGACCATAAAGATGTCATCATCACCGGCAGCGGATTTGTCGGATTATGGTCAGCGTATTATCTCAAGCAAAAATATCCTCGTCTACGCATTGCGATAATTGACCGGGGCGTGATCCCGACCGGGGCGAGTACACGCAATGCCGGCTTTGCCTGTTTCGGCAGCCTTACAGAACTTGCAGATGATGCAATTCGTATGAGCGAGGCCGGTATGCTCGAATTAGTAGAAATGCGTTATCGCGGAATAAAACGGATACGCAAAGTATTTTCTAAAAAGCAAATTGAATATAAATCTTCAGGTGGTTACGAGCTCATTACCAGAAAAGACAATGAATCTGTAGAATCAATTACGGAAAAAATTGACTGGTTGAATAATGCATTAGCTGACATTATAAAAGATAAACCGGTTTTCCGCTTAGCGGATAAAAAGATCGACCGGTTTGGTTTCAGGCATATTGATCATTTGATCGAAAATAAACTGGAAGGTGTTCTTCATTCAGGAAAACTTTGCGAGGAATTATTACGCCTTGTGCAATCACTAGGTGTGACTGTGCTTCCTGCCACGGCGATGCTAGCCTACGAAAATTACGGAAAGCAAATCCGGATTATAACAAATCACAAAATTGATCTTAGTTGCGACCAGTTACTTATCTGCACGAATGGATTCGCAAAAGAACTGCTGCCAGCATTGGATGTTGTTCCCGCGAGAGGACAGGTCCTTGTCACTGCACCGATCGATGGTTTGAAAATAAAAGGAGCGTTTCATTTCGATGAAGGGTTTTATTATTTCCGCAATCTTGGAAACAGGGTCTTGTTAGGCGGTGCAAGGAACAAAGCTTTTGAAGAAGAACATACCAGTGAAATGGTTACAACAGAAAAGATCCAGCAGGAACTTGAACGTTATCTTTCCGAAGTCATTCTTCCCGGAATCCCCTACCGGGTTGCGTATCGCTGGAGTGGCATTATGGGACTCGGAAGTGAAAAAATGCCGATCGTACGCGAATTAACACCGAATGTTTTTTGTGCAGTGCGAATGAGCGGTATGGGTGTTGCGCTTGCGCCTGTCATAGGAGAGAAAGTGTGTAAGATAATGAGAGGCTGAGGGGAGTGTTTAGTTCTTAGTTCTTAGTTCTTAGTTGCTGGTTGCTAGTTGCTAGTTTGGAAGTGTGGAGCAGTTGGATATAAAATTAAAGATGTTGCAATTCATCAAAATCGGATACCTGATACCTGATACCTGAAACCCTATAACTTACTTCACTTTTTAATAACCTTCACTGACTGACCTTCGCCCTCAAACTTTACAAAATAGATTCCGCACGGATAATTTTCCATATCAACTTGCAGCGTGTTCTTGTTGAGCACATATTGCTTTAGCGGTTGGCCATGCTGGTTATATACAGTTAATTTTTTTCCTGCAACACCGGAGACTTCCACATTCAGAAATGTTTCAACCGGATTCGGATAAATTCTGATCTTTTTTGTTTCTATTACCGGCTCCACATTCGCCGATTTTTCATGCGGAATACCAGTCAATCCTTTTGATGCCAGCAATAAATG
>DATLDA010000058.1:0-4851 GCA_035526135.1 Flavitalea sp.
TATTTACTTACCTGTCAGGGGATTATTGCAACCCATCCAATTCAGTATTCTCTGAATGGGAAAAATAGTTGCAGTTTGGGGTTATGAATCGCTTCCCAAAATTTTAGCTACCGCAATCAGCTGTGCAGTCACAATCCCTCCAAAACAAGCGGTAACATTACTATATCAAACTTTTTAATTGACGAAACTACTGGCAATGCTAGAGAAGAGCTCACTGCTGACTGCTGACCGCTGATTGCTGACTGCTATTTTCGCACCCACCTCAACTCCAGCAAATTCAATCCGTTTGCCGGGAACCCCTGAACGTTCGGGTTTACCAGGTGAATTACTTCATCATACCATAACGGAACAACAGGCGCATCATCAATCACGATCTGGTCCATCTGTTGGTAGATTCTATTTCGCACGGAATCATTCGTTACGAGCAACGCCTTTTCATACAATGCATCAAAGGCAGGATTTTTATAGCGGGTATAGTTAGGTGGTGCAGGATTTTTTCCATAAAAAACGCTGAGATAATTTTCGGCTTCCGGATAATCCGCGATCCAGCTTCCGCGAAAAAATAATGCCTTTGAAGTAGCAGTTTGTTCGAGTAACAAACTTTTTTGAATTACTTCTACCTGCACCTTCAACCCGATATCCTCCAGTTCTTTTGCAATGAAACTTCCCAGGTCAGCGTAAATCGCAATCGTTAATAATTTTATCGGTGGAAGTCCTTTTCCATTCGGGAAACCCGCTTCTGCAAGAAGGAAACGCGCCTTTTCCGGATCATACCGATAGCCTTTTACGCGTGTAGAATCAAAAGCCGGCAATCCGGCCGGAACAAAACCACTTTCAGCAGGCGTACCAATAGAATTGCGCAGGTATAACATCATTTTTCTCCTGTCAAAACCGTAATTCAATGCCTGTCTGACTTTTTTGTATCGCAATGCAGAACTACGGACTGCTGAAAATGTTGAATCAACCAGGATGCCCAGGTATTCTGTATTGAGGTAAGCATGTTTTGATAATACAATTCGCCCCTCCCACTCTTTTTTCAGTATGCCTCTTTTACTGAGCACTTCATCTTTGAAAGACGCGTCAATGTCATTAATAAAATCAAGCTGCCCCTGCCGGAACAAAAGAAATTCTGTTGCTTTGTTATCAAAGAAACTCACTTTCACCCCATCGAGATAGGGTAATCTGTTGCCGGAGCTGTCTTTTTCAAAATAGTTTTCATTTTTCAAAAGAATCAATGCCTGTCCTTCTTCCCATGAAGAAAAACGGAATGGCCCGGTACCTACAGGATGATTGCGGAAATCTTTTCCATACCGTTGAATGGCTTCTTCCGGAATTACGGAACAATATTGCATACTTAGTAATCCGAGTATAGGGGTGAACGGCCTGATCAGTTTTAATTGAAACGTGCTGTCATCAATTGCTGTAAAACCGTGCATGGAGTCAATCCTGTTATTGAAAATCCAGCTTCCACTGCTGGCGGTGGAAGGATCAATAATCCGTTCGAGGCTGTATACCACATCCTTTGCGGTCATTTTTCTTCCCTTTCCATTCGGGAAAACAGCATCATCGTGAAAAAAAACATCGGTATGGAGATGAAAGGTATAAAGCGTCCGATCTTCAGAAACGTCCCATTGTTTTGCAAGTGAGGGAACAATCTCAAGTTCCTGGTTGGTTTCTACAAGCGTGTTGAACAATTGGTGAACCGCCCATATAATAGATTGGTTCTTTGCAAATGCAGGATCAAGCGTTGCAATATTGGTAGATTCGTTGTAGCGGAATATTTTTTTATCGATGTCAACGGAGTTGTCGCAAGCCATAATTAATGAACCTGCGAGCACATAAAGCACGAAAAATTTACATTTAACATTGAAAAATGGCATCCCGCATTAAATTTAATGATACAAATCTGAACCACGTGAGTTATCCAATCGCATCGGTACGAAATAATTTTTTAGCCGTCATCTTAGTATTTACCGGACTTGTCGTTGTTTCTTCCTGCAAAGGGCAGCCTTTACAACAAAACAGAAAATACATCCGACAGGATTCATTACGCGGCACCATAACACCGGAACGTGCGTGGTGGAATGTGCTGCATTACGCCATTACAGTAGAACCGGATTACCAGAATAAAACAATTATCGGATCAAATCGCATCCGCTTCAGAACAGTAAGTGATGGAAGAAAAATGCAGATTGATATGCAGGTTCCGATGCAGATCGATAGTGTCGTGGAAATAAAGTTCAGAACCGATATGTCTCAGAATATTCCCCTGTTGCGTACACATCATGATTTCACCTGGGAAGGACATGTGACATGGGTTGACCTGGGAAGAATGATCAAAAAAGGAAATGAGATGGTCCTCGAAATTTATTTTCACGGTAAACCCGTAGAGGCTCGAAGGCCGCCTTGGGATGGTGGCTGGATCTGGAGTAAGGATAAAAAAGGCCGTCCGTGGATGAGTGTCGCCTGTCAGGGGCTCGGTGCCAGTGTATGGTATCCGTGCAAGGACCACCAGAGTGATGAACCAGATGAAGGCGCTACGCTTTCGATAATCACGTCAGATACTTTAATGGCAGTCGGCAATGGCAGGTTGATAATAGATTCATCGCTTGCAGGTAGCAGGAAACTCCGAACCTGGGAGGTAAAAAACCCGATTAACAACTACAACATCGTACCATATATCGGAAAATATGTTAACTGGAATGAACAATTTACCGGAGAAAAAGGAGTGTTGGATTGCAGTTACTGGGTGCTTGATTATAATCTTGAAAAAGCAAAAGCGCAATTTAAACAGGTCCCATTGATGCTTACTTCTTTCGAACATTGGTTCGGACCTTATCCCTTTTATGAAGATGGATATAAACTTGTCGAATCTCCTCACCTCGGCATGGAACACCAAAGTGCAGTGGCATATGGTAACGACTTCATCAACGGATATCGGGGCAACGATCTCTCCGGTACAGGCTGGGGAAAGAAATGGGATTTCATTATCGTTCACGAAAGCGGGCATGAATGGTTTGCAAATAACATCACTACAAATGATCTGGCAGACATGTGGGTGCATGAAGGTTTCACCAACTATTCAGAAACACTTTTCACTACATCACAATATGGGATAGAAGCCGGAAATGACTATGTGATCGGCACGCGGCGGCTGATAAAAAATGACATCCCGATCATCGGACCATACGGAGTTAACCAGGAAGGATCTGGTGACATGTATTATAAAGGAGGAAACCTTTTACATATGATCAGGCAGGTAATCAATAACGATGAAAAATTCCGGAACATTCTGAGGGGACTGAATAAAACTTTTTATCATCAGACAGTCGACAGCCGTCAGGTTGAATCGTTCATCAGCAAAGAAGCAGGCATTGACTTTTCACACGTTTTTGATCAGTACCTGAGAACTGCGAAAATTCCTATTCTGGAATACAAATCTGACGGAAAAAAAATACTCGTTCGATGGACAAATTGTGTACCGGGGTTTGATCTTCCGCTGGCAATAAAGAATGGAAAAAAGAAATGGATCAAACCGGTCGAGAACTGGAAAGAAGCAGAAGGAATCGGAGCGACAAAATCATTTGCGGATCTCATTGATCGCAACTTTTACATCCAGGTGAAAAAAACGGATTAGACTGAAATGCCACATCTTTGCACACCCCTAAACAGTCTGCATGAGTAATATCCGGAGGCAAAGCATCATTTCATCAGTGATCATTTATTTTGGCTTTGCACTCGGTTTTCTGAATACATATCTTTTCACAAAGGAAGGAGGATTCACGCAGGCCCAGTTCGGGCTCGTAGGATTGTTCCTTGCGATCGGTAATCTGATGTATTCTTTTGCAGGTTTCGGAATGCATGCCTTCATTTACAAGTTCTATCCTTATTACCATTCCAATCTTCCCGCAAAAAAAAATGATGTGATGACGGTTGCGATGGGCATCTCGATCACGGGTTTTATATTAGTAATTATCGGCGGAATTATTTTCAAAGGTCTTGTAAGCAGGAAATTTCTTGAGAATTCCGCAGCGGTGCTCGTATACTATAACTGGTTATTCCCATTCGGATTAGGCATTACGATCTATTCAATTCTCGAAGCCTATGCATGGCAGGTAAAAGCATCGGTGTTGACCAATACGCTGAAGGAAGTTGTGTTCAGATTGCTAACTTCATTGCTTATCCTTTTCACATTTGCAGGTATTCTTTCTTCCTTCAGTGCTTTTGTGAAATGGTACAGCCTGACTTTTCTTGTTATAGCAGCGATCCTTGCCTTTTATCTGGTTTATAAAAAGGAGTTGTATTTACCTCTTGCCATCAGTCGTGTCACGAGGAAATTCCGGAAAAAAATTATGGTGTTGGCAGGTTTTATCTGGAGCGGAAATCTTGTATATACCATCGCGAATGTTTTTGATTCACTCATCATAGCTGCTGCCCTTCCGAACGGTCTTGCGTATGCGGGTGTGTTTACGCTTGCACAAAACATTACGAGTCTGATACAGGCACCGCAGCGCGGTATTGTTTCCGCGGCTATAGCTCCTTTATCGAAAGCATGGAAGGAAAAAGATTATGAAAAGATCAAACGGATTTACCAACGCTCTTCCATCAATCAACTGGTATTCTCTCTGGGAATGTTTTTGCTTATCTGGCTCAATTTCACCGACGGGGTTTTTACTTTCAACCTGAAAACAGGATACCTCGACGCACGGTATGTATTTTTTTTCCTGGGTTTGATGCGTGTCATTGATATGGGAACGGGCGTGACATCGCAGATCATTGGCACTTCTACGTTCTGGAGGTTTGAATTTTTTACAGGTGTCATTCTCCTAGCTATATCATTGCCTTTGAATT
>DATLDA010000061.1:0-10668 GCA_035526135.1 Flavitalea sp.
TACTGTGAGTGCCGATGATGATGATGTGGTGAAACGTATTAAAGAATTGCTGGAAAATTATGTAAAACCTGCTGTTGAAATGGATGGCGGCGCTATCCAATTTAAAAGTTATAATGAGGGAATAGTAAATCTAATGCTCCAGGGTTCCTGTTCCGGGTGCCCATCCTCGATGATCACGTTGAAAGCAGGAATAGAAGGAATGATGAAAAGAATGATTCCCGAAGTAAAGGAAGTTGTAGCCGAAGCCGAGTAACATCGGTTCGCCAGCGCAATCAGTAAGGACATAGACAAGAGCTTTGCTTTTATGCTTTTTGCCGGCTTGCGTTTTTTTCGCGCGACATAAAACCGATGTCTTTTTCAGAAGTATACGAGCATTTTGTCTATCAGATCAACCATACGCCATTGTTGGAGTATGTTGCTGTGGTTTTTGGTATTGTCAGTGTCTTGTATTCGAGAAAAGAAAATGTGCTGGTTTATCCAACCGGTTTGATAAATACTTCCCTGTACACTTATTTTTGTTTTGCCTGGTGGGGATTGTATGCAGAAGCCAGCCTGAATTTCTATTACACCGTAATGAGCTTGTATGGCTGGTACGTTTGGACAAGAAAAAATACTCATTCGGGTAAAACCGCTCTTGCTATCACTGCTTCCAATAAAAATGACTGGGTACGCGCACTCGTTTTCTTTTTCTTCAGCTGGGTCGCACTGTTTTTTATTCTCAAACAATTTACCAGGAGCACGGTACCGTTAGGTGATTCGTTTGCCTCCGCTACAGCTTATACCGGAATGTGGCTCATGACGCGGAAAAAACTTGAAAACTGGATCTGGTGGATACTGACAAACCTTGCTTCAATTCCACTGTATTTTTATAAAGGTGCACCACTGACAAGTTTCCAATACATTGTTTTTCTCGTCCTTGCCATACTGGGATATATTTCATGGAAACGAAAACTTATTCATGCAAGCTAAAAAGATCGCAATTATAGGTCCCGAGTCAACCGGCAAAAGCTCGCTTTGCGAAGAACTCGCCCGCCATTACGAAACGCTATGGGTACGGGAATATGCGCGGGAGTATCTTCTGCTTCATGGTATGCACTACACTTCTGACGACTTGTTGACAATTGCTAAAGGACAGATAGCCCTCGAAGATCAAGTCACCGATAAAGTTTTAAAAGAAAGTAAAAGTGCCACTCCTTTAGTGTTCATCGATACAAACATGTACGTTATGAAAGTGTGGTGTGAATTTGTATTCCACAAATGTCATGCATGGGTCCTGGAACAATTACGCGACCGTAAATACGACCTGTACCTGTTATGCAATGTAGATCTTCCGTGGGTCAGGGATGAATTGCGGGAGTATCCTGACCTCGAGATAAGGAAAAAACTTTATTCAATCTATCGTAAGCTAATGGAAGATCAATCAACACCGTGGGTTGATATCCACGGTGATTACAAGGAACGGTTGACATTGGCGATAGATGCAGTCGACAAAATCATTTTGTAACAGGCTTGCATTCATTCAATGAATTTTTTCCGAAAACATCATCGTATTCTTTTTTATTCATGTTGGATACTCATCAACCTGCTGCAGTCGGCGTATACAGAATTGTTTGATGACGAAGCTTATTATTGGGTGTATGCACAATTTCCTTCATGGGGTTATTTTGATCATCCACCAATGATTGCATGGCTCATAAAAGCGGGATCTATCTTTTTTTCGCATGAACTTGGCGTCCGGGTGTTCGTAGTGATCCTGAATACAGCCACCCTGATGCTAATTGAATCTCTTATTGCGAAAAAGGATGCTTTGCTTTTCTATGCCATCTGCTGTTCCATTATTATTGTACAGATGGGAGGAATGATCGCCGTTCCCGACCTTCCCCTTTTGTTTTTTTCAGCAATATTTTTTTATGTATACCGTGATTTTGCCAAACTGCCGGATTCTAAAACTGCCTTACTACTCGGAGTTGTGATCGCGTGTATGATGTATAGCAAATATCATGGAGTATTGATTGTATTATTTACCCTGCTTTCTAATCTCTCGCTCCTCCGGCGCTATCAAACCTATGTAGCGGCATTAATCGCTCTACTGTTGTTTATGCCTCATCTCATCTGGCAATACAACCATGATTTTCCTTCAGTACAGTTTCATTTGTTTGAAAGAAATGCAACGTCCTATAAATTTTCCTACACACTCGATTACATTGGAGGGCAGTTATTACTCGCCGGTCCCTTAATTGGCTGGCTTTTGATCGGTGCAGCATTCCGGCAGAAGCCGGTTAATGATTTACAGCGTGCCCTGAAATTTACGATGGCCGGATTCTATATCTTTTTTTTATTAAGTTCTTTCAAAGGAAGAGTAGAAGCAAATTGGACAGTCCCTGCTATGATCGGGGTTATCGTATTGAGCCATCAGTTCCTTCAGACAAAAAAGTTTGTCAAATGGGTATGGATCACTCTACCAATATCCCTTTTGTTATTAATCATACTGCGTATTTATATGGTACTGGATTTACCCCGGAAATCATGGGCTAAAAAAGATGAATATCATCATAACAAAGAATGGGTGAATTATTTCAAAAAAGAAGCGGGAGATTTGCCGATCGTATTTATAAATAGTTATCAGAAGCCTTCGAAAATGTGGTTCTATGGCGGAAAGGCTTCCTTTTCCATGAACACTCCTAAGTATCGGCGAAACAATTACAATTATTGGCCCATTGAAGATTCGTTGTTTGGGAAAAAAGTGCTTGTCACCGGACGGTCGGATACTTTTATGTTGAAGAATCCCGTGCGACAGGATGGATTTGAAAATGCAGGTATGGCTGTTATAGATCACTTTTATTCTTTCTCCAAAGTCCAGATCAAAAAAATAACTCAATCAGAATTAGAAAATAAAAACGTTCATTTAAAATTTGAAATTCTATCTCCGGTTCACTATTTAAAACTCTTTCGAAGAACTTCCGCTGATTCTGTTCACATAGAGCTTGCGATCATTATGGCCGACAGTGTTTACTATTTCCCGGGAAATTTCATGCTGGATCAAATTACTCAGCAAAAACAATATGGTGACGCGATGTTCCACGTAACGTTGCCGGACGGAAAATACAAATCGAAACTTGCCATCAGTAGTGCGGTCCATGGCCATCCCACTCTAAACAGTACGGGATTTGATCTTCAGGTGCAGCACTGAATATTTATTATTCGTAATTTGATTGATGCTCTCACGAAGAAACTTTCTTCACACCTCACTGATTCTTACAGGACATCTTATTACAAATAGAACGTTTTCAGGAGGGCAGCAGAAGGTTATGACAGTGCGTGGCACTCTTCCTGGACGGAAGATGGGTTATTCTCTGATCCATGAACACATCCTTGTTGATTTTACCGGTGCTACTAATTATAATCCGCTTCGTTGGAAACGCGAAGACGTTATCAGAAAAGTAATCCCCTTCCTGCAAAAATTAAAAAGATCGGGGTGTGAAACGCTGGTCGATTGTACCCCGGCCTATCTGGGTCGCGATGTATTGTTGTTACAGGAATTAAGCGAGAGAACCGGATTAAGTTTAATTACGAATACGGGCTACTACGGAGGATCTGACAATAAATTCCTTCCGCAACACGCATTTTTGGAAACTGATCGCCAGCTTGCTGACCGCTGGACAAAAGAAGCAAAAGAGGGAATCGATGATACCCAAATCCGTCCCGGGTTTATTAAAATCAGTGTAAACAATGATTCGCTTTCGGATATTTCTAAAAAACTAATCCGTGCAGCAGGGTACTGTCACCTCGAAACAGGCCTTGTCATTGCTTCCCACACAGGGCCTGCGGTTGCCGCTTTCGAAGAGATTGAAATACTAAAGCAACTACATGTATCTCCCCATGCTTTTATCTGGGTGCACGCGCAAATTGAAAATGATTGGAACAAATATATCACTGCTGCAAAAGAAGGAGCGTGGATTAGTTTGGATGGCCTGAATGAAATCAACGTTGATGAATATGTGAAAATGATTTCCTTCATGAAAACGAAAAAATTACTGCATCAGGTCCTGGTATCACATGATGCAGGTTGGTATGATCCGGAAAAACCGGATGGTGGAGTTTTCCGCAGTTATACAACCCTTTTTGAAAAATTAATTCCGTCCCTGAAACAAAGTGGATTTTCTTCAAAAGAGATTGATCTGTTAGTCAGGATTAATCCACGTAATGCCTTTGAGTTGCGTGTCAGAAAAATATAAAACCGTTTCTCTATTGAATAAGACGCTGTACGTCGGGGTCATCCTCAAGGTTATGCATCTGCCGCATTACCCAGGGATACCGAACGGCCACTTCATGCGATAAAGGTTTTACCGTAAATTTTCTCGGATTCCGCATGCTTGCTGCTATCATGGCTGCTTCCTGCCGTGTAAGTTGTTTTGCTTTCCTCCGGTAGATCTTTACAGAAGCCGCCTGAATTCCGAATATGCCGGATCCCATCTCTGACACGTTCAGATACATTTCAAGAATTCTCTTCTTACCCCATACGAGTTCGATCATGAAAGTAAAATAAGCTTCCATCCCTTTTCTGAGGTAACTTTTGCCCTGCCATAAAAAAACATTTTTTGCCACCTGCTGACTAATGGTGGAGGCGCCCCTCACGGTAACACGTCCGGGCTTTTTTTTATTATACTCCATCGCCTTTCTGATATTTCTCCAGTCAAATCCATTGTGATCGGGAAACAACTGATCCTCTGCGCTGATCATAGCAAGTTTGGCATAAGGAGACATTTCATTAAGATCAACATAATCTCGCTTGAGGCCGCGACCACTTAGTAAGCTGCCGAATTGCGTGAGCGTAATGGGAGGATCGACCCATTTCAAAAGAATGATATAAAAAAATTGAAATACAAATAAGAAAATAAAAAGCCGCTTCAGGAATCGCAATAATGCAGGAAAGAATCCCTTCTTTTTTGCCATGATGTGCAAGATACCGAGCAACGTTTATTTCACGTACACGACTTTGAATTTGCCTCCTGCTTTTCCCGCCTGGTTTTGGAGTTGCTGCCAAATCAATCCTCCACCCGCAATCGCTGCCGCAATTGCAAGTGAGCTTATTTTTTTTCCGTCATTCAAAGACTCTTTCCTGTAGGCTGTGTTGACTAATTCAAGTGCGATGAATGCGCTACCTCCAAGCACCATCAACCGCGGAAGTGTGACCTGAGCAAATCCACGTTTACGCGGCGCGCCACCAATACCTGTATTATTTGAAAAGAAAAATTGTTTTATATCTGTATAATGAAAGCGAATGGTATGAATGAGCGTATCAAGTTTTTGCACACCGAATTGCGTAGGTACCTGAAAAACTTCCTGCTGCTCAACGAAAACAGTATCATTCCTGATGTCGCGTATCAAACCGTTCACACGGAAATTGGAATAGGTAAGTGCAGACAAAAATGTTCCGGGGAAATATGTTTTAACGGTACGATTGTTCCTTTTTTTCAGAACAATAAAATCAGAACGCTGACCATTTGCAATAATACATGCAACAACAAGGAACAGCGTTAGAAATGATTTCATCAGCCGGACAAGTTAACTGGCAAATTGTTTCGCCGGTGCAACGAATTGTTAATACTACTTCATTTTTTCGGAAAGAAAAAGAGTGCCTATCAACAAAGCAATGCCAAAACCGATCAGTATGGTTCCGGAGATCTTATTGATAAGAGAAATGTTATGCAACGTGAGCCTTTTCCGCAATTTTCCCGCCATCAGTACTTTAAATATGTCTGCACCGATATTGATTGCGATACAAATCGAAAAAATCAGTACCCGCTCATTGAATGTGTATTTGACGGCGAATGTTGTTGCCGCGCCCAGCCAGAAAAGAAATACGTTTGGATTTAGCGTATTGATCAGAAAACCCGAAGAAAAAATTTTTGCCATATCCCGTTTACGAAAGCGGGCCAGATTTCCGGCGACATTTGTTTGTAATTTGATCTTTTTGAAAAAAACATAAAAGACTCCCATCAGGATCAGAAAACCGCTCCCGATTAGTCCGATGACCAATTTGAACTGAAGTAGATTCGCAACAAGCTGTGAAAATGCATTGCTTATAATGACCAGAGCGATATCACTCAACCACACACCGGCTACAAAACTAAATCCCCCTTCTTTACCATTGTTGAGGCTTTGCTTGATTATGGTAAAAATGACCGGCCCTACAGAAATAGCAAGGATAAAGCCTAACGTAAAACCGCTTAAGACCGCCTCAGGCATGAGTATCGTTTTTTACATCGATCACAGTGCATACATCAAAGTTCTATTGCCTTAAGCGAATTTGAAAATTGTGTTTATACCAATGGGGACACAATTGAATTTTGTCATGCTGAATTTAGCATTTGAGTCCGTTGTTATAAGGATCCGGTATCCAGGAATTTCTGCCAGTCCTGATACATCTTGCCTTTCATTACGCGTGGAAACTTATGCTGTCCGCCAATTTTTCCTTTCAGCCGCATAAACTCCATGAATTTCGATTCAGGCAAAACTTCAACATAAACTTCTTTCAGCGCACTACTTCTTTCGACTGCATAGTCATCATTCAACTGACATAATTTCTCATCAATTGATTTTCGAATCTCCGCTGTATTTGCCGTATCATCACAGGCAACCCACCATTTATGCGCAAAGAATAAGCCATGCGGAATGCCGGCAACGGTAAATTCCGGAATACAAATGTTCAACTCGTCGCTTGTAAGCTGAACAGCCTTATTCATGTTGTCGACACTTAAATGTTCACCGACAAGGCTGAGAAAATGTTTGGTTCTTCCGGTAATAACTATTTCAGATCTTTCTTTATCAACAAACTTGACAGTGTCTCCGATCAGGTATCTCCAGGCGCCGGCTGTAGTGCTGATTAAAATTGCATATTCCCTGCCTTCTTCTATTTCATGGATAAGGAGTGCTTCCGGTTTTTCAATTAGATTCCCATCCGAATCAAAATTGCTATCGTTGAATGGCACAAATTCTAAAAAAATGTGCTCATTCAGTGTTAGGTGCATCCCTTTAGCGTGTTGTCTCTCCTGGTACGCAATGAAACCTTCCGAGGCCAGATAGGTTTCAATATAGATAAGCGGTTTACTGATCAGTTTCTCAAATCCTTTTTTATACGGCTCAAAGGATACGCCGCCATGGACGAAGAATGCAAGATTCGGCCAGATATCGTGAATCGTCTGAAGCTTATACCGTTCTATGATCTTTTCCATGCACATTTGAATCCATGCAGGAACACCGACAACAAATCCAATGTCCCAATTGGGAGCTTCCTTAACAATGGCTTCGATTTTTTTATTCCAGTCCTTTGTGCGCGCAATTTTTTTCCCCGGTTTATAAAAAGGAGAAAACCAGAAAGGAACTTTCTTTGCCGTGATGCCACTCAGGTCACCCGCATAATAACCGGGTCCTTTTTGCAAATCTGTGCTCCCCCCCAACATCAACCATCCCTTGCCAATACTTTTCATCGGCAGATCATGGTACGTACGCAGGGTTAGCAATTGCTTCACCATTACAATCCTGTTTCCTCTCATTAGATCGTTAGTAACAGGAATATATTTACTTGCCGCTTCAGAAGTGCCCGAACTCAATGCGAAATATTTGATCTTTCCCGGCCAACAGATATCAGGTTTCCCTTCCAGTGATTTATGCCACCATTCGCTATAAATTTTATTATAATCATAAGTGGGAACCAATTGCTGGAATTTCTCTGTGGGATGCTTAGACAACAACATCTCATCAAACTTGTAGGCCTGACCAAATTCAGTAAAGCGTGCCCTTTTTAAGAGTTTTTTGAGGACTTTAATTTGCTGCCTTCCGGGAGATTTAGGCGGCAGGCGCAATGCTCGGGCAAGAGATCGTGGAAGAGAGAATTCAAGTAACGCCATTCCGTTTGTCGGTGGGTTTTATTTAGCTAAGTAAAATTAAGGGTAAACAGGGACAGTTGAGAGTTAATATGTGGATGGTAATGCAAGAATGTGCGATGCGTGAATTGGCTGTCAGCTATCAGGTATCAGCCCTCCCAGCATCATTAGCGGTAGGTGTAAAAAATCATGTCTAAGTTAAATACACCATACACTGTCCCCCGTACAATCATACATCGTACACCATACATCATACACCGTACATCGTACATCGTACAGCGTACATTATCTTGCATTCCTTAAATTTATATTCTGCAGCTCACCGTTATCATAGTCAGTTATAATGTGCGGTTCTTCCTCGAACAATGTCTTTATTCGGTGAGAAAGGCATTGCAGCCTTTGGAAGGTGAAATAATTGTAGTAGATAATGCATCTGTAGATGATACGCTCTCTTTTCTTTCTGCATGTTTTCCGGAAGTTGTCGTTTTGCAAAACGATGATAATCCTGGTTTCTCCAAAGCAAATAACCAGGCTCTTCGCATCGCGAAAGGGAAATATGTTTTGTTCCTCAATCCCGACACCATCGTCCCCGAGGATTGTTTTGTTGAATTTATCCGGTTTCTTGAAACACATCCGCTCGCCGGCGCATGCGGGGTAAGAATGATCGATGGAAGCGGACAATTTTTGAAAGAATCCAAGAGAGGCTTTCCAACTCCCTGGGCATCTTTTTCTAAAATAACAGGCCTGTCAGATGTCTTTTCCTCCTCACGTTTTTTTTCTGCGTATTACCTGGGTCACCTGAACTCGTTACAAGTGCAGGAAGTAGATGCTCTTGCCGGTGCCTGTATGATTGTCCAACGGAATATTCTTGAAGACATCGGTGGATTTGATGAGCGGTTCTTTCTCTATGCTGAAGATATTGATCTGAGTTATCGGTTAAAACAAAACGGATATTATAATTATTACTTACCCTATCCTGCCATCATTCATTTCAAGGGAGAAAGTACACAGAAAGGTCTTCAGTATATTTCACAATTTCATAAAGCGATGGAGCAGTTTGTTGAAAAGCATGGCGATCGATCCTCCGCTTTTATGAATGCTCTTATTAAAAATGGTGTTGCGCTTAAGTCAATGCTCGCCGGATGGAAATATACCCTGCTCCCCGATGACAGGGAGGCGAGGAGAACTACGGAAGAAAAAGATATTTCATTTTTTCTGATGGGAGATGAAGCAAGTTCCCGCGAAGCGGAATTGATATTGACGCCGTCTCCTGTAAATCGCGCACAAAGCCCGGAACAAATGAATGTGGTTTTGTGTGAAGGCCGCAATTTTCCTTTCAGCAGTATGATCAATCTTGTCGACAAGGAGCCTGGAAAAAAATATTGGTTCCATGCAAAGGGAAGCAGTGCGGTGATTGCCAGTTTTTCCAAAGACAAGCGAGGAAAAATTAAATACTCGTCCACAAGCGTACAATAAAGAATCCGATCTCTACAATCGATTTAAGAAACGACTCGTGTTCCTGTTGCGAATCGTCCAAAACCCCTTTCTTATATTTGCCGGATGTTAAAAGAAACTTTGATCAATGCTATAGAGGCTGGTGCGCGGGTAATGGAATCGTTTTTCTATCGCGAATTCACAATATCAAACAAAGAAGGCATTAATAACCTCGTTACGGAAGCGGATCACGCTTCTGAAAAAGCAATTCTCGAAAC
This sequence comes from Flavitalea sp., assembly GCA_035526135.1. Classification (GTDB taxonomy): domain Bacteria; phylum Bacteroidota; class Bacteroidia; order Chitinophagales; family Chitinophagaceae; genus Flavitalea. Next base: position 9,599 of record DATLDA010000061.1, read on the forward strand.
GATCAAACAACAGTTCCCCGGTCATTACATTTTGAGTGAGGAAGCGGGTGAGATCATTATGGATTCTCAATATAAATGGATCATTGATCCGATCGATGGCACCGTGAATTTCGCACATGGCATTCCGATTTGTTGCGTTTCAATCGGGCTGGAACACGAAGGAAAAATGGTGCTGGGAGCAGTATACAATCCGCTATTAAAAGAATTTTATCTTGCCGAAAAGGGAAAAGGAGCAACGTTGAATGGAGAAAAGATCACAGTGAGTAATGAAAAGAATGTGATCAATTCCTGTCTGGTTACCGGCTTTCCCTATACTTACCTCGATATGCCTAACGGGCCGTTGCAGGCTTTCGAAAGATTTATCAGAAAAGGCGTTCCGGTCAGGCGACTGGGTTCAGCAGCTATGGATCTTTGCTGGGTTGCGGCCGGACGTTTCGATGGATTTTACGAACACAAATTACAAGCCTGGGATTCTGCAGCAGGATTTTTAATTGTTGAAGAGGCCGGCGGAAAAGTGACTGACTACACTGGTACATATTATTCTCCCTACCAGCCACAGATCCTCGCAACAAATGGCAAGATCCATGAAGAGATGCTGAGATGGATCAATGATAAAATGTAGGTGAACTCGTGTGAAATGTACGGTGTACGATGTACGGTGTACGATGTATTTTAGCGGTTGAACCACGTTGAAATGGATCAGCAGGAAATGAAACATAGAACAAAGCAGTTTGCAATTGATATCGGTTATTTAGTAATCAGTCTTGATAAAAATGAAATCAACCAGCCTTTCAAAAATCAGGTAATAAGAAGTAGTAGTTCTGTTGCAGCAAATTACAGGGCAGCCAGAAGAGCAAAATCAAAAGCTGATTTTATAAACAAATTAAAAATTGTAGAGGAAGAATTGGACGAGTCCTTGTTATTTCTCGAACTTCTTGCTGAGTTCAATCTAAATAAAAGTAAAGAAATAGCAACAGTTTATATAGAAGGGGAAGTATTACTCAAAATTATTGTGGCAAGTATTACCACAAGTCGTCGTTGAATTCATCGTACATCGTACATCGTAAATC
>DATLDA010000083.1:0-5881 GCA_035526135.1 Flavitalea sp.
AAAAGGGCTTTGCATTTAATTGCTACAGCCCTTTTTTCAAGTATGAAATTCTAATTTATTTTTTTGTCGTATAGAGATCCATAATTTCCGCCGCGGTCAGTCCTCTGTTATACAAACGGAATTGGTCGAAAGCACCGTTGAAAGAACGTGCCCAGCCTTCAGGTCCATGATTAGTTAATGTGGGCGTGGTTTGGAATTGATGATTTCCTAACACCATTCCATTGAAGTCGTTGAATTTTATTTTACCATAGTTCCCGCCGTCTAATATCTTGTTGTAAACAGATTGTCCGTCACGATAGATCGTGAAAGCCGAAGTGGCTGCATTGTATGTTACGGCGATATGCGTCCATTTATTGAATACACCAGGGATCTTTACTTCATTCCATTGTTCGCTGGTTGTGGTTTTGTTTGCATTGAACATATGCACTTTGAGGAAAGCTTCCGTAGTATCGGCATTATTCCTATAGTTCTCCAGGAAAATATCCAGGTTACCCCAGAATTGTGTTTTATTGGAAATGGAAAACACACCTTGCGCACCATCAGTGAACGGTCCGGTAGCTTTCATCCAGAAAGCCAAAGTATAGCTGCCGAGATTTCTCAAAGTATCCGCAGACAATCCTACGAACCCATTTGAATGTCTAACGGTGTCGCCTACCCCTTTTAAAAGAATATATCCACCGGAACCGATCTTTGCTGCCTGCCCTGTGACACCGGGAACATAAGTGATGTTTGTGCCGGTAGCTGTCAGTTTACTTTCGCCCGCATCGGTAAGATTATTTTCAAAAGACCAGAAACTTTTCAAAGGTTCATAAGGGGGCGGTTCAGGATCAAGGATCAGTTCCCCCAAAACCGGTCTGGCTAACTTCTGACACGATGTAATGACCATGCTGAATACAATTACAGCAGTAAGGCATGACAACGCGATTCGATATAATTTCATATTCCTGTTTTTACTTTTAAAAATTAATAGTCCGGATTTTGTTTCAGGATGCCATTGGATTTATCGATCTCCGCCTGAGGGATCGGCAATAACCGGTGCTTAATTTGATAGCCCGTTTTTCCAGCAGCCTGCAATACAGCAACATCAATTCCCCATCGTACAAGGTCATAAAAGCGTTGTTCTTCCATTGCCAGTTCTACCAATCGTTCATGCCGGATCGCATCGCGTAATGTTGCCTGATTGGTGGTGGTAATTTTTGGCAACACTCCTGCTGTGCCCCTTGCCCGTGCCCTGACCATTTCGAGCCAGGCTAATGCATCTGTCGTGTTTTGTGCACCACCGATTTCATTCGCGGCTTCTGCTGCCATCAATACCACAGCTGCATACCGGATGATGCGATGATTCATCCATTGCCCGAACCGGTTGTTTAATTTCAGCCGGTCAGCCGGGTTGGTATAGATCTTTTTATTCCAATATGGACGCGGAACAGTAGGAACTGACGGTACATTTTCTCCATACAGCGGATCTACCTGGCCGGAATACAGGATCGTGGCAATTCTGCGGGGATCACCCGTTTCAAAGGAGTCTACGAGATTTTGTGTAGGAACATTCCAGCCCCATCCCAAATCCCATTGTCCCGCACCTCTTACGCCCTGTACATTTGAATAAATAATTCCTTTGTCATTTGTTGGTGTGTAGTAAGCCTGAATTTCAAAAATAGATTCAGGTCCGTTTTCTCCTTCGGAGGTGAACTGACTTCCAAAGTTGGAAACGAGGCTGTATTTATTCAGCGCGATCACACTTTTTGCGGCGCTGAGTGCGGATGCCCAATTGCTCCTCCATAAGAAGGCTTTTGCCTGAAGAGCAAGAGCAGCACCTTTTGTCAACCGCCCTATATATTGTGGCTCCCACTGAACGGGCAAGGTGGCTGCGGCTTCTGCCAGGTCAGCATCGATAAGGGCGAAGATTTCTGCAACCGGTTTCTTTTCGACGTTTACCTGTGAAGCATCGTTCACTTTGAAATCCACTTTTGGTACCATGCCAAATGTGCGGACCAGATCGAAATAAGAAAATGCACGCAGGAATTTTGCTTCGGCTTTATTAACAAGCGTATTTGCATCTGTTAATTTCAGAGAATCAATATCCGCAATGATGGAGTTAGCCGAAATTATCAAGGAATAATGCGATGTCCAATAGAGTCCGATGCCACCATTGCTTTTGTCATATTGGAAGTCATCATACATTAAGCCATAGTTCGCACCATCCGATGCGCTGCTTCCCTTTTCAGATTCATCTGAACGAAAGCTCTGGATCGCCAGATATTCGTGGTTATTGAATCCGCCGTCGCGTAGTATCGCATAGGTTGCAAATATTTTACTATCGAACGACCCTGCAGGAATATCATTCTCATTGAAGCGACCCAATGGTTGCCGGTCGAGGAAGTTCTTCTTACAGGAAGATATTGCGACAAGCGCTAGCAGCACCGGCAATACAGTCCATTTTTTCAGAACATTCATTTTCATATATCAAGCTTTATTAAAAATTTAAATTAATTCCAATTGAATAAACCGAAGGAACAGGATACGTACCGTTGTCTATCCCAAAAGCTGTTGGACTTCCCCCTATCTCCGGAGTATACCCGGTACTATTGGTAAAGGTTGCCAGGTTCTGCGCATTTACATAGAAACGAAGCGATTTAATTTTTACACGTTCGAGTATGTTTCTACCAAAAGTATATCCGAGTTGCAAATTCCTTATCCTGAAAAAGCTTCCGTCTTCAATCCTGTAAGAAGAATTCTGGTAATTGATAGCCCGGCTGGTGCTCAGTATCGGTTCCCAATTTGAAGTACCCGGTCCATGCCATCTGTCTGCTCTTCCTTCCAGGTAATTAAAATCAGCGAATGTTCCCTGATCCCATGCCCTGAAAATTTCATTCCCATATACTCCCTGCAGATCAATACCGACATCAAATCCTTTATACCCAAGGTTGATCGATCCTCCATAAATAAAATCAGGAGTGGGATTACCTATCACCGTTCTGTCATCCGGAGTGATCTGTCCATCACCATTAATGTCTTTATATTTTATATCACCTGCCTGAACAATTCCGATCGTGCTTGCTGGGCTTTTCAGCACTTCAGCATTTGATTGATAGATCCCATCATGTACATAGCCATAAAAATATCCGATCGGATATCCTGCTGTAGTACGCGCCGCACCATTAATGATTGCAAAACCTGTTTTGTTCAGCCTGTTTACATTATTCTTAACTGTTGTAAGGTTACCGGAAACAGAGTAGGTGAAATCTTTTGCAATGTTATCACTCCAGTTCGCGGAGAATTCCCATCCTTTGTTTTCAATTTCACCAAGGTTTCCTAAGCCGGGGATTGTTCCCGAAGGGCCTGCGATCAGGGTCAATACATCTTTCGTCAGCTTACTATAATACGTTGCTTCAAAATGCAACCGGTTCGCAAGTGTATTCAATTCAAGTCCGACTTCCCAGGAATGAACCGTTTCCCAGTTAAGGTTTGGATCGGGAATATATTCTCTTTCCAAAGCGGCCACTACATTATTTCCGAAAACACCGGAGTTCGCACTTGTGAGTGTTGGATAGGCCGGATACCTGTAGCGTTCGTCAATATTTTTATTTCCGAGCACACCCCATGATCCTTTCAATTTGAGATAATCAAGAAAATGTTGTCCCTCGAAGAAATTTTCACTGCTGATCAGCCAACCCACTCCGATCGCGCCAAAGTTTTTCCATTCATTTCCCAGCGCATAGAACTGACTGCTGCCATCTCTCCGGAAGGAAGCATTGATCAGATATTTATTCTGGAAATTATAAAGCAACCGAGCCAGATAGGAGAGCGAAGCATCTTCCCATGCACTACCAGAACCGACTTTGGTGGAAGGATCTCCGACTCCGTCAACATACCATTTGTCAGGATTATTCGGGATTACCATGCCCGTTCCCTGCTGAACAGAAGAACTGGTTCCTTCAAAAGCACGATAGTAAGTTGTGATACCACCCAAAAGTGTCAATCCATGGTCGCCGAATTTATTTTTATACGTTAGCAGGTAATCCATTTGCGTTTTCGGATAGATGTTCTGGCTTTGAGATACGGAAGTACTGCGTCGTGAAGTATCACGTTTGTCAGTTCCCGCGATCTCCGGATTGTAGACAGATAATATCGGCTGATAAGATCTGGTTGTGTTGAATCCATAATCGGCGAACAGTTGCGCACGGAAATTAAATTTTCCGAGGAAATCAACTTCGCCATAAATACTTCCTACTCCGCGGTACTCTCTCCCGATGAATGTATTTTTTTCAAGCTCCACAGCTACGAGCGGGTTGAATACCTGGGCACGCTGGAAGGAAGGAAGTGTATGATATAAACCGGTAGTTGGATCCATAACAGGTGCAATAGGTGCGGCGCGGATAGCACCACCCACATCACCACCTTGTGGAAGTTCAGCGCGGTAAGCATTCATGGTAACACCAAAACGAAGGCCTTTTGTTACGCGTAGCTCATCGCTGAAATTGAGTGTATATTTTTTGTACAGTTCGTGTTTGATAATTCCTTCTTCCCGGATGTAACCGATGCCCATATAGAATCGGTTTTTTTCGGTGGCACCCGTGATGCTCACGTTATTGTAGTTAATGGCAGCGTCCTCAAAAATCTGGTCTTGCCAGTCTGTGTTACCGGTCCATAGCGTAAAATCAAACGCGCCGGGTGTTCCCATATTTGTTTGTTGTTCCGCGTACAGTTCGCGGAATTTAGCAGCACTGGTCAGGTCAATTTTTTTCTGTACTCTTTTTATTCCAAAAGAAGTGTTGAAATTCACCAGAAGCTGACCTGCTTTGGCTTTTTTCGTGGTGATAGCGATCGCACCGTTTGCGCCGCGAACTCCGAATATTGCAAGTGATGAAGGATCTTTTAGTACTTCAATTGATTCAATATCCGCGGGATTCAAAAAGTTGATGTTATCATTCAAAATACCATCAACTATATACACCGGCTTCACTCCATTTACGGTATTGGTTCCGCGTATCCGTACATCGGGTTCGACACCTGGACGGCCTGAGTTCACGACTGAAAGTCCGGTTACTTTACCTTGTAACAGCGAAAGCGGGTTCGTTGCAGGCTTGTTCGCAATATCTTTTGCTTTGACGGTTGCAATGGAGCCTGTAAGGTCGCGCTTTGAAGCACTGCCGTAGCCGATCACAACGACTTCATCCAGTGAACGGCCTTGTGATTCGGTCATACTGATATCAACCGTTGTCCGATCATTCACATTCACTTCAATCGGATTAAAGCCCACGGAAGAAATCTCCAGCGTGCCATTGGGAGCGACACTGATTGTAAAATCTCCATTCGCATCGGTGGCGGTACCGGTAGTGGAACCTTTCACTTTCACGGAAGCACCAATTACGGGTTGTCCGTTACCGGAGGTAACTTTTCCGCGTACGACCGTTTGTGCCAGAGCTGCCTGGGTGAAAAGAATTAAAAAGAATAATAGGAAGTTTTTGATTGAGTTCAGGGGTCGGGGACAGTGAAGTGTGACAAACCTCTTTTTCATATGCAGTAATTGAATGTGATGTGAGATACTTGTTCCGGGAACTTAATGGAGTCAGTAAATTGATCGATGAAGTTAGAACTTTAAAGTTAGAGTACTTTTAAACAAGTAATGCTGCTTAGAGGTGGGAAAGACGAATATTTAATTACTTTTGCGCGAATCAGCTGTCAGGTATCAGCTGTCAGCTATCCGCTGACTATTGGTAAGTGATGTTTTATAAAAAAGAACACCACACGTTGTCCTGTGCGAAGCGAGGGATCTGTTCTTCAAATAAAAAAAACACAACATAGGCATATAGATACATAGGGACACATAGACAACCCTTTGCGTCTTTGCTTACTTTGCGTCTTTGCCTGTCCGACT
>DATLDA010000098.1:0-12409 GCA_035526135.1 Flavitalea sp.
TGTCGCCCGAAAACCTGTCATTATCGACTGCATGCAGTGCATGAATTAATTTTTCTACAGGAATGCCGACCCGCAGGAAATATTCTTTGTTATGCTGTCCTGTATAAAACGCGATGTCCACATTTTTATAAATCCGTTGCAGGGCAATCCGGCGCAATTGTGATTTCCACCACGGAGACGGATCAAGAAAAGTGGAATCACCACGAAACAGTACCGGAATTTTTTTATGAAAAGCCCGCATGACTTTCAAATGGCTCACGAAAGACCAGCCGAACACAAGCAGAGCATCCGGTTTGAAGCTTTCGATTTTTTGTATGATGCCGGGATTGATTATGCCTTTGAAATGATGGGTTCCTTTATCAACAGCGGTATTTTCCAAAAATTCATACTCATAGCCATCGAGCAAAGGAATATCCCAGTCAATCACTCTTCCAAAACCGGGATCAAATTTATTTTCAAGGACAGACTTTCCCCACGTATAAAAAATTTTGATGCGTAGTCGGCCTTCTTGCGCGATAAGCCGGAAGAGAGGTGCATTGTATTGAATAGGATGTGAAGTAACAACAGCAAGGTTCATGCTTCAATCAGGGATGATTTACCGGCAGGCTGTGTAGATTGTGGAGGTGCAGAAAGAATTGATTCAATCCTGTCCAACTGTTTTGAATACAGGTTATCCTCTGCAAATGCCCGCCGCTGTTGTTGCAATGCAGGTGTATTATAACTTGCCAGGTTGCTGATGATTTCCCTGAACAGGCCCGGCAGATTATGGTTATTGTTTCGCTCCTTCACCATCTGTACAAGCCCCGGCTCTTTACTGTATGTTGTAACATTATTGGAAATGATAACTTTTCCTGTACTCAGATATTCCATGATCTTATGATAGTTCGTTCCTTTGCTCTGATCTTTTTGTACATCGTAACAAATCAAAAAAAGATCCATTTCCTGAATTGCGGCGGCAAGTTCGGATGTACCAACCGGTCCGTGCAGGGAAACATTTTGATTTTCCTGCAGGTTTTTAATAAAGGCGGCGATAACCGGATCATTCGTGCCGCTGATATTTGATTGCGTGATATGATAGCTGCCCCAGAAATGAAAATGAATGGCACTATTTTCCTTTACGATCTGTAACAATATTTGATGATCAATATCATTTCTGGTGAGGTTGCCGGAAAACCCGGCCTGCAATGCCCCACCTGTCTGTTCCGATTTACTTTTCTTTTGCAGAAACTCCGAAGACAACCCATGGTTGATAAAAAAACGTGGTGCTTGCGAAAAACTGTACTTCTCCAAAATTTCTTTTGTAACGGAAAAAATTATGGTACATCCTGCTTCTGCGTCAATGGCCGTCTGATTCAATGGTTCATCAACCGGATGAAATATTTTAATGTTTACACCAGTGAAAAAACGAAACGGATATAAGTTTCCAAGATCGAAAGACCAGATGATATCGATGGGATGTTCAATCGTCCTGAGAATTTTCCTGATATGGAATTGCATGAAAAAATGAAAAAGTCTGATCGCATGAAATTTTATGCGGTAGGGAAAATTTATTTTGTGACGAATGATGAACAAATTTTTGATGCCCGATGGATCCATGTCAACAGCTTTTACGCGGGCATTGTTTACTTCGGGTGGATTCAGAAAATAAACTCTATTTCCCCTGTTAGCCAGTTCAATTGCATAGTGTTGTTTCGAGAGAACCATTTTCCCCCAGGATTGCGGTGAAAGGATCAAAATTGTTTTTTCCCGCAGGATCATTTCCTGTAAAAATCTTTAACAGAGGAAGCAATGTACCGGATCATTTCGTTTGTAATTTCCGGATATAGAGGAAGGGAAAGAATTTCCTGTTGCAATCGTGTGGCTACGGGAAAATCTGAAGAAGAATGTTTCAGGTATGCATACGCCTTTAAATTTGGCAAAGCAGTCGGATAATGAATTACGGTTTCAATTCCTTTATTCTTTAAATGCTCCATCAACGCGTCTCTCTTCTTTGCACGTATCACATACAGGTGAAAAGAATGTTTTGTATTCGGTCTTACCACCGGAAGACTGATCTCTTCAATTCCCGACAGGTATTTATTGTGTGTGGCAGCATGTTCGATACGCTGATCGGTCCATTTTAATATAAAGGGAAGTTTTGCGCTCAGGATCGCGGCCTGCAACCCATCGAGACGGCTGTTGATCCCTTCCATCACGTGATTCGGTTTCCTGAGTGCACCGTGATTAGCGTACATGCGGCATTTTTCTGCCAGCGCATCCTCATTGGTAATAATGCATCCCGCATCACCATATGCGCCGAGATTTTTCCCAGGATAAAAACTGAAGGATGCCGCTGTGCCGAAAAGACCAGCCCGCTTTCCGTTGAATTCCGAAAAGTGTGACTGTGCACAATCTTCAATAAGCCATAGATTATGTTTGTTGCAGATCGAACGAATGGTTTGGATCGCACATACCTGACCCTGCAGATGTACAGCGATAACGCCCTTTGTTCGCGGAGTAATTTTTTCTTCGAGTTTGGTTTCATCCATGCTGAAGAACTCCGGATGCACATCAAGAAATACGGGTTTGCCACCGGCTTGTGTAATTGTTTCCGAACTGGATATCCAACTATTCGCTGCCGTGATAACTTCATCACCTTGAGCGAGACCGAGCATCTTCATCAGGATGTATAGTGAGTCCGTTCCATTGGCAACAGGAATTACATGCTTTACTCCATACAAGGTTGCAAACTCCTGTTCGAATGTTTTAACGTACTTACCTCCGATGAATGCTGTATCACTGATCACGTTTTCAATAGCACCATCAATTTCTTTTTTGATGGTTTGATATTGTGCCTTCAGATCCACGAGGGGAACATTCATCGTTTCCGGATGATTCAACTTTTTTGCCTCATTCACTGATGGGTTTTTCATAATAGGGGGTTAACGTCCATGCATTTTCTTTGCAGGATTTCCTGCATACACACCAGGTTCCGTAATATCTTTTGTTACGACTGCACCTGCGCCGATCACCACATGATCGCAGATGGTGACAGGTAAGATCGTTGCATTGGAACCAATGGAAACATGGTTGCCCAGTTTCGTTGGAAGCCATTTTGTTTTATCTCCGCGCGCCGGACCTCCTTCCTGGAAAATATCAGTGATGAACAGTACACCGTGTCCGATGAAGCAGTCATCGCCGACCGTTACCAATTCGCAGATGAAACTGTGCGATTGCACTTTACAGCGGTGCCCGATCGTAACGTCTTTCTGAATTTCAACAAATGGTCCGATGAAACAATCATCACCAATCGTACAACCATATAAATTTACAGGCTCCACAACTTTTACAGCCGTGCCAAATGCAACGTCTTTGATCTGTGCCTGCAGTAACCGGGGGTCGTTCATTTCCGCGAAGCAGATTTATAAATTTTATCAATGATCTCCACTGTTTTCATGCCCTCAAATGAGCTGGTTGTAATAGGTGCATTTTTCTGCAATACTTCCACCAGGTTATCATACACTTTATCATGGTTGCTCATCGATCCCTGGTAATTGCCGTAATTATTCGGCTTGTTCCCTTCCGGCAAATTTTCAATCTTATACCCATCAATCTGCTGGTATTCCAGCTCATTCAGGTATTGGCCGCCGATCTTTACTGTTCCTTTTTCGCCAAAAAGCGTAAGCGAGCCTTCCATATTTTTTTCGAAACTGTTGACAGTATAATGGATCGATCCGATCACTCCGCTATAAAATTCAAGGATCACGACACCGGTATCTTCAAATTCAATGATACCCTGATGCGCGAAATTTCCCATAAAGGCATTGACCTGTTTTACATCGCCAACCAACCAATATAACAGGTCGATAAAATGACTGAACTGGGTATACAACGTACCGCCGTCAAGTTTTAATGTTCCTTTCCACGAGTTATTGTAATAATCTGCATTGCGGTTCCAGAAACAATTCAATTGTACACTATATAGTTTCCCCAGTTTACCTTTATCCAATAATTCTTTTACGGCAGCTACGGGTGGGTTAAACCGGTTTTGTTTAATAGCAAATAAACGGCGGTTAGCCCGCTCTGCTGCCTGGATCATATTCCCGCAATCCTGTACATTGATAGCCATAGGTTTTTCGCACAATACATGAAAACCGGCGTTCAATGATTGAATCGCATGTTCCGCATGCAATCCGTTTGGTGAACAAATGGCTATTACATCCAAACCCTTTTCATTTGCAAGCATTTCTTCGATGCGATCGTAAGCATTGGCTTTGTATTTGGAAGCCATAGAATCTGCTTTTTCCTTCACCACATCGCATACTGCAACCAGCTTCCCCTTTGTATGAATATGCTCCGCATGCCTTTGTGCAATGCGCCCGCAACCCACGAGACCGAATTTCAGTAGATCAGTCATTTTGAGAATTAAGAATTAATAATTAATAATTAGTAATTAATAATTAATAATAGTTTGAGGCTTCTGTAATTTTCCTTTGAGAATATCATGCTCTGAATTATTATTAGTTATGAAAGATTACTTGAAAGAGTTTATGCTTGGACTTTTTTTATAATCATGTGCCGCATAATTATTAATATTAATTACTAATTATTAATTAAAAGAGTTATTAACTCCAAGCGTTATCTCCCCTGTCTGCTCATAAGAAAAATGATTGTCTTTCAAAATCTGCAGGATACGTTTCTCAATTCCATATTCATGATGGATCTCGATAGATATCATACGCACTTTTTCCAGAAATCCTCGGGCATACGATTCATCCGCGAATAAATACCGCTCTGCTCCTTCGATATCAATTTTGAGGAAATCAATTTGTTTCCAACCGTTTTTGATCCTGATCTGTGATACTTCCACTGCCTCGAGTCCAGTTACGGTAGCTGATTCCTCCACCTGGAGTGACCATTCTTTTCCATCCCTGAAGTCACTGCTCACCTTGAGATGACAGGGCTTGTTGAAAAGCCCCGCCTGTTCTACGACAATGTGATCGTAATGATTGATGTGAAGATTTTTTTTTAATATGCGCACATTCGCTTCACCAGGCTCTATGCAAACTACCTTCGTTCCAAACTTTGGCTGTAACCGTTTGACAAGATAGACCGTTGCATACCCTGCATTTGCGCCTGCATCAATGATGTTCACATGAGTCGTATTGATACGATGCCGGATCGCTTCGACTGCTCCTTTATACTCTTCATCCTTCCAGATCTGACGAAACACGGTAAAATCACTGGAGGGGGGAACACGTGCGTGCAACAATACGTTATCATCTGTCCTGAAAATAAACCCCTCGTCAAAAGTCCCTTCGTGCGTAAGATTGCAATCGATCAACAGGTTATAATAACTGAGCAGCGCGAATGCTTTTTCATCCGGAGCTTGCCTGATCATTTTTTGCAGGTAAATGAAAAAGATTTTCATTCCCAGTTTTCCACCTGCCCTGTATAGTTGAAGTAATTTTTTCAAAAGTTGTCAAATAATTCCAGCCGGAACTACACTGTGTTCTTCTTCGTTTTCAATTCCCTGCTCAGGAGCATACGCATCTCATTAATATCGATAAGGAGATCGTCATCTCTTTTTTTCTTCACTAGGTCCTCCTCATCGGAAGGATGGGTGCCTTCGGAAAAGAATCCGATATACCGGGCTCCCCTGATATTTGATATGAGCCAGTAATAACTATCCTGATGATACGGTGCAAGTATATCCACGACAACAGATCTGACAGATGCAAAACAGAGGTTCGACAGTCCGCTTCCATGAATAGAAATAATGAACCTGGCGCCTGCCACTATTTTTGCAAATTCAGCCACGGGATAATCTTCAGGAAATATTTCTATAATGTTGAATTCATGGAGCAGGGAAAGGAATTCATCATTGTTAGTGATTTTCCGGGAGCCTGCATTCCTTCTGGAAATATATATTCGGGGGAATTGAGTATTTTTTTCATTCGATGCATTGAACAATTCATTCAAAAAATTAACAACCCATGGTGAGACTGTTCCCAGTTCCGAAGGGAGTGATGGTACTACTAATGTTTGTGCCTGGTAGTGCAGATTTCCATCATCATGCGGGTTGATGATCTTGCGTGTGTCGATTGCCATCCGCTGGATTGATTCCATCCTGAAAGGAGTCTCCCTCCCTGCAATGAGAAAATGATCTATGGAATCCAACATCCCCGATTTTTTCAGGAGGTAGATCCGCGGCAAACAATCATACAACCAGTGATGAAAATTATCCGCACCTGAAGTGGAGATGACTGCTACTTTACCTTTCAACCGTTTGGGCTTCGGAAGTTTTAAGGTTGTTTGGATCAACGCGTTTTCCGATGCAGGTACACCACCATATGCACCAAATTGCCGGGAAAGATCTGCAGCCAGCAATCCGGGAGCAGGAACAATTGCTTCCGTATATTTTCCATAAACACATCCCTCAGAAATATTCGCTACAAATGCCGGAGGAACAGTTCTTGCAGCATACCGGACAAAACGTGATGTAAGCGGATGATTGACAATTTCAGGAAGTGTTTCTTTTCTGTATTCACTTTCGAATACGGAAGTAATAAATCCTTTGTCCGCTGATTGCTGCAGCCATTTTGTAACGGGTATTGCTGTTCGCGGAGCATTATACAAAATGCCCGGAGGAAAAACATTTTTGACGAAGCCTATTCCTGTTTTAATGATCTCTGATTTATAGCCTCTCCCTCTCCATTTCATATCAGCTCTTGTTGAAGATCTTATAAAATGGTCGTATGAGTTTCAGCACAGGATACATGTCTTTTAAAAATTCCTGCGTTCCATAGGCAGCATGCTCTACACGTGGTGAATGAATGTAGTTTTCAAAAAAATCTGAAGACAAGCCCAGCTTCTTTATAAAATATTCTTTATCCGCTGAGAGCATTTCCGGCGTGTATAACGGTTCTTTCAAAGCCGCGAGCGCTAGCTCTCTCGAAATTTGTTTCGAAAGAATAAGATTGGACAGATGCGGTTTCCGCTTATCGATCCGGAACTTTTCCGGCAGAATATATGCCTGGTAAAATTTCGTATAAAATGATTCGTAATGCTTCCCTCCGTAATCAACCCATCCCAATTCATCCATCAGCACTTTCTTCGCATCTGCCTTATTATAATTGATCAGGTTAAGTGGCTTTACCACATTCAATTTTAAAATATTGTTGTACAACAACTGGTACAACGGCTTTACCAGTGGATAGGTTTTTAATTTTTCCTCACCAAATTTTTTGTGAATGTTCATCAGATTCACGGAATCTGCCTTGTTATAAATCCAGCTTTGGGGCATGATCGATTCTGTGATATAATTGTTTCCGTTCAATACATATTTGATATTAAATTTCCTGGCCAGTTGTAACCAGGTAGCATAGATCGCATGGTCAGTCGGCACTTCCAGGTCCACGACACCCGCTTTAATATAACTAAGTTGAAGGTCTCGGAATTCATTCCAGTCTACCACAAGGGTGAACAACTCAAAACCTGTTTTGCTTATGATGCTGTTAATATTGCTTACTGCTATTTCCGTATTCCATCCATTGTCAAAATGTACGATGAGTGGTCGCAGCCCCCACTCCTTTGCTTTATAAATCAGGTACGAGCTGTCAACCCCACCACTGATGCCGGTAAGACAATCGTATTGATTACCGGCACCTTCCTTTTTTATTTGCTCAATAAGTTGTGTCAATTGTTGTTTGCGATCCGAAGGAATATTTTGTTCGTAGTATTTAAAAAAGTCGTTGGCATAATTGCATACTCCTCTTTCATCAAAGGAGATATGTGGGTCTGCAATGTTGTCCATCACTGTCATCGTACATTGCCTGTACCTGACATCGCGTGTATCCATCACCGTTTCATTCACATTAAACCTGTTCATAAACTTTTGTTCGCAGCTCTTTTTGCAGCGGATAACTGATAAGAACGGCGCGATGTGGCCGCTGAAAAACGAAAAGGCTGCCGGCAGCCGCTGCAGAAGCACCATGTTGTATGGCCGTAGTAAAATCTTCCAGTGATCCGGCGCCTCCGAGGGCAACAACCGGAATATCCACTGCTTCGCTGACTTGTTTTATCAGTGTTGTATCATATCCTTCGAAAGTGCCGTCCTTTTCAATGGAATTCAAAAATATTTCTCCTGCTCCGGCGTTCGCAGCAAGTTGTGCGAATTTGGTGGGATCAAGTTCCGTACTGCGGGTACCATTATTCGTAAACACCCGGTACTTTCCCAGCCAGTTTTTTTTCACATCGATCGAAACCACGATGCTCTGACTGCCCACCCAATTTGCGCCTTCCGTAATGAGTGAAGGATTGTCCACTGCGCTCGTATTCAAAACTACCTTTTCCACGCCCGCAGTGATCAGTTCTTTGATCTCATCGATCTTCGTGATACCGCCTCCGTAAGCAAGCGGCATGAAAGCCTCGCTGGCAATCTCACGTATTCTCTCCACAAGAGGAGGTCTTTTTTCACTCGTCGCAGATATATCAAGTAACACGATCTCGTCCACTTCTTTTTCATTAAAGATCCGTACCGCATTGATGGGGTCACCAACGTATTTATGATTTTTAAACTTTACCGATTTTACAAGCCCGTCTTTCCGGATCAGCAAAACGGGAATGATTCGGATGCGCTTCATCAATAGTTCTTTACAAAATTGTGTAAGAGCTTCATGCCAAACTTGTGACTTTTCTCCGGATGAAACTGTACTCCCATAATATTTTCCTGCTCCATACCGGCAGCAAAACGCTTTCCATATTGTGCATACAGCAGTACATTTTTTTCCTCTTGCGGCACAGGGTAATAAGAATGCACGAAATAAAACCGCGGCTCCTCATACATGTCTTTGAAGAGCCCGGATGGTTTATTCAATTCAACTTCTGTCCAGCCCATGTGCGGGATCTTATATCCTGCAGGCATATCTTCCTGGCGAAAGCGTACGATCCTTCCCCTGATCCAACCAAGTCCGGGCAGTTTTCCTTCCTCACTTCCGTCTGTTAGCAATTGCATTCCCACGCAGACACCCAGCACAGGTATTTTTTCATGCAATGCTTTTTTATTGAGAATATCCTGCAGTCCGGACTGCTGCAGCTTTTCCGCGCAGGTGTCAAAAGCGCCGACTCCGGGAAGGATCAGTTTATCTGCCGCAGCAATAACAGATTCATCCGCGCTGATGACCGATTCGGCACCGATCTTTTTTAAAATATTTTTTATCGAAGCCAGGTTACCTACTCCGTAATCTACGATGGTGATCATCAGAATACTTTAGTGTACAGGCCAATGATCCAGTAATCTTTTTTTGATTTTGGCCAGATCAATTTTGGAAGTGCGGTGAAATATGAAATCATGCTCCTCCCGGGTTTAACGGGATGTGAATGTCCATTAGAAGCTTTGCTTTTTTCCCGCATTGTTTCGTATCCGCAAAGTGGACAAATGGGCGAACGCCATTGACGGAACTGTTCGCTGTAAAATATTTTCCGGAATTGATAATGTCCTTTGAATGCCACCATTTCACCCAGGGTATCTGTTTTCACACACCTGAAACCAAATTCCTCCATCAGGGTTTCCATTTGTTGCTTTGAAAACGAACGCATATGAAGGTCCTGGTTGAAAATTGTTTTGCAGGCAGGACACTGGTTATGATTAAGCTCGAGATCTTCTTCGAAGGGAACACTGATGATGATGTATTTGCCCGAGATCCTCGCCAATTCTTTGAGGGAATGTTTGAATACCGGAACCGGCAGGTGTTCGATCACTTCAAGGCAGCAGACACAATCATAGGTAGCGGCCTCCAATGGAATATCGAAAATGGATCCTTCCTTCTTATTTGTCTCGACATACTTCAATGCGGTGGCACTTCTGTCGATGGCCATGATATCTAGTCCCGGTCGCTCTTTCTTCATGTGATTAACGAATACACCGTTACCGCAACCGATATCTGCGAGCGATTTTACTTCTGTTGGAACGTATTTCGCTGTGAAATTTATACGGGTTCGATTGGCGGGATCCTGCAACATTTCACCTTCCCAGAAGGTGTCGCTTTCATAATATTCTTTTTCAAATTCGTTCACACATCAAGGTATTAAATCAGTAAATTAACAGAGAAGCTGGTTTTGCTTTTTGAGACGGTTGTTCATCTTCGACAATACTTCCATCAATTTGAATTTTCTGTTTTTGCTTTTCAATGTCATTTTAACCATCTTGAGTTCCGCTTCTGACAGGGGACATTCGGGGTGATCCAATGCTGCCGTGAGTACCTGATTGCGAAGCATAGGATATTGTTTCGCATATTCGGTTCTTGATTCCTGGTCTTCATGCACGCGGTTCCAGTACAGGTCGAACGGCATTTTCACCATGGGAAAAGTTCGAGCAAGCCGGAACCACAATTCATAATCACCGATCATTCTTGCGCCTGAAAATCCGCCGATTTTATTGAATGCGTCGCGTTTTATGATGGAGGAAGAAGGCGCCCTGTCAAAATGATTGTATCCCTGGAAATTTTCGAGGTATGTCTCCCGGGGTTCCAGGCAAATGGGAAAAGGTTTTTCATTACTCACGACGGCTGCCAATGCAAATCCTGCCTGCGGAAACCGTTCCAGGTAGTCTACCATCACACTCAGCCCGTAATAATAAATGATATCATCCGCGTCTAAATATTTAATGTATTTACCGGTTGCATAGGATGCGGCTTTGTTCCTGTTCGGGTAGTCACCCAGGTTATTTTCATTTTTGTAAACACGAATACGCGGATCTCCGTCAGCATATGATCGTGCAATCTGCAAAGTATTGTCTGACGAAACATCATCCACAATGATCAGTTCAAAATTCCGGTAGGTGGAGGACAAAACACTTTCGATGGCCGGAGCGATATATTTCTCGCGATTGTAAGCCGTCATGAGTACACTTACCAAAGGCTGCTCATTCATATCAGGCGCGAAACATTATTATTTTTTGCAGAAACAAATCAGATGCTTAAATATTTTTTACGGAATGCATCAAACCGGTCATGCCGGATATAGCCGTGATATTCGTACTTGTTCTTGTAACGTATAAATTTCTCTTTGATTGACTCCTTGTTATTAAAGTCGACTACCATCTCGGCCGGATTACCTGAGATAACACAATACCCGTTGGGGAAAGAAGTACTTACAACAGATCCTGCTGCAACTGTTGTAAAATCACCCAAACTTACACCTGGCAAAATGATTGATCCCATTCCAATCCTGCAATATTCCCCGATATGTATTTCACTCTTAATATGCTTTCGAATATCAAGCATAAAATGATTTGAACTGATTATTCCAACATTCGGAGCGATTTGAGTATAATCTCCTATGTAAATCTTGCCAACCGCCTGAATATAACAACCGGGAGAAATTCCTGGGGCGGCATCTATTCCTACATAAATATTATTGGGTGATCTGACAGTTGAAGTAAAGTGCACAGGCCAATAACAATGTTTATTGAATCCAAGCAGTTTTTGAAAAAACCAAATGTTGAACGTTATGGCACTTTCATTCCCTCTCGTGAAATAGATTGGTCTCCAAAAAGGTAACAATTTCATTAAGCCCCAAAAAACCGGACCTTTAAATATAAACCGGTAAATATTTCCAAAGAATTTCTTGAAACTATTCAACGGTTATCCTTTAGACATCTTTTTAACAACTATCTCGCATAAGTCACCAATATTTTGCGCATGCAGAATATCTTCCAATGAAAATTTCATTTTGAAATGATTTTCTAAGCTGTCGATCAGGAAAAGGTTGCTCATTGAATCCCAGTTTTCTACATCCTTCGCTGAAGTCTTTTCTTCGACTTTCAGTTGCGGATCATTGAATACGTTTTTACAAATAATAGAAATTTCATTAAAAACCTGTGCTTTCTGCATATCGACAATATCTATATTTTGATTAATGAATAATATAAAATGGCACTACCGGCTTTTTCGAATCCCATTTTCTCATATAGTGATACTCCACCGGGAGTGGATTGAAGTACGACAGTTTTATAATTTAATTTTTTAGCTGCCTGAATCACGGTGTGCATAATTTGCTGTCCCATTCCCTTTTTTTGAAATTCCGGAAGTGTGGCAACCATATACACTCCCACTTCTTTCACTCCGCAATACAGCATAGCCGTAGCAACCGGCCTTCCGTCGACTTTTAATAAGAAAGCTTTCAAAAAACTATTTTCAATACCTGACCTGAAAATATTTGTATCAAGATTACGCTTTGCAAATAAGACGGTAGAGACAATGCTGGTCCAATCAATCATGTCTTCGTGAACTTTTGGATCTACTTCATTTATATCAACTGTTGATCGTTCTACTGGTATGGCGTCCACTTGCGCATACATATTAACCCATTGACTCGCTTTGATAAAACGATATTCAGACAGAATTTCATCATTCGCCGGATTACAATG
>DATLDA010000176.1:0-2179 GCA_035526135.1 Flavitalea sp.
TTCAGGCATTCACCAGGATGGATTTTTGAAAGATGCATTAACCTATGAGACTATCAATCCGGAAGAAGTAGGTGCCGAGGGTTCCAAAATTGTATTAACCGCCAGGAGTGGCCGCAGTGCCCTTGCTCACCGCTTTCAAAAACTTGGTTACCAGTTTAACCGTAATGATATTGATATTTTGTACGAGAAATTTGTAAAGATTGCGGATGTAAAAAAAGAAATTAACGAAGAAGATCTAAATGCCTTAGCGCATATTTATAAACCCGAAATGGAAATTACAAATGGGTAAAACATTATTTGATAAGATTTGGGATACGCACGTGATAAAAAACATTGAAGGCGGACCTTCAGTTTTATATATCGACAAACATTTGATCCATGAAGTAACAAGCCCACAGGCATTTAAAGGAATAGAGAACAGAGGCCTAAAAGTTTTTCGTCCTCAACAGGTAGTTGCAACAGCTGATCATAACGTGCCTACTATACACCAGCACCTGCCTATTAAAGATCAATTATCCAGATTGCAGGTTCAGCAACTCATAGAAAACTGTAAAAAACACCAGATAGAATTGTATGGATTGGGACATCCGTTTCAGGGAATTGTTCATGTGATCGGACCTGAATTAGGTATTACGCAGCCGGGTATGACGATTGTTTGCGGCGACAGCCACACGTCTACGCATGGTGCGTTCGGATCTATTGCATTTGGTATTGGAACAAGCGAAGTAGAAATGGTTTTTGCTTCGCAATGTCTGGTGCAAACGAAACCAAAGCAAATGCGTATCACTGTGAATGGTGAGCTAGGAAAAGGTGTAGTATCAAAAGACCTGATTTTATATATCATATCAAAAATATCCGCAAGCGGTGCCACCGGTTATTTTGTTGAATATGCGGGCGAGGCCATTCGTAAACTTTCGATGGAAGCACGGATGACGATCTGTAACATGAGTATTGAAATGGGAGCACGCGGTGGAATGATCGCTCCGGACGAAATCACATTTGATTATATGAAGGGACGGCTTTTTGCCCCCGGAGTACAACAGTGGAATAAGAAAGTATCCGAGTGGAAAACACTGCATTCTGACAATGATGTAGTGTTTGATCTGGAACTTGTCATCGATGCCGCAGAGATCGAACCGATGATAACTTATGGAACGAATCCGGGACTCGGTATTACCGTTCAGTCAAATGTGCCGGTTACTGACAGCATCCCTGATGAAGGTGAAAGAAAAAATATTCTGAAGGCATTACAATACATGGGACTTGAACAGGGCGGACGCTTACTCGGAATGCCGGTGCAACATATTTTTATAGGCAGTTGTACGAATTCACGAATTGAGGATTTACGCATGGTTGCATCGGTGATCAAGGGTAGGAAAAAATCAGATTCAGTGCACGTGATGATTGTTCCGGGTTCGCAGCAGGTAGCTGCACAAGTTAAAGCAGAAGGACTTGATAAAATTTTCGAGGAAGCAGGCTTTGCGATCCGACAACCCGGCTGCAGTGCCTGTCTGGGAATGAATGAAGACAAGATTCCGGCCGGTGAATATTGTATTTCTACATCAAACCGGAATTTTGAAGGACGACAAGGGCCCGGTGCACGTACGTTGCTTGCGAGTCCACTTACCGCAGCTGCTTCTGCGATTACCGGAGTCGTTACAGATATCAGAGAATTTTTAAGTTAATACATGAAAGCATTCACCATATTACAATCAACTTTTGTTCCGCTTCCGATGGAGAATGTGGATACAGACCAGATCATTCCGGCACGGTTCCTAAAGGCTACTACGCGGGATGGATTTGGAAAAAATCTTTTCCGTGATTGGCGGTATGATGGTTTGGGAAATCCTAAGACCGGGTTCGTTTTGAATAATCATCTTTATAAAGGAGAAATTCTGGTGGCAGGGAAAAATTTTGGTTGCGGATCATCACGTGAGCACGCCGCATGGGCGTTGGCTGATTATGGATTTCGTGCAGTCGTCTCGAGTTTCTATGCCGATATATTTCGTAATAATGCTTTGAATAATGGTGTTTTACCCGTTCAGGTAACCGACGCGTTCCTCCGTGAAATTTTTAATTGCGGCCCGCAGAGTACGCTCACCATCAGTTTAGATGATCTGAAAATCACGATTGATGAAAAAAATATTTCCGAACATTTTTTTATAGATCATTATAAAAG
>DATLDA010000178.1:0-5739 GCA_035526135.1 Flavitalea sp.
CAGGTTGGGCACGCTCCGAATGGATTGTTGAAGGAGAATAGATTCGGTACGGGTTCTTCAAATACAATTCCATCCAATTCAAACCTGTTTGAAAATTGCATTGTCTCAGAACCATTCACTTCCAACAACACTTCACCTTCACCTTCATAAAATGCAGTGTTGACAGAATCAGAGATGCGATGTCGGTCTTCTTCATCGAATTCTTTTATAACAAAACGATCAATGAGCACATAGGATTGGGCACCCGGTTTCCATTCCGTGGCACTATCAATCAATTCTTCAATACGCAGGATCTTGCCTTCTCCTTTCTTTGACGGTTCATAGATCCTCGTAAATCCTTTTTGCAACAGGATCGATAATTCTTCTTTTGAATTTCTGTTCACATGTTGTTTGAAAAGGACCAACAACAACACTTTGCTTTGAGGAGCCCGTGTAACGATTGCATTCAATACATCTGTGACATCATCCTTTTTCACAAGCCGCCCGGATACCGGTGAGATCGTTCGTCCGATACGCGCATATAACAAACGGAGGTAATCGTAGATCTCTGTCATGCTTCCTACAGTCGACCGCGGCGTACGGGTGATCACTTTTTGTTCAATTGCGATGGCAGGACATAAGCCGCGGATGAAATCCACATCAGGCTTTACCATTCTTGCCATGAACTGACGAACGTACGCACTCAGGCTTTCTGCATAGCGGCGTTGACCTTCTGCAAAAAGTGTATCAATCGTTAATGATGATTTTCCGGATCCTGATACGCCTGTAACAACAATAAATTTGTTACGAGGGAATTCAACGGAAATGTTTTTGAGGTTGTGAACACGTGCTCCTTTAATAAAAATCGCATCGTTTGACGGAGCATCTTTTTTCTTACCCGGGGCACTCTTCTTCTTGACAGCAGTTGACATAATAAGGACAGCAAAATTACCGTAAGGAGGCGAAGGGAAAAAATAATAGACTGTGTTGTCTTGTATGTATCCTGTTGAAACCGAGCTAATCGCGGAAAACCAAAAATAAATTGCGCTTTTAACACAACATGTTTATCGTAGATCTACGAGTTGTAACTTATTGTGTAATAGAACCATGTATTTTAGTATAAAATATTTCATAAAATTTGGTTTGTATCAGAAAGTCTCTATCTTTATTTCCTAATTTGTACAATAAATCGAAAACTAAACTACTTCAGCCTATCGACTAAGTTACTTCTACTCAGAAAAGCCGTTTCGTTCCAAAATCCATAAATAAATATCCTATCACCTTCAAAAAAACCCGTAGAAGTTTATGAATTCGCTACGTAAAAAAACCGACCACGAACTCATCCAGAATTTTCAGGATGGCGATTTACATGCATTGGAAACTCTTGTTATCAGACACAAAGACAAGATGTACACTTCCATTCTTTTCCTGGTTAAAGACAAGTACCTCGCTGAGGACATTTTCCAGGACGTTCTCATTAAAATCATCGACACTATCCGCGGAGGCCGTTACACAGAAGAAGGAAAATTCCTTCCCTGGGCAATGCGTATTGCACACAACTTGTGTGTTGACCATTTTCGTAAAGTGAAACGTACGCCGGCCATCAAAACAAGTGATGACCGTGACATTTTCGAAGTGATCAATTTCACAGAAGACGGTGCTGATGTGAAGATGATGAAACGTCAAAGTCATGATCGCGTTCGTCAGATGCTTGACCTGTTGCCTGAAGACCAACGGGAAGTGATTATTTTACGTCATTATGCAGACCTGAGTTTCAAGGAAATCGCATCGCTTACCAATTGCAGCATTAATACTGCTTTGGGAAGAATGCGGTATGGCCTGATCAACCTGCGTAAAATGATGACGCAAAAAAAGATCGCACTCTAATGATTTTTACAATTCTTATTATGTTTTCAGAATCCAATGACTTCACTGCTGATTTAAAGAAAAACAGATTGGAAAAAGACTGTCATTCTGGTCTTCCCTCTGGTTCTGAATTTAGAATTGCTTGCTACCGGAAGGTTTGAACAGAATGACGACTAATTGAAAACCCTTTCTTCGGAAAGGGTTTTTTTGTTTTGTTTGGTAAGGGTGATCAGCAGTCAGCTATCTGCTATCCCACGCTGATTGCTTATTGAATTTCGAATGTAAATAGAAATGATATTTATCGTACCAGAATTGCTGATAGCTCACCGCTGACAGCCTTATTATTTAACCGACTTGAAAGCTTCCAGTCCGCTTTTCAACCACGCAGCAAATTCTTTCGGGTTCGGTGTATAGCTTTTGGTGCGGGTAAGAATTTTTTCCTCGGGACTTACAATAGCATATTGGGGCTGCGCAACTGCATTGAAATTTTCTGATTGAAAAGTGGCCCATTTATCGCCGACGGTGATGATCCTTTTTTCATTCCCGCCTTTGGTCGTATATACAAGTTGTTGAGAGGCTGGCAATTTCAATCTTTCATCTACATAAAGTGAAACGACAACGAAATTGTTTTTCATCAGCGCATGCACTTCCGGATTAACCCAAACATTTTCTTCCATACGTCGGCAATTAACGCATGCCCACCCCGTAAAATCTATCAATAACGGTTTGTTTTCTTTTCGGGCACGCGTGAGCGCCACCTCATAATCTCTTAACGGCTCAATCCCCTTCTCACAATTCACCGGACGTTTGTAAACGCTATAACACAAAGGCGGTGGAAATCCGCTGATAAGTTGAAGGTTCGCTCCTTTTGTATTACTTAATCCTGGCAAAAGGTAAATGGTAACAGCAGTGAAAAAGAAGATAAACGTATATCTTGTTTTACTAAAATGGGTAACAGCAGTATGGTGCGGGAAGCGGATCTTGCCAAAAAGATAGGCGATGATCGCCATACCGATCACAACCCATATACCGATAAAGATCTCACGTTTTAAAAATCCCCATTGCTGAACAAGGTCTGCATTGGAAAGAAATTTGACAGCCATTGCGAGCTCTAGAAAACCCAATACTACTTTCACCGAATTCAACCACCCGCCGGACTTGGGAAGGCTCTGCAGCCATCCCGGGAACATGGCAAACAAAGCAAACGGAAGCGCAAGCCCCAAACCGAATCCCCCCATGCCCGCTGACAACTGCATAGGTCCACCGTTATTCGAAAGTGCACCGACAAGAAGGCTTCCCAGAATCGGCCCTGTGCACGAAAAAGAAACGATGGCCAATGTTAAGGCCATAAAAAAAATACCGGCGAAATTTCCCATTCCTGCTTTAGAATCTGCCTTGCTGGCAATGCTTCCCGGAAGTGTAATCTCAAAGTAGCCGAAAAAAGAAATTGCAAAAACAACAAAAACAATAAAGAATCCCAGATTCAACCAAACGTTCGTGGAAATGGTATTAAGGACCTCGGGATTGCTTTGATCTACGAAATGGAAGGGAACACTTAAAAGGATATAAATAAAGAAAATAAAAAACCCATACAATACAGCATTTGAAATTCCTCTTCTTTTGCTTCCTGACTTCTTGGTAAAAAAAGAAACAGTAAGTGGTATGAGCGGAAAAACGCAGGGAGTTAATAATGCAATAAAGCCACCCAGCAATCCGAGTACGAAAATGCTGAATAATCCTTTGTCGGCAGTGCTTTCATCACCCGAGTCAACTACGGGGTTTTGAATATCAAAGGAAGGGATTAGAATCCTTGCGTGAGAAGAAACACCTCCCTCGAGAGATACGATAAAAGGAAAAGAATTCAATGGATAGAGGCCTTCACCTTTTCCATAAGTATACCGAAAGTTGCCAATCAATTGTGCAGGGGGTGGTCCGGTAATCGAAACTATTGCCGTTATAGACACCGGTTCTTCGTAAACTATGAAAGGTGCGTTATTGAAAAGAGTACTGGTGATTTTCTTTTCTGTTCCCTTCGTTTGGAAGGGTGGTATAAATCGGATAGATGAATCTGAAAATTCAATTTCTGAAGCGGGAATATCATCCAAAAGTGAATTGGGAGAAAATAATTGCCATTCAGGATTGCCTTTCGTTTCAAACACCAGGGCATATTTACCAGAATCCAGCCGTGTACTGGTTACTTTCCAGGCATACGCTTTTGAAGTATCCTGTGCAGATGCATTATTAAAGAAGAAAAAAAAGGATAATAAGACAAGAGAGTAGAAAGCCTTCATCTTAATAAAGCTAAAAAAAACAAACGAGTCCTTTTCAAGAACTCGTTCCTACCTAATGATGATTGATTAATCAGTCTCCAACATTCACACTGAATTCAACTTCACCCGGTGGCAGACATAATTTATCATCACACACCATAAATTCTACTTTACCGGATAAATTGGTTTTTGCGTTTCCGCGTACTTTAACGACCTGTATGAAGTTTACTGACTTTTCATAAAATCGCACTTCCGAATTGAATGTTTGCTCAAATACTTTTTTCATCTTACCAATCTCCTTCACCTTCCCATCAACCTGCAACAGCGGATTTTTTGTGAAATTGAAGGTGGTTGATAAGGGACCTTCTCCTGCATCCTGGGCATATAAATGCCATTGTCCATTGATGTTGGCAGTCATATGCACTTCATAAGTCTTATCTGCGATTTTCTTTGACGTGAAGGTCCATTTCACCTGTTTTGTCGACTGGCCGAGTGAAATTAGACATAAGAATGAGATGGTAATGGAGAGTATGATTCTTTTCATGCAGAGTTGAATGCGTTCTGGTACAAAAATCAGCTATATAATGCTAAGGAAAGATTAAAAATTAACTACCTCAGAAACAGGGTGTTTTGAGGCTTTTTCTATCATAAATAATGCCTTGAGGACAGTTATTCCATCAGTATTTCCGAGTAACTGGGAGGAAGCTCTTTCCGGGTGAGGCATCATACCAAAAACATTTCCTTCCTTATTACGGATGCCGGCTATATTTCTGCAGGCGCCATTTGGATTTGAAGCGGATGTAATGTTGCCATTTTCATCACAATAGTGATAAATTACCTGTTTATTCCGTTCCAGTTCATCCAACAATTGGTCGTTCGCAAAATACCTTCCTTCACCATGTGCGATCGGAAGCATTAATGGCTCGTCCGAACCAATTCCTTTGAGATAAACATTCTTACAAATGAATTGCTGATTTGCATTTCTTAATAGAACACCGGGTAACAAGTGTGATTCGCACAGAATCTGGAAACCATTACAAACTCCAAGCACTCTGCCACCGGTTTGTGCAAAACTGATTACCTGTTGCATCATCGGACTGAACCGGGCAATAGCACCACAGCGTAAATAGTCCCCATAGGAAAATCCACCCGGCAATACAATACAATCATCGGTGGAAAATGCTGACAAATCTTTGTCTTTATGCCACAGCATGATCACTTCAGTATTCAGGGCTGTTTCCAATGCTTCCTGAATATCACGATCACAATTAGAGCCTGGAAATACAACGACGCCAAATTTCATCATTGAGAATTTTTAACTGGTCAAAGATAATGAAAGGGTATCAGCAATCAGCTGACAGCTGTTCCACCCAAACTATCTGAAAGCGTTATAATTCATAATCTCGAAGGCATTACATTTTATGGAGAAGGGATTGCTGACCGCTGACTGCTGATTGCTTCGAGTTCACAGCCAGTAATTCACATATAATGCATACGCAAAGCCGATATAATGCATGACGGATGAAAACGTTTGATTGAGTGGATAAAAATACGCCGCGGAATGGAAGGCAGCCAACGGAATTGCACAAAGCAACCAGTTTGAATAATCGTTGCCGCCATTGAT